>CAMVHE010000057.1 GCA_947167215.1 uncultured Clostridia bacterium
CGATCTTGCCTTCCTCATCCAGCTCAATTTCCACGTTGAAATCGGCAAAGCCTTTCACCGCATAGCTCTTTCCGACGGTAGCTTCTTTTTCAGGTTCAGGGAGCTCCTCAATGACAGGTTCCGGCTGGGTCCGTACAATGCCGTTGGCCATGGCAGCCATTTCAAATGCAGACTGCAGGGCATTGCTGGTAAGCGTAGAACCGGAAACGATGTCTACATTGACATCTGCCAGGTTCTGCCCTACATAGGCATCCAGCTTTTCCTGTTCGAGTAAGACAGCACCAAGTCCCGGCGTCTCCTCATGAGAAGGAACCGAAATACTGGCGATCTTTCCGTCTTCTGCTTCAATATAAACAGTAAACTTAGACTGGCCCTTTACAGTATAAGGGTCGCCTGCCACGATGCCAGCACCTGCTGCCCATGCTTTAGCGGCCTGAGACAGAGCGTCATTGATAGCATTGCTGGTCAGGGTTGCACCGGCACGGACATCAATCTTGGCATCCGCGATGTTTTGTCCGACAAGCGCTTCAAACACTGCCGTATCTGCAATAAGGTCAGCACCGAATCCCTCGGTTTCATTGTGTTCCGGAATAGATACGGATGTAATGTTTCCAGCTTCGTCAAGAGCAACAAGCACATTGAAGTCTGCAAAGCCTTTTACTGCATAGCTGACAGGCTGGGAAGCGGCATAGGATGCGGCAGCCTGAGACAGTGCGTCATTGATGGCATTGCTGGTCAGGGTTGCACCGGTACGGACATCGATCTGAGCTTCCGCAATATTCTTTCCGACAAGCGCATCAAAAACTGCTGTGTCGGCGATTAAGTCCGCTCCGAATCCTTCTGTTTCAGCATGTTCAGGAACAGTAACAGAAACAATGTTTCCATCGGCATCCAGCGCAACATCTACTTTAAAATCAGCGAAGCCCTTCACTGCATAGGATTTGCTTTCTGCAGCTATCGGTGCGGATTCTCCCTCACCGCTGCCTTCGCCGGAAGCCTTGCTGGCAGCATATTCTGCCAGGATGGCATCCTTGTTGCCTGCATGCGGTTCAATTCCGAGCTCATCCCTGGTATAGTTCAGAATTTCCTGCGTCGCATTCAGAAATGCGCCGGAAGAAATTGTAGCACCCGAGATGGTATCTACATTATCCTTCAGGGTATCGGGATTGGCTTCGACGCCGATAAACCGATCCATGAATTCGTCATCACCGACTCGGCTGCCAAGGCCTTTGGTTTCAGAGAGAGAGCCAACGTAAACCTGAGTAATATAGCCTTCCTCCGAGACACCGACTGTCAGCGGGATCTCTCCGCCATAACCATTCGGTGATGCACTCAGCGCATATCCTTTGACAGAACCGTCTGCATTGGTAGCCTTGAAGATTTCATCGAGATTGGAACTGTCCGGCAGATTGTTATAAGTAATCTGCTCGTAATTACTCATGGGCATGACCTTACTGAGTGCTTCCATTTTAGCAGCAAGCTTCTGCTGTTCAATAGGACCTTTGGTCACCTCATTGGTCAGGGCGAGAGCCAGACTGGCAAACAGGCAGAATATCAGTAATCGGATGCCTAATTTCAAGATAGGATTCACGCCTTTTTCACCTCCCCAAAGCTCTTCGGGTAAGTAAAGCGCTCAATGAGCGGAGAGACAACATTCATAAACAGGATAGCAAAGGAGCACCATTCCGCTTTCGAACTCTTGCAGAAACGGAAAATGAAGAGCAGAACGCCGCATCCAAGGCCGAAAATAAGCTGCCCTTTCCTTGTGGTAGGACTGGTCACGTAGTCCGTTGCCATAAAGAAGGCACCAAGAATCAGACCGCCGGAAAGCACCTGATACAGGGTTTCCTGGAAATTGAAGCCCGTGGCAATCAGGTAGCAGACAGCAAAACTGCCGATAAAGGTTGCCGGGATTTCCCAGGAGATAACCTTGCGGACAAACAGGTAAGCGGCACCGATGAGCAGTGCAATTTTACAGGTCTCGCCGATTGTTCCGGGTACATTGCCAAGAAAGAGCTGTCCGAGCGTATAGCTTCCATTACCGGACGCGCCGATGGCTGTAGGACCGGAGATGACATCTGCGCCACCTACATTCAGGAAAGCAGGAGCCGCAAAGGTATTCATGAGGGTCGCCCAGGAAAGGGAGAGAATCGCGCGGCTTGCAAGCGCAGGGTTCACAAAATTATGTCCAAGACCGCCGAATATCATCTTGACAAGCAGGATCGCAATCGCAGAACCGATAATCGGCATCCAGAACGGGACCGTAGAGGGCATGTTCATTGCCAGCAGCAGACCGGTAACGACCGCAGAAAAATCTCCGATTGTAACTTCCTGATGGCTCATTTTGCAGTAAAGCCACTCACTGAATACTGCCGCAGCAATAGACAGTGCAACGATGACTGCGGCTTTATAGCCAAAGAAAAGAATACCAACCACAGTAGCTGGAATCAACGCAATACATACATCCTTCATGATGGATGCCGTAGAGGAAGAATCACGCAGATGTGGAGAAGAAGAGATAATCAACTTAGCCATTTCTTTTACCTCCCATCTCAGGACTTCCGAGTCCTGGCGATTGTCTTCGCCATACGGATGCTCTGGGTCAGCTCACGCTTTGCAGGACACACATAGGTACAGCTTCCGCATTCCATGCATGTCATAGCGCCGGCATTAATGGCACCATCAAAATCAGAATGACGTACGAACGCATCAATCCTGGTGGGCATCAAATGCATCGGGCAGGCTTTAATGCAGCGTCCGCAGCGGATACAGGCGCTCTCTTTCGGTGCCACGCCTTCATCCCCAAGAGCAAGCAGTCCACCATAGTTTCGGGTCACCGGAATGTTCAAGGTCGGCACGGTCATGCCCATCATGGGGCCGCCGATAACAATCTTACGCACATCTGGACCGAAGCCGCCAACCATATCCGCAAGATCCATGGTGGAGGTACCGATACGTACAAGGTAATTACCTGGCTTGCCGACATGTCCGGAGATGGTCACTACCCGTTTTACAATGGGATGTCCTTCCCGGACCGCCTCTGAAAGGGCGGCACAGGTGCCAACATTAAGAACAACACACTGCACGGCGGAAGGAAGTGCTCCATCCGGGACTTTTCGTCCGGTAAGGCTGTAAATGAGCATCTTCTCAAATCCCTGGGGATACTTAGCGGGAAGTGCTACAACTTCAAAACGTCCTGCCGCTGCTTTCTTCATCGCCTCGACAGCATCCATTTTGTTGTCTTCGATGCCGACAAATGCTTTGCTGACTCCAGATGCTTTCATTGCAAGCATAATTCCATCTGCAATGGAATCCGCCTTTTCAACCATCAGACGATGGTCGGAAGTCAGATACGGCTCACATTCGCTGCCGTTGATGATCAGCGTATCCGGTTTTGGATCCAGTTTGGACGTGTCAAGTTTGACCGCCGTCGGGAAGGTTGCGCCTCCCAATCCGGTAATGCCAAAGTCTCTTGCCATCTGAATGATTCTCTCAGGAGCAACATCTCCACTCTGCTTCTGAGCTAGCATGGCCTCATCCCAACGATCTTCAAAGTCATTCTGAATGACTACTGCAGCTACTTCCCTGCCGTTCGGAACAATGCAGGTACCTACCGATACCACTTTTCCTGAAACAGAAGCATGAACCGGAGCAGAAATTGCACCCTGCGCCTGACCAATGATCTGGCCCATGTTAACAACGTCTCCGACTTTGACGCAACACGCAGCAGGAGCACCCACATGCTGTGACATGGCAACGGTAACCCGCAAAGGAGCGGGCGCTTCAATTACCGGCAGGGGACCGGTAACAGCTTTCCCATTGCTGATCTCTTTCGGGTGAATTCCACCACGAAATGTCTGCGAAATACCCACAGACGAGTTCCTCCCTTCGTATCCTCTCTCTTACGCCATTAATTGCAGTTTCTGATAGAGGCTATAATCCTCAAAAGTATATCATAGAAAAAATGAAATGTGAATGTTAAATACTAAAAAAAGATTGTTAAAAATAGGACAAATATACTTTGTTTTTCCCTATCTGTATCATCATGATAAAACGGGAACTGATTATTTTCACCAAAAGAATATTCCTGTCTACAGAATTTCAAATCCACGCTCTCCATCTTCCAGGGGGACGGTTTTCGCTTTCATTTCGTCAATTTGTACGTATGTTCCGTGAGCAATCATGAGAATTACCTGGTCAATCTGGTCTTCTGTACCCTGTATTTCCATCGTTACGCTTCCGTCATCATTGTTGCAGACCCATCCGGTTGCACCAACACGACATGCAGCATGAAAGGCCCTGTATCGGAACCCCACTCCCTGGACCCATCCCCAAAAAGTCAGGTGCTTCCGGACCAGGCAGTTCTCCTTGTCATCCAAATTGTCTGTCCGATATCCGTTCATCTTGATTTCCTCCCCCCCTTGTCCCTTGTGCAGTCTGTCAGACACTTCACGGTATGCTTTTCCATATCGGCTCTTGCTTCGGGTTCTGTTTCCTGTCCCGGAATTTTGATGGACATTATCCTTCCTTTTTAACTCCTTTTCGAAGTTTTTTACATACAAAGAGAGAAATGGAAATCCTCCGTCTATCAGTTTATTTCGGAGGAATGCAGCAAGCCCCCTTTGACAACGAAAAAGAAGGCCACACTCCCGGAGGAAGGGCCGCCTGAATTCAAAACACACTCTTCCTGTATTTTTCAAATGAAAAGGGGGAATGTTTCCACTCCCCCTGCTTATAAACCTGCTGTCTTCCGATAAAGCATCCGCAGTGATGCGGAAATCCGGGATTCTGTCCCAGCACGGCATCACTTCAAGGTAACAATTGTTACTCCCGATTCGCCTTCTCCGTACTGCCCCAGACGGAAACTCTTTACCATCGGATTTCTTCGCAGTGCATTCTGAACGCCTGTTCGAAGGATGCCGGAACCTACACCGTGGATAATGCATACTTCCCCAAGGGAAGAAAGGGTTGCATCATCAATGAATTTGCTGACTTCCGGCAGTGCTTCGTCTACAGCCATTCCCCGAATATCCAGTTCCCGGCGTACTGTCCGAGTGGCAATGTCAATCCTTGGCTGAAGACTGCTGCTGTTCTGAGGCTGATAGATATCCTTTTTCTTCTTTTCCTTGATCTTTTCCGGTTTGGAAGACGTAAGATCCGTAATATGAACGCGAATGTTGAGCCTTCCCGCTTTCACCGTAACGTTACCTTTTGCATCCGGTTCGCCCGCCACATTTCCGTCCATATCCATGGAAACAATGTGCACCCGGTCGCCTGAATGCACTGTCTGAAGAGCCTCTTGCTGCGCAACAACCGGTTTCTCTGTATTCCTGTCCTGAAGTTCATCCATTCTCTGGCGCATGCCCTGCAGTTCATGTTCCTGGACAATTCCATTTTTTCGCATCGACCGAAGCTCAGCAATCAGGTTTTCAGACTCCCGCTTGGCATTTTCAACAATCCGTTTGGCTTCATCTTTTGCTTTTTTAACCGCCCGGTCATGCTGCTCGATGAGTTTGCGCTTTTCCTCATCCGCCTGTTTCTTCAGCTGGGCAATTTCCTTACTGGTTTCTTCGGCTATCTCCCTCTCCCGTTTCGCTATCTGCCGATGATATTCAGCATCGGCCAGCACATCTTCAAACTGGATCTGTGCATTGGAGAGCATTCCTTTTGCCGTTTCAATGATGCTGTCCGGCAATCCAAGCTTCTTTGATATTTCAAAAGCATTGGATTTGCCTGGGATACCAATCAGAAGATGGTAAGTAGGTCGCAGGGTGGTCACATCAAATTCCACGCATGCGTTCTCCACGCCGCTGGTGGTCATGGCAAATTCCTTGAGTTCACTGTAATGCGTGGTGGCCACCGTACGAACATTCATCTTTAAAAGATCGGTAAGAATTGCCTGCGCCAGTGCAGCGCCCTCTGTCGGATCCGTACCAGCTCCCAGTTCATCAAAAAGCACAAGGGAATCCGGAGTCACGGTCTGCAGGATCGACACAATATTCGTCATATGCCCTGAAAATGTGGAAAGAGACTGTTCAATGGACTGTTCGTCACCGATATCGGCATATATTTCATCGAATACCGGAAGGCTGGATCCGTACGCCGCGGGAACATGCAGGCCGGATTGCGCCATCGCACAGAACAATCCAACGGTTTTCAGCGTGACCGTCTTTCCGCCAGTGTTGGGTCCGGTGATAACCAGCGTGGTGAAACGTTCTCCGACCTGGATTGTCAGCGGAACCACCACGTCAGGATCGATAAGGGGATGCCGTGCTTCCTTGATATCAATAACCAGCTGATCATTGATCTTTGGTGCGGTTCCATACATGCTCCGGGAAAGTGCCGCCTTCGCAAAGATGAAATCCAGGCTTGTCAGTATTTCCAGATTGGTGGCAATCTCCGAGGCATGCGGCTGCACCTGGGCAGATAAGCTTTGCAGAATCCGTTCGATTTCTGCCTTTTCTTCCGCCACCAGCTGCTTGATTTCATTTCCGATCTCGACCACGGACGTAGGTTCGATAAATATGGTTGCACCGCTGGTGGACTGATCATGCACGATGCCCGGCACCATGCCCCGATATTCCTGTTTCACTGGCAGAACAAACCGGTCCTGGCGCACGGTGATGATGGGATCCTGCAGATATTTCTGAAAACTCGAACTACGAATCATGCTGTTCAGCTTTTCCCGTACTCTTTCATTGCAGTTCCGCATTTTTCTGCGAATGCTTGCCAGTTCACTGCTGGCATGGTCTGAGATCTCATCCTCGCTGAGAATGGCCTCGCTGATCGCATCCTCCAGACTGTGGAGCGTATTGATCTGCATGGCCATGCCATAAAGAATCGGTGTCTCCTGCCCCTTTTCCACATCATAGGTCAGCGGTTCTTTCACGGCCCTGCTTGCTCTCAGCAGTTCAGCAATCTGAAGAAGCATGCGCGGAGAGAGGGTTCCGCCGATTGTGGACAGGTGAAGCGGCTGAGATACATCCTGAAACCAGATCACAGGCGTCCCGCCCAGGCGGATCAGGACAGAGCATGCTTCCTCGGTTTCCTGCTGCATCTGAATTACCTCAGCCCTGTGTGAGGAAGGCGTCAGTGCCGCTGCTCTGGTACGCCCCATATCGGATACGCAATGTTCCTGCAGCATGTTCAGTATTTTCGGATACTCGAGTACCCGCAGGGAACGTTCGTTCATGATCATTCCACCTCCCGGAATAGCATCCCCGTCGTTGCCTCAGCCCGGGGAATTCGACTGATAGGAAGACCATCCATCAGCTGTCGGTATGAGTGTACAATTGTGCATTGTTCTTCGATTGTTTCGTCTGTCATCACCAGGACCAGGCTGCACTGAAACTGCCGAAGCACTTCCGGGCGCTTGGCCATGTCCGTCACCGTGCTGTTAAGGATTTCAATATGGCATCCGTCAATGTGCTTAACCCGCATTGCAGGGAAAGATACCCCCTTGCGATCGGTGTACACAGCCGGCCATCCCCCGGAAGCATCGCAGCCTCGGCAGGCGGGATTCATGCTTTGCTTTCCCTTTTCCGTCTCCCTTGGGCAATGAGAAAGCAGCATCAGCCTTCTTCTTCCATAGGCCTCTACCGCAAAGCAGCCTCCCCCTGCAAACAGGGCCTTCAGTTCCCTGGCATTGCACTCCGTGGAAACATGGATGAGCTGCACTCCATGCTCTGCCAGATACGCAGCAGTATAGCCGTTCATCACCGGAATATCCGGGCCGCTGATACATGGGACCGGCCAAGGCAGCGAAAGCTGTCCCGGATTATTCAGGCGGACACCGGATATTTTCGTCTGCTGATCCTTCACCAGTTCAAGAATCTCCTGAGTCTCCTTTCCGGTGGCAAAAGCAGGCAGGTCAAGAATGATTCTGTGACTGCATGCTTCAAGCATCTGCTTCAGTGCATCGGCACGGTAATCTCTCGGATGAAGAATCACAGAGTCAGCCCCTGCTTCCAGGAGCATGCCTATCTCTTCCGGAATTCCGGTGACTGCATAAAGCATGGGCCTCCTGTTCTCCAAGGGCGCAGGCTGCCATGGGGTAATCGGCTCCACCTTCTTTACGTTCGTCCGCGCTTCCCGAAGCTGTGCCAGCGCATCCCTTCTCAACCGGTTCAGCTGGGAAACCGGGAGAAAGCCATTTTCACCTTCCAATGAAAAACGCTCAAGCAGATAAGGCGTACCGCCCATTTTGCCGATCTGTTCCTTCAATCGAACGGAATCCACGGCGCTGTGCGCAATTTCGGTGCTGCATTCTCCCTCGACGCTTACACTGTTCCCATCCCTGTCACAGAGCGTCAGTACAGGCCGTTCTCCCGGTATCATCCGGAGTAAAGCGGAAACAGGAACGCAAGGGACCTCTTTCTGAAGCGCTGTCTCCTCCCTGCTGACCTGGGACTGGTCTATCAGCCTGACTAGCGCGTCCCCCACCCGGGACACACCTCCGGGGCGCCTGATACGGAATGTATCCCCTTCTGCAAGATCCCCCTTGCCGGAGAATCGAAACTCCACATCGTCCTGACCTTCTCTGCGCAAAGCCAGCAGGTCCTGTCCATGCAGAACACAGTCCGCTGTGAAAATAATCTCATCCCGTCCCACCGATTTCACGCGGCCCACCGGAACACCGGCATTGCCGGGACGCTCCCAGGACATCAGTGCCGCATTGTTCTTTCCAAGAATATATCCTTCCGTAAATCCTCCCCGATGAAAAGCCTGTTCTATCTCCCGGCGCATTTCATCGTTCAGGCGGAAGGGACGATGTTCTTCCGCTGCATCCATTGCCTCCCGGTAGCACCGGGTCACCGTGTAAACATAATCCGGGCGCTTCATGCGTCCTTCCAGTTTCAGAGAGCAGACGCCGGCATCCATGATTTCCGGGATATGTTCAATCAGCATAAGGTCTTTTGGAGACAGAAGATAACCTTTTGTCCCGTCTTCCAGACTGTAAGGCAGCCGGCACGGCTGTGCACAGCATCCGCGGTTTCCGCTTCGGCCGCCGACCATGCTCGAAAACAGACACTGGCCCGACACGCAGACGCAGAGAGCTCCATGTCCGAATGCTTCAATTTCAAGTCCGGTGGCGGACATTTCATGCAGTTCCTCCAACGTGCATTCCCTGGCGGGCACCGCTCTGGTGAAACCTTCCTGAAGCAGGAACTGAGCTCCCTGACGGTTGCAGATCGTCATCTGTGTGCTGGCATGCCGCTTAAGTCCCGGAAATTCCCTCTGTACAATCCGTGCCACACCCAGGTCCTGGAGCAGAACCGCATCCGTTCCGATCTCCTGCAGAAAGGAAAGCAGTCTGCGGAGATCGTCCATCTCCCGGTCCTTTACCAGCGTATTGACCGTCACGTAGATTTTCTTTCCCCGCTCATGAGCGTAAAGCATGGCATCCTGAAGCTGACTGTCATCAAAATTGGCTGCAAACCGCCGGGCACCGAATGCAGTGGACCCCAGATAGACAGCATCTGCACCGGCCTGGAAAGCTGCATGCATCGCTTCGGGACTGCCTGCGGGAGAAAGCAGTTCTATTTTGGGGGCGGGTCTTTTATCCTTGATTTCTCTCATTTTCTTTTCCAAACTGCCATATTCGTGTCTCATATGGTCTTAAAATCTCCTTATCCCCTTTCCCGGGATAATTGCAAAGCAACAATTCCCCCTCTGCCCGACGAAAATCCCTCGGCATCCGAAACCGTACGGGTCTGGCAGAAAAGGAACAGACCACCAGAATCCGTATTCCCTGATAGGACCGTTCATAAAGGTACAGTTTCCGGCTGCAAGGTCGGTATTCCCGGTAATCGCCATAAAGCAGTGCTTTTTTCCGGTTTCGCAGGGCGATTGCTTTCCGGTAGAAATTCAGGATACTGTCCGGATCGGATTCCTCTGCTTCGACATTGATTCTATCATAATTGGGATTGACATAAAACCATGGTTTCGCAGTGGAAAAGCCTGCATTGGGTCCATTGCTCCATTGTACAGGGGTTCTTGCAGAATCCCTGCTTGAAACATAGATGCGGCGCAGCCGTTTTTTCACCGGCTCATGCTTGTGGAAAGTATGATAGGCATTAATGGATGCAACGTCCAGATAATCGTCAATGGAAGGCAGTTCAATGTTTGTCATTCCGATTTCCTGCCCCTGATAGATAAACGGCGTTCCCTGCTGAAACAGGAAGCTGGCTGCCAGCATCGTACCGGATTCCCTCCAGTACTTTTCACTGCCGTACCGGCTGATTACCCGCGGATGATCATGATTTTCGAGATATAATGCGTTCCATCCTTTTCCGTTGAGCGCTTTCTGCCACTTGGTAAAGGCACGCTTGAGCTTGCGGAGCCAGAAACGATGATGCACATACTCGGTAAGGAAACAGTCCGCCATCATGCAGTCAAACTGAATCATCATGTCAAGCACACGGTTCTCGCCGGCCGCATAGCTCAGTGCCGTCCGGATATTTGTAAAGGGCGCCTCTCCGATCTGAATTGCACCATATTCCCTTGCCACTTCCCGGAACTCCTGAAGATACCGGTGCAGATTCGGTCCTTCCTTATAAAATGGCAGGCCATTGATGGCCGGAAGGAATGGTATTCCGTTGGGCATGTCCTCATGCTTGGAGATAAAAGTAATAACATCTTCCCGGAAGCCGTCCACCCCCATATCCAGCCAGAAGCGCATAATACTCTTGACTTCCTCTCGGACCCTCGGATTATCCATATTGAGGTCCGGCTGCTTTTTGGCAAAAACATGGAGATAGTACTGGTCCCGCATGGGTTCATATTCCCAGGCCAGACCTTCAAACTGGCTGTACCAGTTGTTTGGGGGCAGTTTGCTTTCTCCCTTGAAATGAGGATCGCGCCATATGTAATAATTACTGTAAGGATTATCTTTCCCTTTTCTGCTTTCCTGAAACCAGGGATGCTCATCCGAGGTATGATTGATGACCAGATCCAGCAGAACTTTCAGTCCCAATTCATGGGCGCGATTCAGAACCTTCTGAAACTGTTCAAGGGTTCCATAGTCAGGATGGATATTCTTGTAATCGGAAATGTCATATCCATAATCAGCATTGGGGGAAGGATAGATCGGGCTGAACCAGATGCCGTCTACCCCCAGAGAACGGATATAGGGCAATTTCTCATATACCCCGTACAGATCCCCGATACCGTCCCCATTTCCATCCGCAAAGCTGCGGATCCAGATCTGATAGAACGACATATGTCGAAAATCAAACTGCTGCATTTTTTCACGCTTTCAATTTCTTATCCCGCTGCTGTTTCCTTGTTTCCAGTTTTTCCAGAACCTGCTTCTGTTTTTCCTGAACGATCTCGGTGTGCTCCTGCTTCATGGATTCGAGTTTGGTCCGCATTTTATCCTGTGCTTCCTGTAAGCTTTCCATGGATTCCTGACGGAAAGCCTCCACCTTTTCATAGAAGCGCTCTTCTGCTTCCTGCATGTTTTCCATCATGCCCACAGCACTGTCGCGGAAATCGTCGAAGAATGTCTGATACATCTGCCTTCTGCGTCTTCTTTCGCTCATGCTTCTGGCTGTCAGAGAAACCAGCACGTCCGTGGCTTCTCTTTTACGAACCGGCAGCTTTCCGCTCTTCTTCTGATCAAGAATCACGCCATAGCGTTCATAAGCTGTTTTTACGCAGCTTTCCCAGGAAAGATATATCTCATCCATTGCATGGGTTCCCACATCATGCAGATAATCGAGATTACCGCAGACTTTTTCCAGCAAAGCTGCCATGGATTCCGCATTTTCGTCAATAATGAAGCCGTTGCGTCCGTCCGTAACCCCTTCCGCTGCACAGGAATCCCGAATCAGAACGCTTGCAAGACCGCAGGCAGCAGCTTCCCGCACAACCAGTCCATTCGTGTCAAAAGTGGAAGGAAACAGGAATAGGTCTGCGCGGGTATTCCATGCACGCAGGACATCCCGGTCATAAATCGGTCCGGTGAAAATGCATTTTGCATTTCCCTCTTCCATCAGGCCGAGTTTTCTTGCCTTTGCTTCCAGACTTTCCCGGTCCGGTCCTTTCCCGATCAGGACCATACGGAAGTCCTGTCCGGAATCCTTCAGTATCTTTAATGCATCCAGAATCATGGGAATGCCTTTATAGGACATCATGCGGCCAACAAACAGAAGAACGGGAACTCCGTCCGGAAGATCATATCCGGCAGTGGCCTCCTGAACCTTTTCCTGGGATACCCTGCCTCTTTCAAAGTCAACCCCGTTATTCATTACGGTATAATCTCCCTGAAAGCCCAGGGCTCTCAGGCTTTCTCCTGCGCCGCGGCTCACAACCCAGATATCATCGCAGGCCTCAATATTTCCCACCATGGCCTTGATGCCTTCCTGGGCGATGGCCTTGATCTTTACTGCACGCTCAATATCGATGTCATACTTGGTATGGTATGTAAAAATAATCGGTGCGCCGGTCTCTTCCCGAAGAATGCGGGAGATGATGGTTGCGCTTGCAGGACAATGGGAATGAATGATGTCCGGCTTAAAGGCAGTCAGCTCTGATATCGCTTTTTCTTCAAAAGGATTTCCGGTTCTGTATCCGTTTGTTACAGCAGCCGTATCAAAGCTCTGATATGCCACCACCGGGTACGGATATGCAGTATAATCCGCTCCCGGGTAGCTGGGAGTTCCAACGATGATCTGACTGTTGTAATCTTTCATCAGATACTTCGCATAATTCATCATGACATTCACCACTCCGTCAATGACAGGAGGGAAAGAATCATTCATCAAACAAACTTTCATTTACCTACTCCTCATCTGTAATATGTTCCTTTTCCCGTTTACCGGATTAACAAAAACAAGGCCCCCTCAGTATACAATCATCTGAGAGAGCCTTATTCTAAATGGAACCGGGAAAACACTCCCTCTTCAACTATTCCGAATGCTGAAAGTATACTCGTTATATTCTTTCTGTCTGCGCTGCAGGCATTCCGCTCCGTCACGGAACCATTCTCCGGGCTTTTGGCGCTGCCTGAAGGAGATTCCATCCCTGAACAGGCTGCTTCACAACTATTCCTCCGGGGATGGATTTCTCATGACCGGGACACCCCGCTTATTCCAGCTCATCGTCCTTCGGAAGTTCCATGCGCGCTTCTGCTTCGCGCAATTGCTTTTTGAGCATGTCAATTTCACGGTGCATTTCGGTATTCTCTGCTTCCATGCGCATAAGCTCCTCACAGATCGTAAGTGATGTGAGAACAGATACCATTTCCTCGCTGGCATGGGTCATTTTCGCCATATCCCGCATCCGGCGGTCCAGAAAAGTGGCAATCCGGACGGTCTGTTCCTCGGAACGGTCTGTCCGCAATACATAATCGATACCGCGTAATGTAATAACTACTCTATGCTTTTCCATACGGATTCCTTTGCCTTCTGTACTGCTCAAGAATGCTTCCGCGTGCAATCGGTACCTGCTCCAATATCCAGATAGACATATCTGCAGAATCGCCACCTTATCCGCCATGCAAGAGCGCAGTGACGATTATTCCCGTCATGCATCCGGTCACCAAAAAGCCAGATCAGGATGCTTCCATTCATTTTGCAATCTGATGAGGCATCGATTTACTTCCTATGTTCCCTGGCAGATTACAGCTTTTCTGCCTCAAAAACCTTTCCCTTTGTATCGACACGAACGGACTTCATTTTCTGTTCCGTCAAGGGCTTATCGCGGTTATCCCGTTTCGCAGAAACAATCCGGTCCGCAACTTCCATGCCCTCCGTTACTTTGCCAAAGGCTGCGTAGGATCCGTCCAGATGGGGAGCATCGTCCACCATGATGAAGAACTGGGACCCTGCAGAATTCATCATCATGCTGCGGGCCATGGAAAGAACTCCGCGGGTATGTTTCAGATTATTGGGAAATCCATTTCTGGCGAACTCCCCTGCAATGGAATAACCGGGTCCACCGGTGCCGGTTCCTGTGGGATCACCGCCCTGAATCATGAAACCGGGAATAACACGGTGAAAAATGACGCCATCATAGAAGCCGGAATTGGCAAGCTCTACAAAGTTGGCAACGCTGTTGGGAGCGATTTCGGGGTACAGTTCACCGGACATCTTGCTGCCGTCTTCCATTTCAATGACAAAAGTTGGATGAATCATTGTTTTCCTCCTTAGATTTGCGAATGCTTTCAAAATATGCTTTTTCTTTTTTCATTACCAGCTCATCAACCCTGGCAGTATACTGTTCAATGTTTGAAAGATTTGGTGCCCGCACGATGCGCTCTTCCCCTACAGGGATGAACTTGGAAATTGCGCATGCACCAAATGCCAGAATATTGGCTGTTTCTTCCATGTTGTCGATATTGTAGCGGCACTCACGTCCCGGTGTGCAATATCCGACATTCTCAAGATTTTCCGCCATGTATTTCTGCCGGTAGAGATAGTATGCATGCATTCCCATGGAATGCGCAGCCTCTCTCCCCATTTCCACCATGGCTGCACAGCTGGCTTCCTGTTCCGGCCGGTATCCGCTCTCATGCAGTCGGCTGGATCGTTTGATCGCCAGCGTATGGACGGTCAGGCTGTCCGGTGATAATTTCCGTATCTGTTCGAGCGTATATGCGAACATGCTTTCATTTTCGCCGGGCAGGGCAGCAATGACATCCATGTTAATGTCATCATACCCCATTTGCCTCGCTTTTGTAAATACCTCCACCGTTTTCCTGGAAGTATGTGCTCTCCCGATTCTTGCCAGTGTTTCATCATTCATGGTCTGGGGATTGATACTGATGCGTGTTATGCTGTGATTCTTCATCATGCTCAGCTTTTCTTCATCCAGCGTATCCGGTCTCCCTGCTTCTACTGTGAATTCTTCAAACGGACCGTAAAGCCTTTCTGCCGCATCAATTATCTTCTCCATCTGGTCTACCCGGAGACTGCTTGGCGTTCCGCCTCCGATATAGGCGGTCCGGATTTTAAATCCGGCTTCTGCAGCCAGCCGCTGTCCTGCAGCCAGCTCCTTCATTAATGCCTGGAGGTAAGGTTCCACCTGTTTCCCGTTGCCAATCGTTCCAGCAGAGAAAGAGCAATAACTGCACCGCGTCGTGCAGAAGGGAATTCCGATATATAAATCGCACGCTCCGATGCCTTCCCTGTACATCTTTCCCTGACTGGCAATGACTTCGGAAAGCACCCCCAGCTTCTCCTCGGAAACATCAAAGGTGTCCCTTAGTTCAGCGAGGCTGCAGGGCAAATCCATACCGCGTTCCATGGCCTGCCGGAGGAGACGTGTGGGCCGTATGCCGGTCAGAGACCCCCAGGCAGGATGCCTTCCTGTAAATTCCGTCATTGCAGAATAGCATGCCCGCTTTACAAGCCGTTTGAAAAGCCGCTTCCTTTCGACGGCAGAACCGGCAACCTTTCCTTCCGCACTTCCTGTATACGAGGCATCCCCCACAGTCAGTACACAGACTTCCTGAAATTCTTCACCTTCCGCCGTGTGCCTGTGACACAGGAAACCGTCTGGTGCCTCCGTGGCATCCGTAGCCCCTTCACCGAAAAAAATACGGATTACATCCGCCAGATCATTCGTAAATTCATCGATGGGCGTTTCTATCCGTATTTTCACATCCATTGCTCCCATTCTATGCGCGTTGCAAGTCCGTGTCCGGGATAAACCTGAATGGAGGGTTCCAGACCGGACAGTCGTAAAAGAGAGGATCTCATCTGACCGGCATCGCCTCCGGGCAGATCGACCCTGCCGTAGGAATGGTAGAACAGGGTATCCCCGCTGAACAAGGCCTTCCCCAGAAGAAAGCATACGCTTCCGGGCGTGTGACCAGGCGTATGCAGGACTTCGATGTCCATGTCTGCCAGATGGAGTTTCCCCTCTGCCCGAATCAGATGGTCTGCTGGGCGTGCTGTCATCTCCATCCCCATGAGCAGGGAAGCATTCTGATAAGCATCCGCAATCCCATCTGCATCCAGTGCATGAATGTACACCGGCGCATCTCCGCGGATGGCATCCAAAGAAAGGATATGATCAAAATGGGCGTGAGTAAGAAGTACCGCAGCAATGGACCTCATTCCCACCTTCTGAATAATGGTGGATGCCGGTGCACCGGGGTCCACAACGATACAGGTATCACCGCCTGACCTGGAGATGATATAGGTGTTTTCCCCCAAAGGATTGCCGGATACCATTTCAATATTGATCCCGTCCAAATCAGAACAGCCTCCTTGAATCCAGAAGCATTGTCACCGGTCCGTCATTGATGAGAGATACCTTCATATCTGCTCCGAAGATGCCGGTTTCCACATGAACTCCGGCATCCCTTAATCCCTTCACATAAGCTTCATACAGCGGGACGGCGGTTTCCGGACGGGCAGCACGGTCAAAGCTCGGCCGACGGCCGTGACGAGCATCTCCCTGAAGGGTAAACTGGGAAATCACCAGTGCCGAACCACCGATGTCCAGGATGGAGCGATTCATTTTACCCGCATCATCTTCGAAAATACGCAGGTGAATGGTTTTCTCAGTACAGTACTGAACATCTTCCACCGTATCCCCGATTTCGACGCCGCACAGGATCAGATATCCCGGTCCTGTGCTTCCTGTCAGTTGGCCTTCCACATGCACTTCTGCCTGCGTCACCCGCTGTATAACCAGTCTCATAGTTCCTCCCTAAACCCGGAAAATATCTATAACATCCTGCCGCTTGCCAAGCTGCCGTATGACCCAGTCAAGCTCCTGCTTGTTGGCCACCTGCAGCGTCAGAGCGATGATACACGTCTGATTGGCAGGGTTCACCCTGGCATTTACCGCCATTACCGTTACCTTGATGGCAGTCAGATAACTCATGATATCAGCTAGCAGATTATGCCGGTCCTGACAGATGATCTGAATGGATCCGTTATAGCTGGTACTGTGGTTTTCAGACCAGCTGGCTTCCACCCAGCGTGCCGGATCATGAGAAGCATTGACGTTCACGCATTCCCGCGAATGGACGGTAACTCCCCGTCCGCGGGTAATATAACCGATAATGTCATCTCCGGGCAGCGGAGTGCAGCACTTGGCAAAATGCACCTGACATCCGGGTAGTCCGGAAATGATAATGCCGGTATCATCTGCACCGGTTCTTGGCCTGGACTTGGGAATCTCCGAAAGCACCGGCATAACCGGAACCAGCGGCTTATCATGGTTCTTCTGCTCTTCCACGAGCCGGGTGACCACCTGCGCCGCGGTGATGCCGCCTGCACCAACGGAAGCATACAATTCTTCCAGCGTAGTGAAGGAATACTTCCGCAGAATCGGTTCCAGGTATTCAGCCTTCAGCAGCACAGACAGATGCGCATTCTGGTGCTTTGCTTCCAATTCCACCATCTGCTTGCCCTGGCTGATGTTCTCTTCCCGGAGCTCGCGTTTGTAAAACTGCTTGATTTTGGAACGAGCCTGCGAAGTCTTGACGATATTGAGCCAGTCACGACTGGGCCCCTTACTGTTCTGCTGCGTGATGATTTCGACAAAATCCCCCGTTTCCAGCGGGGTATCCAGGGTGACGATCCGTCCGTTTACTTTAGCGCCGACGCACTTGTTTCCTACTGCACTGTGAATACGATACGCGAAGTCAATCGGATTGGCGCCTCTCGGAAGGTCGATGATTTCTCCCTGAGGCGTGAAGACAAATATTTCATCGGAGAAAAGGTCCACCTTCAGGCTCTTGATAAACTCCTCCGAATCCCTTGTTTCATTCTGCCAGTCAAGGATCTGCCGCAGCCAGTAAAGCTTGTTGTCAAGAGAATCCGCTACCTGCTTGCCTTCCTTGTAACGCCAGTGTGCAGCGATACCATATTCCGCCACCCGATGCATCTCATAAGTGCGGATCTGAACCTCAAAAGGCATTCCGCTGTCACTGACCACCGTCGTATGCAGGGACTGGTACATGTTGGGCTTGGGCATGGAGATATAGTCCTTGAAGCGGTTGGGGACCTGCTTCCAGAGGGTATGCACCACCCCAAGCACTGCATAACAGTCCTGCACCGTATCCACCAGCACCCGGATAGCAATCAGGTCAAAGATTTGCTCAAAGGGTTTATGCTGCAACACCATTTTCCGATAAATGCTGTAGAAATGCTTCGGCCTTCCGGCAATCTCATAGTGAATGTGCAGCTCATCCAGTTTGACACTGAGCTGTGCCATTACCTTGTCAATGCTCTTTTCCCGCTCAGCCCGCTTCATGCCGACCTTGTCGATCAGGTTGCGGTATCCATCCGGGTCCAGATAGCGAAGACAGAGGTCTTCAAACTCCTGCTTGATCTTATATACACCAAGACGATGGGCAAGCGGCGCATAGATATCCAGCGTTTCCTGCGCAATGCGTTGCTGGCTTGCCGGAGGCTGAGAGCCAAGTGTACGCATATTATGCAGGCGATCTGCAAGCTTGATTAGCACCACACGGATATCCTTGCTCATGGCCAGAATCATCTTACGGATGCTCTCCGCCTGCTGATCCGCCTTGGAGGTAAAGTCCAAACGTTTCAGTTTCGTTACGCCATCCACTAGCTGTGCAACTTCTGCGCCAAACTCCTTCTCAATGACTTCCTGGGTTACTCCTTCACAATCTTCCACTGTATCATGAAGCAAACCCGCGGCAATCGTAGGAGCATCGAGCATCAGCTTGGCAAGAATACTTGCCACGGAAAGAGGGTGGATGAAGTACGGTTCTCCGGACTTGCGCAACTGGCCTTCATGGGCCTTTTCTGCAAAACTGTATGCCTTGGTAACCAGCTCAACTTTTGCCTCCGGATGATAGCGTGTAAGTATTTCCAACAATTCATCCAAGTTTGTGCATTCTTTTTCCGTCATTCTTTTCCTCCCCCTTCCATTCCGTCATTGGAGCGCTGCACGAAGCCGACTGTTCTCTAAAGATGTTTTTCCCGACTTCGATAAAAGTGAATAACTGAAAGGTTCCAGCTGGAAGCTGAGAAGTCCCAGCTCCTCAAAAATCATCAGACTGCAAAGTGCCTGTTCGGTTGTAATCCCGGACTCCTTGGCCAGCACGGAGAGTGTCATCTGTATACCGGACATTCTGCGCAATGCACGGTAGAATTCACCCAGCGCTTTATCCTCCAGGAGAACTTTTCTGCAGAACTCCTCCCTGGAAGGACGAAGGCCGGAAACGACAGTCACTTGCGTATTCGGAAAACGCTTTTTAATGCCGGCTACCTCATCCGGAAGGAAAATGCCGTCCAGCAATACGATATGATCCGGTTCGTACGGGAAAGCATCATAATCCGGCGCGATAACCAATGAATTGAAGCACTGAATATCTTCCGGGGCACGAAGGGCGTAATTGATGCTGAGCCCCTGCAGCAGGAGAGCAATCGGAGCCACATTGCTTTTCTGCGTCATGGCTGTGCCGGTATGCAGCACAAGAACATACCCCTGCGGTTCCTTCCTCATCTCCGGATTGAGTTTCATCCAGACCAGGTCAAAAAGCTGAGGTTTTACATCCATCTGACCATGCCGCTGCCATTTCATTTTTTCCAGCAGATCATGAAGAATGGTTATTTCCTGTTTTCTGCAGATATTCTGAAAGGCCACCTGCGGGAAAGTCGCTCCGATCTTATGCAGCTCGCACTGCACTTCGCGTCTTCCCTGCCATTCATTAATCGTAAGTCCAAAGGTAACATCGACTTTTTCCGGAATCTTTGCAGCCCAGTCTCCCATTCGGAAACCGATGGCACTTACGCTTGTGGACTCCCCTGCCAGTCGGAGACGAAGGTGTGCATTATCCTTGCCTACACCGCTGGCATCGACCGGGCGTACACCGCTCATATAGAATTCCGGCAAAATATTATCATAACCGGTTGGCTGCATGACAGAGAATGCTTCTGCAAACTCCTCAGTCAGCACATCCGGGTTAATCTCAAGATCATATTCTGCTGTGGGAATAAAGTCATCGAAAGTGGAAATCGCACGAATAGCATCGGAGAGTTTTCTCTTCAGTTTCGGCATATCCGATTCAAGAATCGTCAATCCCGCAGCCTGGGAATGTCCGCCAAACCGGACAAAAAGGTCTGCACACTGACTGAGTGCCTCGAAAATATTTACACCAGGGATGGATCTGGCTGAACCAACGCATTTTTCCCCGTCTGAAGAAAGAACAATGGATGGCCAGTGATACTTTTCCACCAGCCGCGAGGCAACAAGACCAAGTACGCCGGTTTCCCAGTCTTTTCCGCAGATAACAATCGCCCGGTCTTTTCTGAAATCAATTTCCCGGGGAATCCGTTCGTCAGCCTGCCGGAAAATGTCCATCTCCAGCTCTTTCCGCTTTTCATTGTGGGTATTCAATTCTTCCGCGATGGTACGGGCTGTTTCTTCATTGCGGGTTGTAAGCATCTCCACGCTTCGTCCTGCCAGCGCGAGTCTTCCTCCCGCATTAATACGCGGCGCCAGACGGAAAGCAATATCTGAACTGGTAAGCTTTCCCTCAATTCCTACCACCTGCATAAGTGCCAGGAGTCCGGGCCTTTTCGTCGTTTCAATGCGTTTGAGTCCCTCAACTACCAGTATACGGTTTTCATCCACCAGCGGCACAATATCCGCAACCGTTGCCAGTGCCGCAAGTTCCCAGAGTCCCTCGATGGCTTCCGTGCCACCAAGCGCCTGAACAAGCTTGAAGGCGACGCCTGCGCCGCATAACCTGCGGAACGGATAATTTCCCAGCAAAGGATTGAGAACGGCTTCGCATTCAGGAATCTTTGGGCCTATCTGGTGATGATCCGTCACGATCACTCTCATTCCAAGCTCTCTGGCGGCACGCACTTCCTCCACACAGGCAATGCCGCAGTCCACAGTGATGAGCAACTTCGAATGTTCCGCAATCCTGTGTACCGCATTCAGGTTAAGGCCGTAACCTTCACCGTGCCGGTCTGGAATATAATAATCCACGCATGCTCGCTGCTTGCGGAGATATGTAAGAAGGATAGCGGTAGCAGAAACTCCGTCAACATCATAATCGCCAAAGATCGTTATAGGGAGCTGATCCCGGACAGCTTCCCGGATCAGCTCGACAGCTTTTTCCATATCCTTCATTAGGAAAGGATCATATAGCTGTGAAGCATCGGGATGAAGATAATTCAGGATTTTCTGAGGCGTATCAAAGCCACGCAGATAAAGCAGCTGTAAAAGCTGTTCCGGTGCGTCTTCGATTGCCTGGATTTCAGGGGGCAGGCGCTCCGGCAAAGGTGCCTTCTGTCTGAATCGCCTCATGGATTACCTTCCTTTTGATAGAATGTCAATTAGGAGAAACCATTCTCTGAGACAGAGAATGGTTATTAAGAGGAATGGGAAGGGGCTTCTGGACCCCTTCCCTGTAAAAATCAGGCTTTTGCCCTTGGTTTCTTCTTCCAGTTCTGATAAGCATCCATCAGAGC
>CAMVHE010000058.1 GCA_947167215.1 uncultured Clostridia bacterium
AATAGGTCTACGACGCCGTTCCAGCTCGTCCATCCATCGCCATATCGCATGGACTTATTTTGCCTTCCACCCACACAACGGTGTCGGCCTGGAAATTTATGTCTGTTTCGGCGCTCAATACTATCCCTATTGCCTCGCTTCCTACGCTTTACCCTCGTTGTTACCTTCGAGTGTATAAGGTTCGCTGCTGGTGGCTTGGCTACTGCCTTTCCAGGTCGGATTTCCACCGACTAGCTACGCTGCCCTTTTGCTGGGCGCACTATGTGATAAACTATCATAGTCCATTTGGTTTGCCTCCTTTTTTCTGGTACACTACCGTAAAGCCATTGGTAGTATACTAAAAAAGGAGGCTTTTCTCATCCATACCCACTACTGATTTTTCCAATCCCCCCAGCAAAGCTGGGGGTTTAATATTGTCTAATTAATCTCGAACATTTTTTATGTTCTAATCGTCCTTCAAGGTATTGTGGTATTTAAGCACGAAAAGAGGTCCGAAGGCCCCTTTGTGGCCGCCTATGTAGCCTCAGCGGGTAAGGCAGGCGCAAATGCTTTTAGGGCTGCCGGAGTCGTCGTAGCCGTCTTTCCAGATGACCATCCAAAGCACGCTGTCTATCGGGCAGGCCGTCATACTGCTACGTCATCCGGTAATCCTGCAGGGGCCGTCCGTTTTCCGGCCTGCCAATGAAAAAAGAAGGCCTCCGGTAAGAAGCCTTCTTAATAATCTGCAGAAATTGCTGTTTCCCATCCGCCAGGATTATTTCATGATGATATGTCTGGGCAGGCCGTCAATATAAACCGGCGTAAGCTCTGCCTGAATCAGCGGACGGGCGTAAGTGATGAAGTCATGGGTCATATCGGTCCTGTAGCTGTTCACCCACTCCATGGGGACCTTCTTTTCCAGGTTGGCAACCTTGCTGATCGGTACCAGCTCGGTGGTGCACTGATAGGGATCGTTGGAGAGCCGGCGAAGTGCAACCATCTCTCCAGAATGTCCTTCAAAGGCTGCCTTGGCAGCAGCGCCGCCCACCTGATAGGCTTCCGTGATATCCGTACGGCTGGTCAGGTGCCCTGCGCAGCGCTGCAGCGTGGAAAGCTCCACGGAACGGGTACGCGTATCCAGGCGTGCCGCCACATAATTGGAAAGATAACGGGCAGTACCGGTCAGATTTCTGTGACCGAAGGAGTCTACGAAGGTCGCATCTTCGGATAGTTCGCAGACATAACGGCCATCCTCCAGCTTCACGCCCTCGCTGACCGCAATTACCAGAGATTTCTTTTCCTTCTGCATCGTCTCCACCTTCTCCATGAAACGGTCCAGATTGAACGGAATCTCCGGCAGGCAGATCATATCGACGCCTTCGCAGTCCTCTCCCCTTGCCAGGGCAGCGGCAGCGGTAAGCCATCCGGCGTTACGGCCCATGATTTCCACGACGGTGACGAACTTGTTGCCGTACACCGTGGCGTCACGGATCAGTTCCTTCATGACCACGCCGATATATTTCGCAGCAGAGCCATATCCGGGAGTGTGGTCCGTCAGTTCCAGGTCATTGTCGATGGTCTTCGGAACGCCCATAAACCGGATCTTCGAGTTGACCTGCCTTCCATACTCGGACAGTTTGGCAATGGTGTCCATGCTGTCATTGCCGCCGATATAGAAGAAGTATCCGATGTCCAGCTTGTCCAGGATCGCAAAGATCTTCTCGTAGACTTCCGGCTGACGGGCAAAGTCGGGGAGCTTGTACCGGCAGCTGCCCAGGAAAGAAGAAGGCGTGCGCTTGAGCAGTTCTACTTCCATGCTGGAGCCGATGATGCTGGAAAAGTCGATGATCCTCTCCTCCAGCAGACCCTGAATGCCGTTCTGCATGCCATAGACATGCTGTGCGTTACGCATCTGACAGGCCTGCAGTACTCCGGCCAGGCTGGCATTGATGACGGATGTCGGGCCGCCGCTCTGGCCTACGATCGCATTGTTTCCCATGTTGTTTTCCTTCCTTCCATCTGTCACGCATCAAAGTGCGGGATATCCAAATCAAAAAGCCGATTGCACCAAGACAACCGGCTGGAAATATGGGTTATGGCTGTTTGCCAATGTAAGCCAGGATGCCGCCGTCAACATAAAGGATATGGCCATTGACGAAGTTCGAGGCGTCAGAAGCCAGGAACACAGCAGGTCCCTGCAGATCTTCCGGAGTTCCCCAGCGGGCTGCCGGAGTCTTGCTGACGATGAACTGGTCAAAGGGATGACGGCTGCCGTCGGGCTGACGCTCGCGGAGCGGTGCCGTCTGAGGCGTTGCAATATAGCCCGGTCCAATGCCGTTGCACTGGATGTTGGCTTCGCCATACTCCGAGCAGATGTTGCGGGTAAGCATCTTCAGGCCGCCCTTGGCTGCTGCATAGGCGGATACGGTTTCTCTTCCGAGTTCGCTCATCATGGAACAGATGTTGATGATCTTTCCATGGCCTTTCCGGATCATGCCCGGGATAACGGCCTTCGATACGATGAAGGGAGCATTCAGGTCCACGTCCACCACGGCGCGGAAGTCCGCCGCGGACATCTCCAGCATGGGGATGCGCTTGATGATGCCGGCATTGTTGACCAGGATGTCGACAGTGCCCACTTCTTCCTCAATCTTCTTTACTGTTGCCTGCACTGCTTCCTCATCGGTCACGTCGCAGATATAGCCGTGTGCCTTGATGCCGGCTTTGGCATAGCTTTCAAGGCCGCGGTCCAGCTGTTCCTGTCCTCTGTCGTTGAAAACAATCGTAGCGCCTGCTGCTGCGAATGCAGAAGCAATTGCAAATCCGATGCCGTAGGAAGCACCGGTTACCCACGCAATTTTGCCGTCCAGGCGAAAAGCATTCATATCCATCGTTATTCTCTTCCTTTCTGTGCTCAGCGCAATGCAGTAGTGGGGATTTCATCCATATCATCAAAGGCCTGGTTCTCTCCGCCCATGGCCCAAATGAACGTATAGTTGCTGGTGCCGGCACCGCTGTGAATGCTCCAGGAAGGTGAAATCACCGCCTGTTCATTCTGCATGACGATATGCCGGGTTTCCTGGCCTTCGCCCATCATGTGGAAGACCACATTGTTCTCGGGAACTTCGAAATAGAAGTAGATTTCCATACGGCGCTCATGGGTATGGGCAGGCATCGTGTTCCAGACGGAGCCGGGATCCAGGACGGTCATGCCCATGGACAGCTGGCAGGTCTTCAGCACAGAGGGATGAATGAACTGGTTGATCACACGCTTGTTGCTGGTTTCCATGGCACCAAGCGGCTTCTTGGCAGCATCCGCGATCTTCAGCAGACGGTTCTCATAGGAGCAGTGTGCCGGTGCAGATACCGCATAGAACTTGGCCGGATGTGCCGGATCCTTGGATGCAAACGTCACTTCCCTGTTTCCCTTGGTCAGATACAGGCAGTCCTTGTAACCCATTTCATAGGCTACGCCATCTGCGGTAACGGTTCCTTCGCCGCCCACATTGAACATGCCGATCTCGCGCCGCTCCAGGAAGTAATCGGTGCCGAAATTGTGCCATACATCAATGCCCTTGTCGATGGCCACGGTTTCGTTCACCGGCATAATGCCCAGCGTCACCATCCGGTCGACGTGGCTGTAAACGGCCGTCACCGTCTCGGGCACAAACAGATTCTCAATCAGGAATTCGGCACGCGTCTCCTCCGTGGTATAGCGCTTGAAATCCTTCTGGTTACAGGAATAGCGAATGTCCATTGTCTTTTATCCTCCTTGTAAAACACCTGCGTGTTCATGTTTCCGATTCTATCAAAGCGAAAGCCGGTTCCCCGAACCGTTTCCCGTTTTTCTTTACTTTGTACACACGGAAATTCTAACATACCTGCAGGGCAGAAGGCAATGTATAAAACAGTTTTTTACACGTCCATTCACGACTCTGCAGGCCCTTCCCTCCCGAAAACGGAAAAGATCAGAATCCCAGGTTGTCATTGACCAGAATGACATGAATCCGGTCCTTGTGCCTGGAAAAGCGGGTGATCAGGAACTGGCAGCAGATCGTATCCGGGGATTTGCAGTTCATGCAGGAGCCGGTCTTCGCACAGGGCGTTGACAGATTGAAACGCTGTGCATTGATGGGTGCCGCCACATTGCGGGCGCGCTTCATGGCACCGTCCACATCGTCACAGACCTTGTTCATACCCACAATGAAGATCACCTTACGCGGGCCCTGGGCAATGGCGGAAACACGGTTGGCATTTCCATCGATATTGACCAGAACGCCGTCTTCCGTCATGGCATTGGCGCTGGCAAGATAGACGTCCGCGTCATAGGCCAGAAGCATCGCCGCACGCTTGTCTTCATACTGGTCCCGGTCGATAAAATGGTAGGCCGGGCTCTTCAGCGCGTCCACCAGTCCGATCTCCCTGGCGCTTACGCAGCCGCCCATGGTCACGCTGCTGCCTTCCGGAATCAGGGACAGTGCGATTTCCAGCGCCTTTTCCCGGTTTTCCGCATAATAGCCGGCCATATTGCGGGACTCCAGTCCCCGGATGACCTTCTGTGCAAGCAGTTCATTGCGTTTTTCGATATTCCTGTTCATAAGCTTTCCTCCTTCCAAATCGGTCCGCCCGTTTCTCCTGCCGGTCCGGGCGCCTTCCCTGCTTTCCCGGTTTCCGGCACCCCGAAACGACGCTTCCCCTCCGGATGCCTCGAGAGGGGAAGAAATCTTATTCTAAATGCGCTGTTTCCTCATGCCTGCATGGCAACCAGCGCCTGGTACTTTTCGTTAATGGTCTGAAGGTACGGGGTATAGTCCATCTGTGTCCCGCTGCGAAGCAGTTCGGTGATCTCGGATACCGGATTGTAGAGCGGCGTCAGGGAAAGATTTCCCAGCACTCCCTTGAGCGCATGCGCTGCTTCAAAGCCCTTTTTCAGATCACCTGCCGCAACGGCATTCTGAAGCTCTGCAAAATGGGGGTCTGCCAGGGCCATTCCCACCAGACGAAGGTAAAACCCTTCGTTGTTCATGCAGCGGCCGAGCCCTTCCTGTACGTTTGCGCCATAGGTGCGCAGTCCTTCTAACGTCAGCATGTTTTTTCCACCTTCTCCTTAATAAATCGTTCAAACTCGCCTGCGGGCACAGGCCTTGAAAAATAATAGCCCTGAATAACCTGACAGCCCATTTTCTGGAGGGTCCGCATCTGGTCCTCCGTCTCCACTCCCTCTGCAATCACCACCACATCCAGATATCTGGCAATGTCCACCATCAGCTCCAGCATGCGGATATTCTTTTCTCCCCGCTTCATATTGCGGATAAAGCTCATATCCAGCTTGAGGGCATCGATCGGAAGCGTGGCCAGCATATTCAGGGAGGAATAGCCGGAACCGAAGTCATCCATTTCCACCGGGAAGCGGAGCTCCCGCAGTTTCGAAGCAATCGCCACGATCTGCTCCTGGTCCTCGGTATAGGCAGATTCGGTAACCTCCAGCCAGAAATCCTCCGGTGCAATTCCCTGCTCCGAAACCAGGTTCTGCAGGAACGGAATGAAGTCCACCGCGTACATGTCGATCCGGGAAACATTGACGGAAAGTGGAATCGTAACCCCGTATTTTTCGCGCCACTTCCGGATCTGGGCCGCAGCTTCCTTCCAGACAAAGCGGTCCAGCCTGGTGATCAGGCCGTTGTGCTCAAAGAGCGGTACGAAGATTCCCGGATTCACCATGCCCAGCTTCGGGTGCCGCCAGCGGATCAGTGCCTCGGCACTTTTGAGGACAGGCGCTTCCCCGGTTATATCATATTTCGGCTGGTAGTAGACTTCAAACTGCCGTTCCGCCAGTGCCTGCTCCATATCATTGACAAGCTGTTCATGGAGGAACTCGTCCTTATGCAGGGATTCATCATACCGGCAGATCACCTGCAGGAAGCTGCCCTTTTTGGCATTGGATGCCAGTTTGGCCCGGTCAAAGCGCCGCTCAATCTCAATGCTCCGGTCGACATTTTCATAGACGCCCACCCGCATGCGGACCCGGGTGCCGGAAATCTCTTCCGGCAGGCCGTGGATCAGCTTGCCGATCAGCGCCTCGTAATCCGTGCCGGTCGGGCAGTAGAGCATGAAAATATCGGCGTCCTTCCTTCCGGCAATGCCGCCTGCTTCCGTGACCAGCTGAAGCACGTATTCGCCGATCTTCGCCAGAATGCTGTCCCCGTAAGTCCAGCCGTAGAGCTCATTGATCAGGTGGAAATGGTTGATATCGATGACCACGGCATCCATGTTCTGATCCTGATGGTGGACGTCAAACTGGTCCGCATACCGGTAGAAAAATGCCTGGTTGAGGAGTCCTGTCAGGGAATCCCGTTCCGTTTCCTGAATGATATACGTTTCCTCCGCCAGCTCGATGCTCCGCTGCACCCGGGCCTGGATGACCTCCGGCAGTTCGTAGGGCTTGGAAATGAAGTCTGCCGCACCCATGCGCAGGGACCGTACCTCAGCCGCCTTTTCGGAGGTCAGCACGATCACCGGAAGACGGTGGAGTTCCGGGTCTTCCCGGAGCACGTCCATCAGCTGGAACCCGTCCATTTCCGGCATCATCAGGTCCAGCAGCACCAGCGCCAGCTGGGAGCTGTGGGCGCGGATGGTCTCCAGCGCTTCCCTGCCGTTCTCTGCATAAAGGATATCAAACTTCTCTGCCAGGATCATCCCCAGCATTTCCCGGTTGATCGCCTCATCATCCACGACCAGCACCAGCCGTTTGCCGTTGGCGGAATAAAACCGGTCATGATTCTTTAACATGGCACTCTCTTTCCTTCGTTGTCCGTAATCTCGTTATCAAAAGCGACGCCCTGGCGTCCGCTTTCCTTAACATGATAAAGTGCTGCATCTGCCCTCCGGTAGACAGCACCGGGCTCCTCATCCGGTTCGGCAAATGCAACTCCTACGGACAGGGACATGGCAGGAAGCCCTTCGCCTCCTGTTCCCAGCGTGCGGTTGGCACTTTCAACCTTCCTGCGGACCAGCTCGGTCAGGTTCCGGTCCGCGCGCACCATCAGTACCGCAAATTCATCTCCGCCGATCCGGCACACGGCATCCTCCCGGCGGAACAGATTGGTCAGAACACCGGCCACCTTCTTCAAGGCTCTGTCCCCCACCGCATGCCCGTACTGGTCATTGATCGTTTTGAAATAATCGAGATCCAGCAGCATCAGCGCATGGTTTTCTCTCCTGCAGTCCTCCCGCAGGCGGTCAAAGGCGCCGCGGTTATACAGCCCGGTAAGGCCGTCGTGGCTGGCTTCATAATTCAGCTTGTCATGGCTCCTGGCGGTATCCTCCGCCATCCGGTTGTAGACCTCTGCCAGATAGCGCAGCTCATATGCGCCCTCCACCGGCATCCTGCTGTGCTTTTCAATGCTTTTCACTGCACTCTCCAGCGGACGCATGACCAGCGTGTACGTCATAATGACGGAAAGAATCACAATGCACAGCAGAAGACTGATCAGGATCACCTGATTCCGGAGCGCGGACAGCAGGATATCGGAACTGTGCTGCTGCTCGGACCGCATCTCTCCCGTCAGCATGTCCGTGCAGGCAGACACTTTCCCGTAAATCCTTGCCTTATAATCCTGGTAGATGCTGTCAAACACCAGCTCGCGGGATCGCTCCCGCTTCTCTTCCGAAGTCCATCCCGCGGTTTCTTCCGGAAGCTTTACTCCGCGCAGCTCCTCCTGCCAGGAGTCGGGGTCCACCCCCTCCGCCTGGAGTCCCAGCACCATGGCTTCATACTCCCGTTTCATGAGCTCATTGGAAGTCGCCAGTGCTTCCTTCAGGAGGGTATAGGCCTCCCTGCCTTCAAAATAACCGGAAAGGGTTTCCAGTGCCTTGTCCCTGCGCCGGGTCACCGTCGCTTCCGTAAAGAAATTATCCACATACTGCAGGTCGCCGGTGATCACGAAGCTGCGAACCTGTTCGGTAAGATAATCCGAACCGTTCTGCAGCAGCACGGCCTGCTGCACGCTTTCGATATACGCTTCCGTCTTCTGTTCCATCTCGTAGTAGCTGCGGAGCGTTTTTATTTCTGCAAAGATCCCCGCCGCCAGCGTGAGCGCCGCGATGACCAGCAGCAGCAGATAGACCCGTTTTACACGAATTTCCTTCCCCATTTTGTCACCGTCGCAAAGTATTTCTTTTTTTCTTGGTCTCATAGAGCATCCTGTCCGCCGCTTCCAGGAGTTCTTTCGGTGTCATCTCTTCCTGGTACCGCGCCGCGCCGATGCTCATGCGAAGCGGAATCTCTCCCAGACCCGGGTCCGGAAGGGAAAGCTCCCGGTCAATGCCGGACTTCAGCCCATCCACTTCTTCCTCGCTTCCTTCGAGGACAATGATGAATTCATCCCCGCCGAACCTTGCGATGTACGGCCGTGTTCTGCAGGGCGTACACGCCCGCTTCAGGCACTGGGCCACCCGGACCAGCGCCCGGTCTCCCATGAGATGGCCGTACGTATCATTGATCTGCTTGAAATGGTCCACGTCCATCATCAGCAGCCAGAGGTCCTCCCCGTGGTTCTTCACCCGGTACCGGAGGAAGCCCATCAGGTTATGCCGGTTATTGACCTGCGTCAGCTTATCGAGGGAAATCTGCTGGTGCACCGTTCCCATGTACAGGCAGAGAAGCTCGACCATGATGGAGACGCCGATGACCGGCACGGACTCCCCGGAAAAGGACAGCGCCCATGCGGCCAGCAGACAGGCCGGGAAGGACGCGGAAAGCAGCAGCAGGGAGCGCCGCTCCGGGTCCCCTTCCCTTCTGCGGGCGGCCAGCAGATCCACCGAAACAAGGCAGGAGGCTGTCACCAGGCAGGCCATTTCCCCCTGGAACAGGATCTTCCGGCTGTATTCCCCGTTTTCCCCGATCACGAAAAGGTGACCGGTAAACGGATTGACCAGTGCCGCCAGGACCGGAAGCCCCGACAGCAGGATCAGCAGATTCCGCAGCCGGGAATTCCTCAGCAGGTCCTTTTCGAGCACCATCCCCGCATAGCCGCAGAAGCAGAACACGGACAGGCACAGCGAGACATGGTAGCAGGTCTTCAGAAGAAGGAGGCACGGATAGAGAACCGGGCTGCCCGCAAACAGAATGCGGAAAACCGTGAAGCCGAAATTCGAACTGAAATTCAGGAAAAATCCGGTCAGGGTCCGTGTGAGCCAGCGCTCCAGTTCCGAGCCGCCCCCTCTCCGGACAGACCAGAAAAGGAGGATACCGACCACCAGCATGCAGACCAGATAAACTTCCGCATATAGCCAGGATGTCATGTCTCCTCCCATCCGCATCCTTTACGGATGCGCTGTATTATAGTCTTTTTGAAAGCGTCTCCGGGCTGACGGCATAAAGCAGCGCCGTTTCCTTTGTAATGACGCCCTGCCGGGCCATCTGCATGAGTTCCTGATCCATGCTCATCATGCCCTGGTTATTGGTGCCCGCAAAAATGGCATTGTCAATCTGGTGGGTCCGCCCGTCGCGGATCAGGTTCTGCACCGCCGGATTGACCGTCATGACTTCAAATACTGCCTTCAGGCCGCCGTCCTTTCTTGGAATGAGCCGCTGGGAAACCACTGCCCGGAGCACCATGGAAAGCTGAACCCGGACCTGCGCCTGCTGCTCCGCCGGGAAGGTATCCAGGATACGGTCCACAGTCTTGGCAGCGCCGGTCGTATGCAGCGAGGACAGCAGAAGGTGGCCGGTCTCGGCCGCCGTAATGGCGGTCCGGATGGTCTCCAGATCCCGCATTTCGCCCAGCATGATCACGTCCGGAGCCTGCCGGAGGGCCGCACGCAGGGCACGGTCAAAGGTCGGGGCATCGTTGGGGACCTCCCGCTGGCTGACGAGGCAGCGCTTATGCTGATGGAGGTATTCAATGGGGTCTTCAATGGTCACAATGTGACCGTCCCGGGTGGAATTGATCCGGTCCACGATGCAGGCCAGCGTCGTGGATTTTCCACTGCCGGCTGGGCCGGTGACCAGGATCATGCCGTTCCGGTATTTAGCAAGCTCGATGACCAGGTCCGGAATCCCCAGTACCTTGGGATCCGGCAGACCGAAGGCCACCATGCGGCAGGTGGCCGCAATGGAATTCCTCTGGTAATAGGCGTTGCAGCGGAAACGGGAAAGCTGCTTCAGTGAAAAGCTGAAGTCGTCGTCTCCGTCTTCCTTCAGGTTGTCCATGCTGCGGTTGGCCAGGCTATAGGCCTCTCTCACCAGCACTTCGCTTTCCTCCGGAAGGATGCGGGATTCCGTCAGGGGCACCAGACTGCCCTTGGCTTTTGCCATCACCTTGGCGCCGGGCACGATAAACACGTCCGAGCCGCCCAGTTCATAAGCCTTTTTCAGCAATTCTGTCAGTTCCATGTTTCCTCCGTCGACGCAGTAAGCCGCCTTGTAATCATTCGGATCCCCTGGTCCTCCACGCGAACTGCACAGAACAGGGTACGGACTCCATCCGTCTCCTCCCAGGAGATGGTATCTCCATCCATGGTCATTCCGTCAGGCAGACGCTTTTCCCACTGTCCTTCGGGATCTTCCCCGGGGTTTTTCGCAATGTCTGCCGCAAGGCCGCTGAGTTCCGCCAGATGGCGCTCCGAGGCATTCTGCAGCGCATAGACCGCCCGGGTTACTTCCACCGCCCGGTGGGACAGGCGCACGTCACTTCTGGCGCTCATCAGGGCAAGGATCCCCAGGATGCTCATGGAGAGCACCACCACAATGAGAATCATGGAAGCTGCGCCGGGCCCAAAGGCGATTCTGCTCTTTCTGTTCATTTCCCCGCCTCCTCGAACCGGTCACAGGGCAGCTCAAAAAGCAGTTCCCCTTTCTGATAATAGGCACCGACTACCTGGTGCCAGAGGGTTCCGGTGGCCGTTTCTTCCGCTTCCCGTTCACACAGCAGCGTGAAATCCTCGTAATCCCGGGAATAAAGCCCGCGGGACGCGCGGAATCCATAGGCCGTCAGTCTTGCTTCCACGTCCCCGCCGGCAGTCACCAGTGCCGCAACATTCTGCGCTTCCGACAGCGCTTCGGTTTCTACCGAGGCCAGCACGCTCTGGTTGTGAGCCGCGGCAAACACCTGGATCAGGACCGTACAGGAAAGCATGAAGAAAAGAACGGCAATCAGGATCTCCACCAGCAGAATATTTGCACGATTCCGGGTCTTCACAGGCTCACCTCCTGATCCTGGCAGCGCAGCGCCACGATAACCGAGGCATCCGTTCCGTTCTGGTCCGACATGGATACGGTCAGCAGGCCGTTCTCAAGGACCGGCATAAAATCGCCCACCGGGCAGATGATCTCTCCCCAGTCCGGACGGAACCCGTTGGATTCCTCCGTATAGAGCTCCCGCAGGGACCCTTCATAGGGATAGAGATAGGTGACGTACGTTTCTCCCTCAAAGCTCTCCCGCAGCTGCAGCGTGGCAATCCCCGCTTCCTCTGCAACGGACACGGCATTTTCCGCATCCTGGGCACGGACCATTCCCCGCACATAGGAGGAGAGAATCCGGTGCTGGCTGGAAAATCCGGCATGCTCCACCGTGGAGCGGTACATCTGGGCTCCCAGAAGCACCATCAGGGTGGAAAGGGCGGCAAAGAGGCCCAGCAGCACAAAAACAAAGATGCCGGGCATGCTGTGATGTCTGTTCACTCCTCTTCCACCTCCGCTTCAGTAACCATTATTTCCGGAAACTGGTTGGATGCAAAGGCATCATAGGACACATAATACCGGTTTTCATCGTAAGCCAGACCATAGTTCTTCCGCAGTGTGGAAAGATCCTCCGGATATGCGCCTTCCACGGCATAGCATGTGAGCGCCGCATTGCGCACGGCGTCCTCCACAAACCGGGTCTGCGCGTCATTGCTGGCATTCCCGATCCGGGACACCAGCAGAAAAACGAAGACGATCAGCGCGGCCATGGCCAGCGCCATAGCGCCCTCTTTCTTGGTGATCATCATGGCCTCCTTTCCTCTTCCTTACAGCATGCTGGAAAGAATGCCGGCCATCGGCATCATCACGGACAGCAGGATCGCGCCGATAACCACTGCCAGCAGGGCAATCAGGGTCGGCTCAATGATCGAGATGAGGTTCCCGATGCCATCCTCGACCTGCTCCTCGTAAAGCTTTGCAATGTTCTCCATCACTTGGTCTTCCCGTCCTGCAGCGACACCCATGCGGATCATCCGGTCATGCAGGCCATCAAACAGCTTCGAATGGCTCACCGCATCGGCAAAGCTTTCGCCCGCATCCAGTTCCTTCCGGATGCCGTTCACCCGATCCTTTGCCTCTTCGTCCGTAATGACGGCAGGCAGCAGACGGAAAGCTTCCCCGGTGGGGAAACCGCTGCGGAGCATCATGGACAGAACGCTTGCCACCCGGGAGCTGGCCAGCTTCATGGAGATCCGGCCTGCCGGCGGGAACATTTTCCGCAGCATCGTCAGTACCTTCGGTCTGGCATCCGTATGCATGAGGATCACGCAGACAATGGCAAACACCATAATCAGGAGAATCAGCACCAGCACCACCCAGCCGATGGTGGAACCAAGGTTCATCATCGTGGTGCCGCTGGCAGTCATGACCACGCCCATGGAGGACAGAACACGGCGGAACACCGGCAGCACCTTCCAGAGCATGATCGTAATGATCAGGATCAGCATGACGGACAGCACCAGCGGATACGTCACCGCATTGACGATGGCCGTACGGATCCGGTCCTCACGGCCGTAGTAATCCGTCAGCCCCTTCATGACCTCTTCGAGCTGTCCGCTGGTTTCACCGATACCGACCATTTCCCGGAGATATACCGGAAAACGCTCGTCATCCTTCACTGCTTCATACAGGGAACCTGCTTCATTGACCCTGTGGCTGACATCCGCATAAACCGCCTCATAGGGGCTTCCCTTGCTGGCCTCTGCCAGGGTCTCCATACCATCATACAAAGGCAGGCCGGCACCCAGAATCAGGGCAACCTGGGAACAGAATCCGGAGCATTCCGCCGCCTGCAGTACCTTTACTTTCGCCATTACCTTTCTCCTTTCAGTAATACCGTTCCACGGTATACTTCTTTGCTTTCATCGCACCAATTCCCGCGGTGGGATCGTAAAAGATCTCCTCCCCGTTGATCACCGTGGTAATCCAGGAATGATAATATTTGTCCGCATACCCGATCATCAGCTTGCAGGGCACCCCCTGGGTGCGCAGCATGCAGGACATGACTGCAGAAAGGTCCTGGCAGATTCCGGCCCTGGCCTCAAAGCAGGCATCGATGGCCGGCAGTTCCGCCGCCTTGATCTTCTTGGCGCGTACAAAATCGTAGGAAAACTCGGTTTCCATAAAGCCCATAACGGTATTGTAGATCTCCTGGGGTGAAGAAAGCCCCGTGCAGAGCTCCTGTGCCTTCAGCACGGCCTGCGTATAAGGGGTGTAATCCACATACTGGTTGGGATAGAGGAAGCAGACGTCCTCGCTCACCAGCTGCGCATCCAGGGACATTTTCCCGCCGGCGCTGTATTTCTTTCCGGAAGCGTTGATATACAGGGAAAAGTCATACTTCCCGGAACCCAGCTGCAGCGGAATAACCACGTTGTTGCCGTCTCCGACAAGATCATAATCGAGCGTGGTTTTTCCTTTTGCCACCCGCAGTTTGAGCCGTTTATTGGTCTGCTGTGCCACTCTTGCCAGCACATATCCCTGGTCCAGATGCGAGGCATCCAGCACCAGCTGATTGTCTGAGAGCACCACCATGCCTTCTTCCGGCCATAAAGGGTCTGCTTTACAAAAGAATGGGAATGCCAGAAGCAAACCCATTAAAAACAAAACTCGTATTCTGTTCACTGTTCAGCCTCTCCAATCGGATTGAGCTCAACCATTGCCAGCACTTCCCCGTTCTCGTCCAGGAAGAGAACGCCCCAGTCACCGACCGGTGCATTGACGGTACCGGTAACTTCCGTCGTCTTGGTGTATTCCAGCTGCGGGAAACTCAGTGCATTAGCAGGATCGTAGATGACGGCCGCCTTGGCATCACCGGAAAGCACCACCGTGAAATGGACGGTATCGCCGGTATTGGGCCAGTCACGCAGCGGCGCAGGCTGCAGGATTCCCTGCTCGTCCACATACTCGCCGCCCATGAAATAGAGGCCGCTGACGCCATAATCGCCTTCGCAGGAAGGAGCCCACTGCTCAATGCCGTGGATCGGCGGAGAAACCACCTGGGAACGTACGACGCCGATGCATCCCTGATCCATTTCCACCCCGTAGGTCTTGCCCAGTTCGAGGGAAATGGGGAGATGGATGGAAACGCAGGTTCCGCCGCCCCAGAGGAAGGCATCCAGTTCCGCTTCCGACATCGGGCGGATCTGCACCAGCCGTTCATCCGCCATATCGATGGCCAGCACTTCCCGTGCCCCTTCCATCAGGCGCAGCATGCCCTGGCCATAGGTAAGGTCCTCCCGGGGATAATACAGCATGAGCGAATCACAGAAATACTGTGCCGGGACTTTGGCCCGCGGATAGGTGATGAAATAGCCCATGGTCCGGTTCAGGTTGACTTCCGGCGCCCCCGCATAGGGTTTGGACGCACTGCGCCCCTCCTGCCAGGTTGCCGCCATTGCACTGCTGGCCACCAGCAGCAGAAGAAGCACCACTAGGACAATTCTTTTCATTAATAACCCTCTCCTTCACGGATGCGTCTGGCCACCAGTACAAAGCGTCCGTTTTTCTGGATCTCCCTGTAGCACGTGGTCAAAGTAATAAATTCGTCTCCGAAACGGGCATCCACGCCCGTATCATACAGCTGGTATTTGCGGATCTCTTCCAGCCACTCATCGCACTCCATCTTGTACCGGATATCCCGCTGGTACCGGAAGCCTTCCTGGTCTTCATCATAATCTGCTGAATGGAATGCCGCAAAGATGATGTACCGCTTGCGCTCCATCAGGTTGTCGAACTCCAGGACCATGTGCTCTTCCCAGTAGCTCCTGCGGATCCACCGGGTCAGTCGCCCGAACATGCTTCCGTTATTCATGTGGTGTCCGGAAATGATGAGGTTGTAGCTTGGCGTGTACGGATCACACAGAATATCGAGGATCAGGGCTCCGTTGGCATTGTTGTTGCCATAGAAGTCATGCTTGAGATAGTACTGCATATCCTCGGTCTGCAACACCGGATGGTCGATGCCGGTTCCCGGTACGGTCAGCCACCCTACCAGATCGTTGTTCCGCGCATAGATGTCGCGGAGCTCCGGCAGCAGCCGGTCGGGGCTGAAGGTGACCTTCGGCTTGTCCGGATACGGCAGGGCACCTGTCCTCGCCCGGCGGTCCGGCGTCGGGGTCGGGTCCGGCGTGGGCGTCGGACTGGGCGTCGGCGACGGGGTCGGCACCCTCGTGGGCCTGGGAGTCTGTCCCGGCTCCGGGGTGATGCCCATAAAGTAGATTTCCTCTTCCCCTTCTTCCGCAGCGTCCTCTCTCGGAGGCAGCGTCATGGCCGGGGCCAGCGTGGCGGAACGGTCCTCCGTTGCCGGCGGCTGCAGGGTTGCCTGCAGTTCCGTGTTCTGCACCGGTGCCGGGGTCTCTCCCCAGCTTCCCTCGGGCAGGACGTTTCCGGCATCGTTCCCGGCGGGCTCCGCCGTTTCGGACGCCGTATTCTGGGGCACCGGAGTGCCCCGGATTCTTGCCAGGTACGCATTCAGCTCCTGCCTGCGCTCACTGGATATCTCCTGCGCAGGCGTCGGGCTGGGCGTCGGGGACGGGGTAGCGGTCGGCAGCGGGGTAATGGTGGGGACCGGAGTAATCGTCTGCAGCGGTGTCGGCGACACCTGCCAGACCTGCGTCCCCTCGTCTATCCCGGACTCCGCAAAATGGGAAAGGCCTTCCTCTTCACGGATCCGGTTGCGCATCTCCTGAAGGGATTCCGTCTTTGTTTCGTTGCTGCTGTATTCATAAAAGTAACGAATCGGATAGGATACCGCCACACCGATACAGACCACTGCAATCAGGATCAGCAGAATGCGCAGGGCCCTGTTCATGCGTCATCCTTCTTCTTTTTCTTTCCGAAGATCAGAAGCAGTGCAACGGCCACCAGGCCGACTCCGCCAAAGACAAAGGGATAGACCGGCAGTTCGTCACCGGTTCCCAGCATACCAAAGAGTGGCGTATCATAATCGAGAATGTTGAGCAGCTCTTCCAGCTCAGGCTCGGTGAACCGCTGGATGGCAGGCGGAGGCGTCGGAACTCTGCGCTCTGGCGGCGGAGCAGGCGTCGGTGTCGGCGTGGGCAGCGGTGTCGGCGTGGGCGTCGGCAGCGGCGTGGGCGTCGGCAGCGGCGTGGGCGTCGGCAGCGGTGTTGCGGTCGGCGTGGGCGTCGGGGTCGGCGTAGGCGTCGGCCTCGGGGTATCTTCCGGGAAGTACGGAGTCGGCGTGGGGATGTATTCCACTTTCGGCCAGACCTCATTGTTGTCGTCCGTAATCTGTTGGATCGCGATATCCACATCCGAGATAGCCAGACCGACAATGAAATCGCTCATATAATACCCTACGGGGCCGGCATCCAGATGGCCGAGATAGACGCCATTTTCCAGATTTTCAAAGCTGACGGAAGTTCCGCTCTGAAGTGCGGAGCGTGCAACGCTCATCGTATGTTTGGAAATGCTGTTGGAAAGCTTGATGCTTCCATTGTTCAGCGCTGTCCCGACATCTCTCAGGAACTTCCGCAGTTTGGAGGTGGAATCCCCGATCGCGTTGAACTGTTCCGACATGGACTCAAAATCACCGGTCAGCCGGAAAGCCGTGGCAGTACCGGAGTCCGGCACGCCGATCTGGTAAACGCTGAGCGTTCCGCCCGGCTGTCTGCTGTCAATGGCCGGGGAAACCCCAGCGATATTGACCTTGATCGTCTTTGCCAGACCCGTGCACGGCACCAGGTACAGCACCAGTGTCAGCAGCGCTAACAGTCGCAGAAATGTCTTCTTCTTCATCTTCCCTCACCCGTATCTTCCTCTTTTTTCCGGGAATCGGTTTTTGCGTTCTCTTCCCGGTTTTCATCGGTATTCTCTTCTTTCTGGATATTTTCCAGGGGGGTATCTGTGGTATCATCCGCATCCGTCGGGGATTCCTCCCCCTCCGGGGCTGCTGCGGAATCTGCCGGATTCTTTCCGGATGACGGGTCTCCTTCCGGCGGGGCATCGGGGTTCCTTCTCTCGCTGACCGGAGCACCCGTTTCCTCCGGCTGCATTCCGGAATCCTCTGCGTCTTCCCCGGATGCATCGGCTTCCCGTTTTCTCCGGGCTTTCGCACGCGCACGCCGGATGAGGCGGATAACCATCAGCACCACCAGGCTCAGCGCCATGGGAATCGCATAGGATAGCTCCGGAAGGCTGGCATCTTCGGTCAAGCCTTCCTCAGGATCAGCGGTCCTGCTTCCGCGGACCAAAAGACGGTGGGAATTGATGCCATAGGGAGTGCAGGTCACCATGGTCACCAGGTCCCTGCCGCTTTCCGGCAGCAGGTACTGGGTCTCGCTGGGTTCCACCACCACGATCTGGTCCACCGCATAGTACAGGACTTCTCCGGCGACGTGGATCATGAAAAGATCTCCCTCTGCCAGTTCATCCAGCTCGGACAGAATCGTGGCACTGGGCAGGCCGGAATGTCCGGCCAGCGCACAATGGGTGCCTTCCCCGCCCACCGGAAGGGAAGTCCCGTAGACATGGCCGACGCCAAGTCTGAGAACATCGGAATTGGTCGTATGGTAAATCGGCAGGTTCACATGGATTTTGGGGATCACCAGTGACCCCATGATGCCATCTCCGGATGCATTCAGAAGCCCCATGTAGGCTTCATCCTCCTGCGGCTGGTTTGCCGCAAAGGCATCCCGGACTCCTCCGTGAAGCGTTGCATTGTAATCGTGTGCATCATCCAGCAGGCGCTTTCTCGCAAGCGTTTCCATGGCCCGCAGCGCTTCACCGTTCTTTTCCAGTGCCCTGGCGTTCAGCCATCCGGTCACCCGGTCCGCCACAAACGGGAAGCACAGGACCCCGATTCCGACAATCAGCAGAAGGATAATCAGAGCATTGGAGGCTTTCTTTTTCATCTGAGCTTCCTCCTCACCCGGTTCACCCGCGTCTGCCTGCCCGTAATGATCATGATCAGAATGACGCACACCAGCAGAACGGGTATCGCTATGAACATGGCAACGATACGAGTATCCACCTGTGCTGCATCCGCAACCACGCGGATCGCAACGGATTCCACCAGATTCTCGACGCGATGGCCGCGTACCAGCATTCGGTGCGTGTTAATGCCGTAAGGGGTACAGGTAACCAGCGTGACCAGGTCCTGCATGGGATCAATGACCAGGGAACTGAGATCATAAGGCTCCACAATGAGGATCTGGTCCACTTCATACGTCATGATCTCATCCAGAACGCGGATCATGAACAGATCTCCGAGTTCCACCTTGTCGAGGTCCGTGAACAGCTTGGAGCTCGGCAGGCCCCGGTGGCCGGAAACGACGCAGTGGGTTCCCAGTCCGCCGGTCGGAAGACTGCTGCCTTCAATGTGGCCGATGGCGATCTGCAGCACGGACTCGTCCGTGCCGTGATAGATCGGCAGGGAAACCTTGATATCCGGAATTTCAATATAGCCCATGATGCCGGTCCCGCCGATATTGAGCAGTCTGTTATACCATTGCGTGGATTCCTCCTCGGGCATCCACCGGTTTTCCTCCTCCGCAATCTCCCGGTTATATTCCGCGGCCTCTTCCCATTCCTTGGAATAGTCTTCCTTGGAAACCGTGGCGACCGCCTCCGTATAGGAGGCAATGGCACGGCTCTGGTGCAGGCTGTTCCAGTAGTCTGAGAAAGTCGGATAAACCAGGATTGCTATTCCCAGAATGAGAATCAAAAAAAGGACGATAGTAGAAAGATGCTTTCTCATTCTATGTATTCCAATCTCCTTCATGCGATGCCTCGGGCATCGCAGACACATCAGCATAAAGTCCATATTATTATAGCATAGGCCCATACCCCATGCAAGAGGCAGTTCTATGCTATCTCATTATCTTCTATCCGGGTTACTCTTTCGGTTACATAGTCCCACAGAAGGAACATTTCGGAAAGGTTTTTCCCTTTCTTCCGCATGCAAAATCCGGAATTCTGTTTCATCCCTGCTCTCTGTTTCAGACAGATTTCTGCAGCTTCCTTCCGCTGCGGTTTCCGGAATACCCCGTATTTTTCCCCGTCTGAAAACCTTTCTTTTTCTTCCTGCTGCCAGCATGCAGAATCCCCGATTTTTGTATGCATCTTCTTCTGTCCTCATAATCGCTGCAGCCTTCATTCCCCACGAAGCCGTCCGGTCCCGGCTGCCCGGCGTATCTTGCCGCACAATGCCCTTCTTTCCCCCCTCGGGACTTTGACAGTATGCATCTTCGGTACTATAATGAACTGCAGGTTTTTCACAGAATGGCATTTTGAAAGAAGGCGTTTTTATGAAACGGCATTTCGTTCTTCCTCTCCTTCTGCTTTTCCTTCTCCCCGCTTTCGCCGCACTGGCGGCAGACCAGGATCTTATTGCCCTCTTTATGGAGATTGATGCAGACACCACCTATGCCGAAGCCCTCCAGATGGTTAAGGATACCAGGCTCCCCTATTCCGAAACGGCCTACAGCGTCGACTTTGCCGATGACAAGGAACTGAGCATCTGCGTCGCCAATACGGCAGAGGCCGCCCGTCAGCTTCGTCCCGGTCCGGGCTCCCGCCTCAAAATAGGATTTCTGAAATCCAGCGGTGCCCTTCTGTCCATGCAGTTCCAGCCTTATGACCGGAAGCAGTCCGCACTGTTCTACGTTTTCGGCACCTGGTTCCTCTTTGAAGAAACCGCTGTTCCCAATGATTACACCGGACTGTACCTGGTGGACCAGGAGCGCATCGGAATCAATGACGGCATTGAGATCCGCACGCCGGACGGAACACTCAAGAAAACCACTTACTTCCCCTACGAAGACAAAACCTCCCTGATCAAAGCTCTGAACCTTGCCCCATAATGCATTTCATATCAGAAAGGAAGTCCCTCCCATGACCATCATTGTTACCGGCGGCGCTGGATTCATCGGTTCCAACTTTATCTTCCACATGCTTTCCGAACATCCGGATTACCGGATTGTATGTCTGGATAAGCTGACCTATGCCGGCAACCTCAGCACCCTTTCGCCCATCATGGACAATCCCCGTTTCCGTTTCGTCCGTCTGGATATCTGTGACCGGGAAGGTGTCAATGCCCTCTTCGAAGAAGAACACCCGGACATGGTCGTAAACTTTGCGGCCGAATCCCACGTGGACCGTTCCATCGAAAACCCTTCCATCTTCCTCGAAACCAATATTCTCGGCACTTCCGTCCTGATGGATGCCTGCCGCAAATATGGTAATGTACGCTATCATCAGGTCTCCACCGATGAAGTATACGGCGACCTGCCGCTGGACCGGCCGGATCTCTTCTTTACCGAGGAAACACCGATCCACACCAGTTCCCCCTATTCCTCTTCCAAGGCCGGTGCGGACCTGCTGGTACTGGCCTACCACCGCACCTACGGGCTTCCTGTCACCATTTCCCGCTGCTCCAACAATTATGGTCCCTACCATTTCCCGGAGAAGCTCATCCCTCTGATGATCATCAACTGCCTGCATGACAAGCCCCTGCCCGTATACGGGGAAGGACTCAACGTCCGGGACTGGCTGTATGTGGAAGACCACTGCAAGGCCATTGACCTTATTCTCCACAAGGGGCGCATCGGGGAGGTATATAATGTAGGCGGTCACAATGAGATGAGAAACATCGACATTGTAAAACTCATTCTCCATGCGCTGAACAAGCCCGAGTCCCTTATCACCTACGTCACGGACCGCAAGGGGCATGACCTGCGCTATGCCATTGACCCCACCAAAATCCATACAGAGCTGGGCTGGCTTCCGGAAACCCGTTTCGCAGACGGCATCCAGAAGACCATTGACTGGTACCTGACCCATCAGGACTGGTGGGAACCGATTATCAGCGGTGAATACGTCCGTTATTACGAAGAGATGTACGGCAATCGGTAAAACAAGATGACGGAAATACCGTCATCTTGTTTTGTCTGAAACCGTTGCAGGGGTAGCTCGCGGTTCTTCCTTCCTCCCGGCCAGTTTCTCCTATCCATTTTGGAGTAATACTACATATGATGGAAGCGATCCCTGCCGGCGAAGCATACCTGATCCGCCCAGTGAGATGTCAT
>CAMVHE010000059.1 GCA_947167215.1 uncultured Clostridia bacterium
GATCACTTAAGCCCCAGATGGTCTAGAGGTTCGCTTATAATTCTCCGGGAGTTTACTTTATAATAACGGAAACCAATATAATATAGTGCAGATTCTTCATCAAATACATACCCACGATATCTGAAAGGATTAAGATAACCCAACGACGTCGCCAGTGTTCCGTTGCTTTCCAGAATCATACCCCATGCATCATAGGTGTATTCTACTACCTTGCTTCCAGATGCGTCAATTAACGCGACCACATTCCCCTGCAAATCGTATACGTAAAAGTAGTCCGTCCCGTTGAACCGCACCATTCCAGGCTTGCCCTGCGCATCATAGAAGAAGTGCATCTCGTCTGTTCCCTTCTTCAGGTGGACGATGTTCTTCCCGTTCAGCGTGTATTCGGCAGCAACTCCGTTGACGGTCTTCTTCGTGCGCATGCCATTGTGGTCATACTCAAACTGAATTGAGGTACCTTCCTTCACCATGCTTTGGAGCATTCGCCCTGCCTTCCAGGTAAACGTCCATCCGTCATAGGTCAGGGGATTGCCGATTGCATCGTAGGTAATCGTCTTCCCGTCGAACGACGTCAGCTTGTCCTTCCAACTGCTGTCCCCGTAGACATACGGCACCGTCTTCGTCGGCGTGCCCGGTTCTCCGGTCGTATATGCGTACTCCACATAGGACGTGATGTTTCCGCCCATGTCGTAGCTGTACACCGTCTTCTTCTGCGCATGCGGATCGTCCACCCTTGTCAGCTGGCCGAGGGCATCATATGCATAGGTCGTGGTCAGTCCGTTCCGGGTTACGGAGGAGATGCTGCCCACATTGTCATAGGTGTATGCAACGTTCTCCCCCGGCTGGGTTATGGTCTCAATCAGCGGTGTGGTAAACACTGCAGAATAGCTGTTTCCCCACAGATACGTATACTGCGTCTGGTACGCTGCGCTTCCTTCCGCCCTTCTTTTCTTGATCTTCTGAGTGAATCAATAGATCAGGTTTGCAGCCAGGTCCATGACCGGACCGAGGCCTCCCAGCATCTGGTCCGTACCCCAACCGGCCATGGCCATATACCGCAGTGCCTGGGCAGCTTCCGTTGCCGTAAAGGATGTGGTGCTGCCCATATCAATGGCAGCCTGCCGCATCTGTTCCAGATCACCCGCACTTGCTCCGGAGATGGCCGCCACCCGGGACATCTCCGCAGAGAAAGCAGAACCTGCTTCATATGACTCCTGCGCAAACCCGACAACATTGCCTGTGAGGATCCGTTCCATCATGGTACCGACGGTAGTCATGGTGGCAGACAGGGCTCCCAGTTCACTTTCAATCTCTGCCACTGCTGTCACGAATCCGCTGGTATCCAGCTGGAAAGACGCGAACAGCTCGCCCACCTGCAATGCCATGATTTTACCTCCTCTTTTTGCTGTTTCAGGGCATTAAAAAAGCCGACCTTGCAGTCGGCGCATTACGTGCTGATAACGTAAATTCCTGGTTTTACTAATGAGACAATTATTTGGCAGGAAAGGGAGCCGACACAAATGCCGGCTCTCTGTAATAGTTGTTTGATACTAACCTGGAGAATAATGGTTATAGATACAACGAAGTTATAATATGGCCATAGGTTTCCCATCTGAGAACAGAGATCTTCGATTATTCCAAATTGAAATTGTGGCAGTTTGTCTGTGCTTTTTAATATAGGAGAGTCTTGCCTTAAACAGTTAACAGTTCATAATCAACAACGAAATTGCAATAGTACCAAACAGTTCTATTGCTCAGGTAACTATCTGGAAAGGCGAACACTAAACCATTATACTTTATTAACCAAAATGAGGGTAAATACCCCGCAGCTTGCTGCGAGAATGCCTCCGTGCTATGATGGGACATCATAGTACGGAGGACGGATCACGAAGATGGTTGAAAGTGAATATTGGAGAGAATCGCATAACGTGAGCAATCTGGTTTACCACTTCGTGTGCCCAGCAAAGTACCGGCGGTTGATATTTACAGAGCCAGTAGAGGAAGAGCTCGTGAAAATATGCGAGGGCATAAGCGAAAGATATGACTGGATCAAATTTTTAGAGATAGGCGTAGATAGAGACCATGTACATTATTTGATCCAGTCGACACCAAATCACAGTCCAGCGGAAATCATACGAACAGTGAAAAGTATCACGGCCCGACGTATATATGCCGAGCATCCCGAGGTAAAGAAAGAACTATGGGGAGGCGAACTGTGGACCGACGGTTATTTTGCGTCCACAGTAGGGAAAAATACAAATGAAGATGTAATAGCAAGGTATGTAAGGGAGCAAGGTAAACCAGATTGCGGGGAATACATCCAACTAAAATTGTTTGGCAAGTGATCCGTAGAGCGAAGCGACCTAATACCCCGCTCGCGAAGCGAGGCAAGTGCCCTGTGGGCACTTGAGGGCTTGCCCCGGGGTTCTTTATTGTGAGTAATCTAAATCTTTATAATTCACAATCCTAGCAATTATTGCAATTATGCCCGCCGAGACTCTTGTTGGATAAATCTCGATTTTTTCTGGTGAAATAATATTCTTGTAGGTGTAGTCGTTGCCAATAACTTCGCATTTAAAGTCTTTAAACTTTTGCGGTTGTATTATTAGATCATACACTCTAATATCCTTGTATGTTTCTAATGGTCCTTTGGCAAGAGTCCAGTCAACACGTCCTGTGAAATATGGGCCCAAAACATAACTATGTGATAATACCTCCTCTTTTGTACATGGGACAGGTGAAATTAAGTCGAAGGCAGAAACAACTATTTGCTCGATCTTATTAGAATTGCGTTTGTTACTTGAATGCCTTTTTATCCGCAAAACTTGTAAATATACGTATAGCTCTTTTTTAAAAGGTATGGCATCTTTCAGGAAGCATTGAATAATATCCCCTTCTCGCCATTTTGCACATAAGTATGACATACGATACGGCCTCCTATAAAAAAGATAATCAAATGGTCATTCTGTCATTAGAATATTCACTATTTCAAACTGTGAGTTATATAGTTCTGCTATACCTGCGATTTCATCAGAAAACTGACCTAGTTTAAAAATTGAAATGCCTCGTATTACATTGTCTAGAGACCCCAAACAATAAGTCGAAATTAGCAACTGTTCACATGCTCGTGCTTGAACATATGTCAGTCCAGAGAAAACAGGAATGAACTCGTAAGATTGCCTTTCAGGATGGCGAGGGTCTGCCAAATGTTGAGCTTTCCTTCTATTCAAATTAATTGTTCTTCCGACATAACGCACACTATCGCCCTTCATTAACAAATATACAGAATTATCTTTTTCAACAATGGCCTTACCAATTTGTGCTGTGACAGTAGAAAGTCATGACCTCCGGCTCAGCCGGAGGTTTGAATTTAGCCCTATAAGGGCTGTTTTACTTACCCGCCTAAAAGGCTTTACGGTAGCTGTTACTGCCACCGCTCAAAGCGCTACTTTTTTCCTGAAAATCCCCAGGTGCACATGTTACCTAGAAATCATCCAGAACCCCTGAGTTTGCTTGATAGAAATCTCGATATCGTATTATTTGATGATTTTGAAATGCTAAATTTAGCAAAGCCTCTACTTTCTCCAGCTTATTGTGTGGTGGATTCATCGCGAAGGTATATACGTTCAGATACCCTGGTAGTTCTTCACGGATAAAGCTTGGATGAGCATTCAGAAAATCCTTTAAACGCGCATGTACTTCATTGACATGTCTTAGAGGGTTCTTCTTATCATCTAACAGCTTTAGATCCTTTGAATTGTAGCTTTCGCTTACAAGATCAAGGGTTGCTATAAGCTTCTTGTGAGCCTTCTCCTCGTCGTGGATTAGCGTAGATCCGGGTGCAATGTGGTCCTTGAAGACAGTCAAGGTGCTCTTTTGAGAAGGCTTTCCTTGCCCTTCATAGGCGCAATAGATGTTCTGAGTATCGCAAGCAACCCCGATGCACATCTTGTTCTTGGAGAGTCCTCTCGGTTTGGACCCATCAGGATTCAGCACAATATCTCCGCTACGCAGGGTATAAAATGTTTCATCTAACGTCACCTTTCCAGACAGAATAATACCCGCCTGATACGGTTCAAGGACGGCAAAGAGCTTCTGTAGCCAATAACGAGACGTTTTGAAGTCGTTCTTATTATTCCATGAATCGGCTGTGATGCTGACATATCTGAAGATGTTGAGGCTGTAGCTGATCCACTCTCGTATTGAAATCTTGTGTTCATCGAAGATTGTACCTGTTGTGGGCACAAAGAACCTATTACAATGCTTACAGAGGTAACGCTGAATACGATTTCCGTTTATTCCCTTACGTATAATGGTTTCTGATTGGCAATAAGGACATGAAGAGGGAATAAAACTGTTAATCAGGTCTGCCTCGTTGGTCTGTCCCACCTTCAAATGACGCTCATCCCAATCGTCTACATAGTTGCTGCGAATGAATTCCTGTATCGCATTTCGTTCCATGTCATCCCATGGTGTCTCTTTACGAGATGCATACTTCTTTCGTTCTGGCATGTTACCCACCTCTAGATAGAATTATAACAGATTCAGGTAACAAGTGCACCTGGGGATTTTTTTCCTGAATCTTCTTTCTTCGATTCCTTGTACTGTTCTTCGACGTACTTGATGATCGCTTTCTCGTCTACATCGGCTATTGTTGATACAAAGTATCCTCTTGCCCACATAGTCCTGTCGTACCTCGTTGTCAGTTCAGGATGTTTATCGAAAATCTGTAACGCTGACTTGCCTTTTAAGTATCCAACAAAATCGGATACTGATAGTTTTGGCGGTATTGCCACGACCATATGGATATGGTCTGGCATGACATTTCCTGCTACTATTTCCACATTCTTATACTTGCACAATGTGCGCAGTATTTCCCGGACGTCTGTCCGCACTTTCCCATATAATGCCTTGCGTCGATACTTTGGTATCCACACAATATGGTACTCGCATTTCCAGCGGATATGTGATAAACTATCATAGTCCATTTGGTTTGCCTCCTTTTTTTCTGGTACACTACCGTAAAGCCATTGGTAGTATACTAAAAAGGAGGCTTTTCTCATCCATACCCACTACTGATTTTTCCAATCCCCCCAGCAAAGCTGGGGGTTTAATACTGTCTAATTATCGCCTCGCCCAAGGTAAAATGCTGTAATTTCTGCCTTAAGCCTGACCTCTATCCTGCTGGGGAAGGGTGAAGTTGAAGTAATCCTTTTCGGAATAAAGACCTCTATTCCTGGATGCTTGGGAGCACTATCCTGTTCACGCAAAGGCTATTTCACCAATCATGTAGCTTTTCCGGCAGAGCAGCTTCTGGATTCTGTGCCGGATTATATTTCTGTTGATATTTATAATCCTTCATGGAAAAACCACTGGAAGTATAAGTGTGACCACCGGGACATCTACACCGATGTTACAGAAGTAAAAAAACGTTCAGCCGCTCTCTTCTCTGCTGCTTCCCCCTTTGGAGCCCGTTCTGTCATCTCCTGCAGCCGCATGGCAGCCGCCCCGTAAGGGGAAAGGTTATGGGTCAGCACCAGAAAACGCCGCCAGGTCATCTCTGGCAGCGCCTTTACCAGATCTATCCCGTAATCCCGCAGAAAGTCCGCCTCCAGAGCATCAAAGAGCAGCAGCAACTCTACTTTTTTCCCCTTCGTTTCTCCTTCACCGGGGTAATCCTGGAATTCTCATCATCGTACTCTTCCTCATCGTCCTCTTCGGCATTCTGTCCCTGGATCACCTCAAAGCATTTCTGGATCAGCCCCGGCAGGTCCTCCGCGGTAAGACCGTGGGCACAGATATCATCCATCTGTTTTTCCCCGAACATGGCATCCGCTGCTGCAAAGACCAGTTTTGCATATTCCGCATTGCGTTCCCGGTCATCCTGCAGCCGTTCCGCCCGTGCCATCATCAGGGGTACCAGTGCTGGAATGGATGCAGGAATCGTGTATTCCCTGCCATGCACACGCACGATAACAGGCTCCCTGCTGACCTCCTGCATGAACCGGTCATAATCGAGTATCTTATTCATGCTCTCCCTTTCCTCACTCCGTCACCGTCACCCGGCAGACGGCTTTTTTTGCATTGTTCACGCTGGTCACGGAAATATCTGCTGTGCCCGGCCCGATGGGCGTCAGTGTAAACCCCTTTTCCTGGATTTCCGAGATCCGTACCACTCCCCGGTGGGAATTGCTTACCCGGAACCGGTGATTGGAAGCCTCCGGAGGTTCAAAGTTCACGCTCACCAGCAGCGGTGCATCCCCTGCCGTCAGCGTCAGACTGCCCTCCGCCATGCCGGCGGCGCTCATTCCGATATCCTTCACCTGGATATAGCGGATCATCTCCGCTTCCCCAACCTGTTCCAGACTCCAGGACCGGGTCTGGTCCGTATCATCCGCTGATTCCTCGGAAGACGTCACGATGCAGTCCAGGATATATCCCCTGCCATACGGGTCTATGATCTTCAGCGTGGCATCCGCGCCGCACCCTGCCAGTTCTGCATACCCGTCGAGCATTTCCTGCCCCGGGTCAAGCTCGCCGGTTTCCTCCGTCACCTTCTTGATTCCTTCCAGCTCCAGGCTTCCCGAGCGCTTGGTGATATAGGGCTCGGACCAGATATCCGAATCCGCAGAGCCGTCCTCCGTTTCCCCTTCCACCGTATGGTTCAGGGAATTGAGCCCGTAAATGCGAACCCAGGTTTCTGTCAGCTGGGACTTGTCCTGGATATACACCAGCCAGTCATTGATATTGACCGGGCATCCGTTCTTTCTTCCTCTTGCGATGGTTATCCCTCCTCCATATCGCAGTACCGCACCCGCAGCGTCAGCACCACATAATGCCGGCCGCTGCTGTCCATTCCTTCCCCTTCTGCCCCCTTCATGACCGTGATTTCCGTCCTGGGTCCGTCCCCGTGCAGAAAGCCCCGGAATCCATGCAGGGCATCCGAGATATGCAGCGCCCACTCATAGGGCGTCCGCACATCCCCTGCCTTTCCTCTTGTAAAAATCTGGATCCTTGCACCCTCAGCGCTCCCGGGAACGCCGCTGTCCACTGCCAGTACAGTCAGCGCCTCGTCCGGTGCGTCCGGCATCCGCCCCCAGAATATATTGCCCGGGGATTTATCCGTATTCAGAATCCCGAGTCCTGCAAAGTCCAGATGATCTCCAATGTGCTCCAGCAGATTCATGACAGCTCCCTCCGGAGGGCTTCCCCCAGTGCTTCCTCCATCCTGCGCAGGAGGCTTTCATCCTCTGCCGGATCCGATAGGTATTTCGCCTTTCCCCCGCCCGGATGGCGGTAATCCGTGCGCTCATGCTGCACCCGGGCATAGGCGGTATTGTAGGAGATCACACCCGACAGCTCCGGCGTCACGGTGACGCCCAGGCTGGCCGCCAGGGTGCCTGTGTCCTTCGGCACCTGCTTTTCGCTTTCCTCCGCCAGGATAGCAAGACCCGCCTTCATCCCCTTCTGCCCTGCATTCCGCAGTTTCCGGGAAACCTTTCCGAAGTCCAGGCTTTTTGTCAGGGAAATCCCCATACTCCGCCCCCTTTCCTTCATGCCAGGACCAGTTCCAGGTGATGCGGTGAAAAACCGGCCATCACATCACAGCGGATACAGCGGTAACAGCTGCCCTGAACCGTCACCCTGCTGTTGACAGGAACGGCAGGCCCCGTGGTAAACACGAGCATGCCGGCATCCACTTCTTCCAGCAGCCCGCTGGGATTCTTGTAAACTATCTTCTCCCTTGCCGCCTGCTCGCATCTTGCCCTTCGCTTTTCTGCCGGTGCATACAGACTTCCGCCGGAGCCTTCCCGAAGATAGTTTTCAACGGAAATCCACTCATTCAGAAAGCGGTCTATCCATCCTGGTGCCATGCTTCCCTCTCCACTCCCCTGTACAGAAGTCCTGCCCTTAAAAGAACGCCGTATGCTGCAGCACAGAGATTCAGCCCTCCGGGGATATTCCCCTGTGCTGCCGTCTCGCTGAAGTTCATGCTGAAATGTCCTATCTGAAAAGACTTTACCCCCGGGGGAAGTGCCGGCACAGTGCCGGCACTCTCCCTTTCGTGGGCAATCTGCAGAAGGCATGCCCTTTCAAAAGCTGCCGTTTCTTCCTTCGTCACCGGAGTATTGGGGAAAATGCGGTAATACATTCTCTCTGTCATCTGGGCAAATTCCTCATCCCCTACATCCTCCGGAAGGACATGCCCCGTCACGGTGTCAGGACTGCAAAGGGGAAATAATCATTGCCAGCAATGATGTTCACCGGTTTGGGCAGGGCCCAGCCGAGCCGCATCACGGCGCGCAGCGCAACACAGTCCTGCTGGGCAAGGTTCAGGATGACCCTTCCCTCTGCATTGGTGATGGTTGCCTGGTCCAGGATCTTGTAGGTCACATCCTGGCGGATGGCATACCGCATATAATTGAAGTTTCCTGCCAGCAGCAGGGCTTTGGTGCCGTCCAGCGAACCATTCTCCGGGAAAGTGACCCGGGTGCCGTTCAGCTCATACACCATGTTTCCTGCCGCCCCGTTGCTGTACGCCATGCGGAAAATCGGCTGGCCTGACGTATCCACTGCGCCTCGCAGCCTTGCCCGCAGCTGCAGGGCACCAACATAGGTGTTGACGGAGATGCCGGACTCCTCCACCATGGATACCACGCCGCCTTCGCCGTTGATATCCTGGTAAAGGTCGCCTGACACTGCTCTGGATTTGCCTGCCCCGATCGCTCCGGGAACCAGTCCGTCCGGCCAGCTGTCCGGCTTGCCGGTGCCATGAAAGACCGCCTGATCAATCGCCGCTGCAAAGGCCTCCACGATCCTCGGCCGGACCTCCCCGAAAATATCATAGGTGGTGTCATCCAGCAGCGCCTCCGGAATCGGGACAATCACTGCCAGCTCTTCCGCAGTGATATACACCTTGTCCCAGCTCATCGCGGATGTCGGTTTAAGGCCGGTATCCCCGTTTACGAAGTCTGCGGTTACGCTTCCGGTCATAACCGGCATCTTGAGCTGCTTGGTAACCATATCCGGCATGCGCTGCCCCAGGGAAAGCGCAATGGATCCCGTAACGGTATCCTGGATGATCTGCCTGGATACCTGCTCGGGTATCAGGGCCTCGGAACTCATTCTGTCTATATGTGCCATGTCTTCTCCTTCCTTACATGGTGAGACCGGCGGCCCGCCGGATCTCGTCATTTACCTGCTGGTTCAGCGTATCCGCCGCCTTTACCCTGGCACCGGCGCTGCTGCCGTCAACGCCTCCCTTGGGCGGCGTTACGTTCTTGAACAGATAGGCATCCGTCTGCCGGAGGGCATCCAGCTGCTCAGTCAGGCCCGTCATGCCGGATTCCTCTTCCCGGATCTTTCCCATATCAATGATCCGGATCACTGCGCTGGGATTGCGCGCACCGGCAGTGCGAAGCTCCTCGAGCACGCGCCCTGCCTTATGGATTTCGGCAATCTCGTGATCCTTTTCCGCCAGCTGTGCCGTCAGGCGCTCCACCTGTTCCTTCAGCCCCGCTGCTTCCTTCAGCCTGCCCTTTTCCCGGTTCAGGTTCTCCGTGAGGTCTGCAATCTTCTGCTGAAAGGTCTTGCTCTGCTCGTCAAAGCGTACGGCATTCTCCTTTCCCGCGGCATTTTCTTTTTCCGCATCTGCCAGCTGTTTTTTCAGTGCTTCCATGGCGGCAGTCATGGTGTCATGATTGCGGGTCAGTTCTGCCAGCTGCTGTGCCGTCTGCTTGCGGGCAGCAATCTCGCTGTCGAACTTCTGCTTGGGCACATAGGAGCCGTCAGCCACATTAGCCAGCAGGATGCCCTTTGCCCCCTCCAACTTGCCGGCCACCTGGGTATAAAGCTCCTCTCCCAGAACCGGCTTCAGCGTTTCCAGATTTTCCATGATTCCTCCTTTTTCCTCTGTCAATGGTTCTTTCCATCCCCTTGGACTTTTTTACGGGCCGTCTCCCGCTCGGGGGAGCGCCTTCCGGCGCCTTCTATGATGAACTGCACCGCGTCCGGTACAGCAATCACCTTTCCGTACGGAGAATTCTCGGCATTCCCGCCTTCTCCAGCAGCAGGTCAGCTGCCTCGAGAAACTCCGCTACTGCCTCTTCCGTTTCATCCACATGGCTTTCTACATATGCCCTGTCAATCGGGCTGACCTCCAGCAGGATTCCGCCCGCACCGTAGCTGATGCCCAGGGCGAGGACTGCTTCACCGCTCTCCGCATGCAGCGTTCTCCTCAGGCTGCGGCTCTCCCCTTCCGTCCGAAGCATCTTTCTCCTCCTTCCGTGTTCTGTTCCTGCGCATTTCCGGTTCCCGGTTCCTGAGCATTGCGGAAAGGTGGGCAAAAGCCGCTTTCACATTGGGGCTGCCTGCCGCATGGATCAGGAAGCCGCGGAAGCTCACGCTCTGGCACCTCTCAAACATCTTCTCGGCGTCCAGACATCGCTCATACAGTGAGAGCATGGCTTCCGCCTCCCTTTCCGGAATGGTAATCTTTCTGTTCATGTTGCTCCTCTCCTTTTTCTTTTTCACGGTCTGTATCGGCCGGCCTGAAAAATGGAGCCGGATTTCCGTCCCCATCCAGCGGATTCCCGCATTCTGCGCCATGTACCTGCCGCCCTATGCCCCACCAATCCCATACTCGGCGCATATCCTCCCGATCTCTTCCCGGACCTGGTCGCTGGTCCAGTCCGGGTGGAGCATCCGCACCTTGACCTCCGTGGACACTGCCATCGCTCCGGTCAGCATCTGCAAGGCGCTGGCTGTGGTTGGCAGGTCTGTGGTAAAAAGGTCGGGGAAAGAAACATGCACGTGGCAGTCCCGGGTGCTTCCCCCCGCCGGATACAGACAGGCGTCCAGATGCAGCATGGCCGTCAGAAGCTCTTCCAGCGGTGCCTGCCAGTAGGCCTGCTTTTTCCCGGTAGTGGAATAGCTCTTTTTCTCCCGGATCCGCAGCGCGGTTCCGGACTGCGCCATGCCCTCGATATTGATGCCGAAAGTCTGCGGAGAATAACCGGCACCGCTCACAATCTTCATAATGAGGTCCTGACAGGTTCTTGCATGGTCCTGCGAACGGATGGTGAACTGCGTGGGGGTGATCATGTTTCCCCCGTTCTGGGTGTTTACATCCAGGGCGCAGAGGGTTTCCACATCTTCATCAAACTCAAAGGTCGGAAAGGACCGGTCCGAACCAAAGAGCTCCTCCGGGTTCCTTCGCAGATACTCTGCCGGCACCAGCAGCCGGGCTTTTCCGAGCCGGATGTCCCGGATCCAGGAGCTGTATGCTTCATCCAGTGCATCCATAAGGTCCCGCTGATTGTCATAATCCGAGCGTCCCATACAGGACCCCCGGAACATGCGGTTCGGCCGGATATTGGGAATATGCACCGCCAGCATCTCACCGTCCGGAACCGTTATCTCCGGTGACAGGCCCAGTTCCTGCAGGGCATCCTCCTCCAGCCGGATGCCAAGATTCTCCGGAGTTCCACGGTAAACCTCGGTAAGGATTTTCCCCGGCATATAGCATTCATGCGTACGCACCACGGTACTGTCCCGCCCGCTCTGCTCCCGGACCGGGGTAAAGATATGAATCGCCCGGAGGCCGCCCATCCGATATTCGGGCCAGGCGGCATCTCCCTGGATGACCCTCAGGCTCGGTGAAGCCGCTTCTTCCGTATCCCAGCAGACCTTGAGATATACATCTCCAAGCGCAGAACAGGACTCCGCCGCCTCACAGAGGAGGGCATGAATATTGTTGCGCCTTGCAATGGTCTCCAGCCTTCCCTGCACCCGGTCATTGGGCTCCTCATCCCTGTTGACCGCTGCAATCTGGCATTCCTCGCCAAACAGCAGGTCCGACGAGGTAGCCGCAATATCCGCGGCAATGGGCACATGGATTTTCTGTTTTCCCGCCCTCTTCCAGAAGGATCTGGGCCGTGCCGTCATTCTCAGTTCTCTGGGCGACCCGCTGTAGCATGCCGCATGCATGGCATAATAAACGGAGGCATGCTCCTGCAGCCGTTCAAAGGCCTCCCTTCCATCCATGATTTCCAGCCCGTCCATCTTCCTGATCCTTCCCCTCTTCTGCCGCTTCTCAGTTGATTTTCTTTCCCTGCCGGAAGTCCGGCGTCATCCGTCCCTCCGGTTTCTTCATCCTCCGGTAGAGCGCTTCCAGCTCCCTGCCCGGCTTTTCCCTGACCTTTTTTTCGGGCTTTGTGCCGGTTTCCCTTTTTTTCATCGGATACCTCCCAGTCTTTCCTTCGTTATGGAAAAAACGGCCTTTGAGAGCGGGCTTGCCCGCCTGCCGTTGGCATACACGTCCACCATGCACTCTGCCAGCGTCTCAGACGGATTGCGCCTGGCATAGCCAGAGACCTGGCTGATCCGGCCAACCGTTTCCTTCCCGTGAGACCGCCAGTTTGCATCCAGCCTGGTCATGGCCTCTGCCACAATCTCCCCGGAAACGGTGCATTTGCGCCATGCCCTGTTTGCCGCATAGGTTCCGCTTCCGTACCTTCGGTTCACCAGTGCCGCCTCCATCTGATGTCCCAGTTCGTGTACCAGCAGGTGGCTTCCGTCGGAACCCCGGGGATGATATCCATGCGCCACATCCCTGGCATAATCGCGCATCAGCGCTGCTCTGTCCGGGATCCGCTCCGGATTCATGCAGATCCTGCCGTTCAGGTCAGCGGACGCATAGGCGCCCTCTCCCATCCGGGCACTGCTCATTCCCTTCACCTGGTCCTGCAGCGCCGGAAAATCATGCAGCACCTTTTCCGCCTGGACCATCATGCCCATGACAGCTTCAAAATCCATCTTCTCCATCCCCTCTGCAAAGGGAACGTTGTACCTTCTCTCCATGTAGTTTCCCAGTTCCCGCATGTTCCTCATTTTTGCCGCTCCGCTTCCCGGCCCCCCGAACGCGGCTGACTTCGCCGTAGTTTATCCTCCTTCCTGCCGCTTTCTGAACCGGTCCGTAAACACCGGGATCCTGCGGATGTTTCCCGGCATTCCCTCCGGCAGGATGCCATGGAACAGGAGGAGCCGGGGCCTCTTTTCCGCGATCAGGCACCGCATGCCCTTTTCAAACAGCGCTCTCGCTCCGGAATTCTTCATGCATCCGACGGAGGATACCGCCACCACCGAATCTTCCGGTATTCCATCGAAGGCATAGGCCAGCGTCTCCGCTGCGGACCACGTTGCCTGCGGAATTGCCGGGATGCCGTTTTCCTGCCACCAGCAGCCAAGCCAGGCATTCCGGTACACTGCATAGATGCGCAGGGCTTCGGGGAAATCCGTATAACAGGAAAAGTCCGGGGCAATAACCGCCCCAAACCCGGAAAGCAGGGGCAGTACCCGGTCAGGGTTCCGCCAGATCTGTTCGAAGCGGTAATCGTCGAGATAAAAGTGCAGTCCCGTCTGTTTCCTCCTGTGCTCCGGGACTTTTCTTGCCTCGGTAAACGGCACAAAATCGGTAATGCTGCATTCCTTTACCGCCGTCATCCTCGGAATCCCGTATGCCCCGTGTCCGTAATAGACGGCCCGGTTGACATTTTCCCAGAAGCGTTCCTGCCTCGCCCGTTTCATGCTTCTTACCCTTTTCCTCCCATTCTTGCCCCGCAGGAGGAGCAGTAACGGTCCGGCTCGCTGTATCGTCCGAAGTAGCCGTGTTTCCCGCAGGCACTGCAGCGGTACACCTCTCCGGAAAACAGTTCCCTCTCCGTTCTGCTCATTTCCTGCGGTCCGGTGACCGGAATCCACCTTGCTCCTCTTTCCCGGGGCATTCGCCCTCCCCGGAGCAGAGGGCGAATGCCCCGCATGCACGCCCCGCACCTCGTTCTGCCTTTCATCCTTCTGCTCCTTTCCGGCAATAAAAAAGGACAGCCCATGCTGCCCTCCCTTCCCGCAGGAAGGGAAAAAGAAAAGGAGGCGGTTTCCCGTCTCCTCTGACACATAGATCATATCACCGTTTTTCCCGTTTGCAAGCGAATTGTTCCCGCATTTTCTGCGAAGATACGGCGCAGACTTCCTGCAGCTATGCGGTCATTGCCAGATATCTGGCGTAAGGGTAGAAGCCGTATTCTGCGCTGTCCAGCGCATCCACCGGATAGGAGCCGTTGTCCAGACGCACCCACTCCCCCTGCTCGTAGGCATGTTCATCCCAGGTTGCCATCTGGTACGCTTCCTGCCAGGGGCCGAGGTGTGCCGCCAGGTAGAACCTGCCGTTCATCTGCAGCATACACCCCAGCTCAATGCGCTGCCGGATGCCGTCCCGCTTGTCAAATGCATATACGGCTACCCGGTTTACCCCTCTCCGAAACAGTTCCTCCCGCAGCGCCGTGCGGAACAGTTTTGCAGACGAGTCCACATACACGCCGGAAAGCCTGGGATAGGCTTCCGACCATCCCCGGATCTTTTCCGCCACCAGCCCCGCATACCTTGCCTCCGTCATCCGCTCGGATATTCCCTGCCGGTGGTAATACCCGTCCACCAGCACCACATCCCTCCATCCTTCCGATATTCCCACCAGGGTGGCGCAGGTGGCATCCGTGCCGCCCACATCCACCCCCACGGCCAGGTCTGCAAACCGGATTTTTCCCAGCTCCCCGGGTTTCAGGATCATGCTCTCCGGGTCATAGCTTTCATAAATGCGTCCGCTGGCCGCCGTCCGCAGTCCCAGGATATCCGCCTGAAACCACAGGCTCCGGTGGTCATACCGGGAAAGCTCCCTCCGCAGCTGATCCGCCGGCAGTGAAAGATTATCCAGCACTGTAAAATGCCCGTAGTTGTATCCTTCATTTCTGCCCTGCTCCGCCAGCGCATCCTGATAATCCAGGAAATCCCGGTAAAACCAGTGTGCCGGCGGTTTGGGGTTCAGGTCAAAGAAGACCTGCCGCCGGTGCGATGCCAGCGTGCGGTCTATGCACTCCTTCATAAACGTCGGATGGCATTCGTTGACTTCCGTGACATACACCGACCCGTAGCTGTTTCCCTTGATCCTTGCCGCATCATCCGCTTTCTTCCCGCCGGCCAGAATGACAATCTTTTCCCCGCTCCGGCACGCGATGGACAGGGCCTCCCGCCCCCGGTATTTGCACATTCTCGCCCTTTCTCCGAAGATATGCGCCAGGCCGAAGCCATTCGAATCCAGGATGTTCATTTTGACGGCTGCCGTCGATACTCCCCCGCACAGATGCAGATGGTCCGGATGGGTATCCAGTGCTGCGGACCATGCGATGAGGTTGATGATGTTCTTGCCCGCCCGCTTCCCTCCTTCCGCCACATTGAGCCAGCTGCTCTGTGCCCTGCGGATGTATTCTGCCTGTCCTACGGACAGCGGTGCATACGGAATCATTCCACGCCCCCTTCCACTTCTGCCAGTGTCCTCCCCGGCTGCGGATGGTTGATCAGGTCTGCCAGCTGCATCAGCTGCTCATTGGCTGCACGGATTCCCGCTGCAGAGAGCCCTGCCGCCGGTCTGTCCGTCTGTTTCAGGTACTGCTTCCCAAGCCATGTCGCCATGGAGGCATTGCTTTCCGCCAGCTTCAGCTGGAAACCCCGCAGGCTGCATTTTCCGTCCGCCGCAAACATGGCAATGCACTCCTCCAGGTTCCGTCCGTAGGTCCTGCTGCACCACTTATCCAGGTCTTCCGCCTCCACGCCGAAGTAGCCGCAGATTTCCTCCTCCGGGCACTGGCGCGCACAGAGGAGCTCAAAGCTTTCTTCCTCCAGCGGTCTTCTCGGTTCTTTTCTGGTCATTCTGCTCCTTTCCGTTTTCTGCCTTCCCGGCATGGAAGGCATTTTACTCATCCTTCGTCAGGTCCACAATTCCTCGCATCCAGGCTTCTCTGCGTTCCTCATCGGTATGCTGGAGCATGTGCATGTCGTAGGAGGACGAGCTGCGTCCCTCCGGGTTATCCCGGACGCTCCGGTAATAGGCCAGGCTGATGCGGGGCTGACAGTTATGGTCGGCACACCGGTTCAGCAGCTTTCTCACCTCATCTGCGGAAAGCCGGCGGATGTCCTCTGAGAGCTCTTCCAGAAACGTCGGGGATTCCGCCAGCGGCCAGGCCTGCATAAACTTTCTGGCCTGCTGCATTTCCGGAGAAAGCTCCTCCTGCTCCTTCTCCATTTCCCCTTTTTCCAGCATCTTCCGAAGGTAGGCCACCGGGCTCCGGGGGTGATATTCCGCAGCATGCCGCATGGCCCGCAGGAAGCCCTCCTCCGCAATTTCCCGGGTCCTGCACTCTTCCAGCAGCCGCTCCAGGCCCTGCGGGGCCTCTTCCCCGAAAAGCTCTGCATAGGCACTTCGTATCCCCGCTTCTCTTTCTTGAGGAACAGAGCTAACGGGACTGATTGGATGATGATGATTACTACTTCCATTCTTTTCTGAAAGATATATATTTACCCTATTTACAGAGGTAGTAGTATTACAGTCAGTCTGATCCGCGCGTGCGTACGTGTGCGCGGAAGCTGCTTCCGGGGCAGAAGCGGGTGCAGAGCCGGAAGCAGAACCGGAAGCAGAATCGGAGACGGCCGCTTTCCCGGCGCAGAAGCTGTCCCTGCAGCAGTTTTCCGGGAACCCATTTTCCCCGGTCCGCGTACGGCAGGCGGCTTCTGAAACCGCACCGGGGACATTTCCGGCACCTGCTCCGGATACAGCACCGGTGGCAGAACCAGGATCTGCTCCGGAGGCAGCTTCGGGGGCAGCTTCGGGGGCAGCTTCGGGGGCGGCTTCAGGGGCAGCTTCGGGGGCAGAGCCGGCACCTTTTCCGGGTACTGCTTCGGCGGCAGAGTCGGCATCTTCCACGGGTGTAATTCCGGAAGAAGCCCTGAAAGCTGTTCCGGGGATGCCGTTCGCGCAGCTTTCCAATGCTTCCTCTTCCGCCTCCGCTTCCGTCGGAAGCTCCGGGGATCCGGAGGCCCCGTCCTTCTCCCCAAACTCGACTCCGGGAAGGCGGTATTTCGGCATACTGCGGTTGCGGTCTCCGGGGATGAACTCAATGAATCCCATTTCCATCAGGACTCTCCGGCTCTGCACCACCTGTTTCTCCCGCAGCCCTGCCATCATGCAGAGCTCGGGATTGGCCATTGCAAAATACCCGTTCATCCACATCCGGCTTTCCCTGCTTCCCTTCCAGAGCGCCGCCCTGCTCTCTCCAGCTGCCCAGATTGCCATATAAACGACCCTGTCATTGGCAGTCAGCCCCATCTGCATGGCTTTCTGAAGAAAAACATGGACCGTCATTTTCCCGTTTTCTGCATTCATCCTTTTCAACCGATTTCCTCCTTCCGGGACAGCTTTCCTTTCCTGCCTCAGGCCACCTCTCCCGTGACTTCCTGAAGCCGCTGCAGTGCCGATTTCTGCCAGTTCTGCAGGGTACGGATGCTCACGGGAATGCCATATTCCTTTTCATAGCTTTCCGCTGCTTCCTGTCACGAACGCCCTTCCATGACCACCAGGCGGAACACCGCCCTTTCCTTTTCCCTCAGTACCGTCAGCAGGCTCTCCAGCAGGCTCTGTTCCCTTTTAAGTGCTGCCAGTTCCCGCTCCAGCCCCGCGCGTTCCTGTGCACAGCGCTGCTCATATGCCTCCTGCTGCAGAAGCACATGTTCCGTGGGTGAAGCCTTACGGTACCCTCCTTCTGCCGGCGGCATTTCCATTCCCGGCGCTGCGGCCACCTGCTCCGCCAGTTCACAGAGGTGTGCTTCCCTTTCCCGGTCCATTTCCTCCATCTTCCAGCGGAGATACTGTATCCTGCATGCATTGCGGTCATACGCGAAAAAACGCTTTCGAAGTTCCTCCCCGGTCATTGCTTCTCCTCCTTTCCCGTAATCCTCCGCCTTCCGGCCTGCCGGTAAATGCGCCCGCTGCGCCGCTCCTGCAGTACCAGTTCCGAGAGAAGTTCACAGCCTGCCATGCCGGCCATGTCCCGCAGCATCCGGCAGAGGCGGATCACCTTTTCATTTTCTCCCCGTTCCAGGCTGATCCGCTGCAGTGCCATTGCAGCCGTGGGATCCGGATAACCTTCCTTGTTCTTCATTTCGTTCCTTTCTGTCGTCGTTTCGGTTTCTTTCGGACAGAAATAAGTGTACCACTTTTTCCCGGTCCTTACTGGCACCCCTATGATTACACATGTTATCATATGTATTTTTAATAATTTGATAATGTATTAAAGGTAAAATTCATGAATTATTAAGCAGTGTAACTGATTTTTATATTTTGAAGCCCAAAGCGGCAGATAAAATGTCGCATGTAATTTTTTCATGTATTCTTCAAAAAGCGCCGGAAATATCCGTTTTGTCTCGGGTGCCCGATAAAACTGAAAAAAATTTTGCACATCAATAGCTGAAAAAAATTACGGCATCTGCTGGTCCGCAAAAAATACTGGATCCGTTTTATCCATTTTTATTTCAAAATTGCCGGTAAGGAGGTGATCCCCTCCTTCTTTTTTCCGGCACCCGACAGTTTTCCTTCCGTTCCGAAAGGCAGGGCTGTTCCTTTCCGTACCCGTCTTCCGGAACATTCCTGCCCTTCTCTGCCCACCCTTTTTCCCGGAAGAGACAGGCCGGAATCTTCTGCTCTCCGCCGGTATGGGCTTGACCGGTGCGCGACAAATCGCTACAATGCTTCCGGCTGGTTCCCTGAAGGGTTCTCTCTCCCTTCGTCCGGATCATTCCAGGCAGTAAGCGGTGCCGGCTGCAGGATACCGTCCTCCCCCGCTGTTTCTTCCGCCTGCAGAATTCCCTGTGGCAGCACTCCGGAAAAACGGCAGGAGCCGCCGGACAATCCGCGGAAAATATCATCCCATTCAGAAAAGGAAATCATCGCTTATGAAAATGACCGCAGAAAACCGAGCTCAGCTTCTTCTCAACGAACCCCTTCACCGGGTCATTCCCGGGCTTGCAGTACCCACCATCATCTCCATGCTGGTTACTGCCATCTATAACATGGCGGACACTTTTTTTGTCAGCCGGATCAGCACGGAAGCCAGCGGTGCCGTCGGCGTGGTTTTCTCTGCCATGGCCATCATCCAGGCGCTGGCTTTCACCATCGGCATGGGCAGCGGTACCAACCTCAGCATTGCCCTCGGGGCAGGCAATGAAGAGGATGCCAGGGCCTACGTTTCCGTCGCTTTTTTTACCGCCTTCTGTACCGGAACGGTTCTGATGATTCTCTGCAATCTGTTTATCCGTCCCCTGGTGACCTTTCTGGGAGCGACTCCGGAAATCCTTCCGCACGCCACGGCTTATGCCTCCTACATTTTCTATGCAGCTCCCTTCATGATGAGTTCTTTCGTCATGAATAACCTCCTGCGCTTTCAGGGAATGGCCAGCTATGCCATGATCGGGATCACCACCGGCGGCATTCTTATACTCATTAACGAAATGATTTGCCAATTAACAAATGGATAACTGGTGTAAAAT
>CAMVHE010000060.1 GCA_947167215.1 uncultured Clostridia bacterium
GACAGCGCAGACTGAATGTCAGAAATACTCCTTCTCAGGTTTTCTGAGACTACCTCTTCCCTTCGTCCTGCAAGCTCATTCATATAAAGAAGGCTGACAGAATGCACTGCAACTTCTGTGTCCCTGGATGCACGCTGTCCTATCCACATCGTACCGAAAACCAGAACAGTAAACAGAAACAGTCCACCGATAATCGTAGCAATCGTGATTCTTTTGTTTTTCCCGTTCATATAATCACCTTAAGATGCGTTATTGTTAGAAACAGATTCTCAAACTTCTTTGGATCTGAATATCATAAGACATTGATGCCTTCCTTCATTGCCAGAGAAGGAACTATTTCCAGTTTCAAAAGGTATTATGGCATTTCCGTAACAAAGACACATCGCCTTTCTGAAAACTGTCAGGAATCATTTCCAGTCAATGGTTGAAAGACCGTCTGGATATAGCCGGATCATGTTTATAAATCCTTCGAAATGCCGAGAAATACCATCAGTACCTAATAAGCCATGCTCAGTCCTTTGTCAGAGAAACCATTATATCAGATAAGAAAGCATATTTCTATCAATGAGACGGCCGAAAATGGATAAGAGGCACCCGATGGATGCCTCACTGGTTTTTCTATTTTGCAACACGTCTTGCTTTGCGTCCGACGAATGCCATGATAGTCCTGTTGAAGTAAATGCCTTCCTTGGTCCTTGTGGGGAAGAACCCGGTCTTCTCTTCTCCACGAACTTCTTCTTCCATCCAGCTTTGAATATCCTCACGGATATTGTTGGGCGTGTTCATCTCAGCAAACCACTGCATAAGGTCCATGCAGACTTTATATTTTTGTTCACTTTCAATGGTAAGTCCGGCAGTATAATACATGTCCAGCATCTCCTCATGAGAAAGGTTCTGAACATGTTTGCGGTCCCGCATTGCTTCTATTGCATCCTGCGTTTCCCTGAGATCCTCCGTAGTTGCTTCATAATCAAATACGATAACTTTTCCGCCTTCTTTGCAGACTCTTACCATCTCTCTGAAGACCAGTTCCGGGTTTTTCAGATGGTGAAAATGCAAATAGGAAATAACAATATCATATTTGCCGTTTGTTATCGGCAGGGCATTGAGATCGCCCTCAATAAAGGCCACATTCGGCAAACCGGATTTTTTCATGATTTTCTCATTCTCCAGGAGACGATCCCCTTGAGAATCCACACAAGTAACCACTCGAAGCGTCCGTGCGACTTGGAAAGCAAAATCGCAGTTCCACGCAGTGATATCAAGCAAGCTGTCTGAAGGAGAAGGATCAAGCAACTCTGCAGCATAAGGAAGAATTTCCGCTTCCTTGCTGAAAGTAACTTCAGCCATATCTTCTGCTGGCTTCTCACCGCTATCCACTGCTATCTCTTTATCTACATCCGGTCTCATAGGCTTTCCTTTCTTTGAGTGATCTCAATTATAAGCAGACTAAATCATATAAACAAAAGTCAAATTCTCAGATATTGGCATAGCGGATAGTATTGAAGACGCTGATCAAAATGATAATCGCCATTAATACAATAAAGAGCTTATCCACTGCTTCATTATCCATCCGTTTATTGATCTTTCTTCCAGCCATGCCTCCGCCAATACCACCAGCCACCATCAAAATGAGGGAAAGCAATTCAAATTCAGGAACTGTATGTGTTATAAGCGTCGTCACCAAACTGGTGATCTGACTGAAAAGAATAATGTACAAACTATTCTGAGCAGCAGTTTTTGTATCCATGCTAAAGAAGAAGAAAAGGACCACAAGATTGATCGGGCCTCCTCCGATTCCCAGAAAGCTCGAAAAAACTCCAAGGACAAGACCGATCGCAATGCAAATTCCAATCCCCTTGAAATGATAGGACGGAATACGTTTCTTCAGCAGCGTATAAATCAATGTCATCAAGGTAATGACCGCCAAACATGCTGCCTGAATGGAACCGACCGTATTCGGATTAGCAAACATTGCTTTGATGATCGAAAAAAGCTGTTTCCCGATTACGCCTCCTGCCGCAGCTCCAATCGCAAGTGGAGTTCCGATTCGAAAGTCAACCTGATTATCACCGGAAAGAATATTCTTACTGACCGAATAGCAGGACATGGAAAGCACGGTACAGCCAGACAAAAAGCTGATCGTAGAAACACTTGCGAGATGGCACAGATCCAGAACTGGCTTGATAATCACACCGCCGCCTATGCCGCAGATTGCACCAGCAATAGAAGCAAGGAAACTGACGACCAAAAAGATAACTGCCATGCTATAAACTCCTTAACCCATAATAACTGAAATTGCTTCCGATAAAGTATCAACGCCGTATATCTTAATATTCTGCGATGATTTGATTCGTTTAGAGTTTGCCCGTGGCACAACAACTGCCTTAAAGCCAAGACGAGCACATTCTGCTACGCGGCGCTCCACCTGGGTTATCGCACGTACTTCACCCGCAAGGCCAACTTCTCCCATTACAGCCCAATCCAAAGGTATACAAATATCACGTACGCTGGAAGCAATGGAAGCAAGCAGAGGTAAATCGGCTGCCGGTTCGGAAAGCTCAAGTCCACCGGCAATATTGATATAAACATCCTGGTTAAACAGCGGAATTCCTGCACGTTTTTCAAGGACCGCCAACAGTAAAGCAAGGCGTCCGTTTTCGAAGCCGTTCGTTGTTCTTCTCGGAGTTCCGTATGCAGTCTGCAACGCAAGCGCCTGAACATCGACAAGCATAGGCCGCGAGCCCTCAATTGCACAATGAACACATGAACCCGGAACATTTTTTATACGCTCGGAGAGCAACAACTCCGATGGATTTTCCACCCCGACCATACCGGTATCGCGCATCTCAAACAGGCCTATCTCATTGACTGAACCAAACCGATTCTTTACTGCACGCAGAATACGGTATTCATGCTGCCGGTCCCCTTCAAAATAAAGAACTGCATCCACCATATGTTCGAGCACCCTTGGGCCAGCAATAGCGCCTTCCTTGGTTACATGACCGACCAGGAAAACTGCGCATCCGGTTGTCTTGGCCATGCGCATCAGGAGGCTCGTACATTCCCGGATCTGTGATACAGAACCGGGGGCACTGGCCATATCCGGCCTGTACATGGTCTGTATGGAATCCACAATCATAAAGTCCGGTTTGACTTCTTCCCATCTGCGCTCGGCAGCATCCATCGCATTTTCACTGAGTATCAGCAGATTATCCGCATCCACATGAAGTCTGGATGCCCGCATGCGAATCTGCCTGGCAGATTCTTCACCGGAAATATACAGGACCTTTCCACCCTGTTTGGCAAGAAAATCGGATGCCTGTAAAAGCAGGGTCGATTTTCCAATACCAGGGTCGCCGCCGACCAGAATAAGGGAACCTTCAACGACACCTCCGCCCAGGACACGATCCAGTTCCTTCATGCCGAGAGAAGTTCTCTCTACATTGTCCTCTGGGATATCGTTAAGCCTCAGGGCCAACGCACCCGTACCCGGTCGCTGCTTGGCAGGCTTGCTCTCAACAACGGAGGAAGCCTCCGGCGACTGTTCTTCCAGTGTGTTCCAGGCACCGCACCCGGGGCACTTTCCCATCCATCCCGCGGTCTCCATTCCACAGGCGGAACATATATACGAATTACGTTTTTTGGCCATGATCCATACTCCATTTTCAGCCCTTCTTTTCTCTGACGGCTGGTATATTTGCCGCGGAAAACAGGCATGAAACATAAGAATATTGTATCACACTTTTTAACGAGATAAAAGCAATAGTTTGAAGTTTGTCAAAAGTTTGTGACACTCCCGGAGAAGGATATTACAAGCCCGGCAAGGTTTCTAAATCTTCTGTCAATCTTGAATAAAAGAATTGAAGCGGTCCTTTTGAATTGATATAATCTCAAAACCTTTTGAAAGCAGGGGAAGTGTCTAGTTCATGAACTATAAGCCGCAGATTGATCCTCATTTTAAAGCAGCACCGCCAGATGCCGAGTTCTTCGATGATAAAAAAAAGAGAAGTTTGCACAGCAGGCTTTTCTTTTTTATTCCGATGCTGCTTCTGATTCTTCTACTTGTCAATAGTATCAGCAATATGTTTATCCATGTTGCTCATACGACAATCCCCGTCACAGGGCTTGAGGAAGCATTGGATGGTTTTACGATTCTTCAGATTTCGGACCTGAAGGGTTTCCGTGCAGGAAAAAACCAGTCACGTTTCCGCACCGCACTTTCAGGGGTATCCTTCGATGCCGTTGTCATGACAGGGGATCTGATCTCCGAGCTGGGAAATCCCGAACCGCTCTACGAACTGGTAGAAGTTCTTAAATCACTCAATGCAGATGCACCGATTTATATCATCGCCGGCGACAGCGACCCGCTGCCTGCTTCTATCTCCTACTCCTCCGGCGGCAGTCCGTTTGCCCCCTGGGTACTTGGCCTCCGTCAGCGTGGTGGCCTTCTTCTCTCGCACCCTCAATATATTCAAAGGGCTTCCCAGAAGATCTGGTTTCTTTCTCTCACGCAGCTTACACTCGATGCAAGCATGATGGAAACGCAGTACGAAGAGGCTTATCTGACCGCTGTTGAAAATGAAGATGAAAACGAAATTGAACTTGCAAAATTCAATCTTTCTGCCATACAGGAATCGGAAAAGGCACAGCAGGAAATCACTGAGGAGGATGTCGTCATTGGCATTACGCATGTTCCTCCGCTCAGTATCGCAAGCGGCGGGAATTCCTACCGGACTAAGGCGCTCCGTCCCCGACTGATTCTTGCGGGGCATTACCTTGGCGGTTTGATGAGGCTTCCACTGATTGGTGCACTCTTCATCCCCTCTTCAGCTTTACCCTTATATGGTCTATTTCCAGGGGAAGATTACCTTTGCGGTCTTACCTCTCAGGATGGAATCCCTCTGTATATCAGCAACGGATGCGGAAGCAGTGATTCTCTTTATCCTTCCTTCTTTTTCCGTTTATGCAATCCACCAACAGTCACCCTTCATACCCTGGTGATGTCCTCCATCTGAACAATGCAGCTCTGTTTCTTCATGCGCAATTCCAGTTTGTAATTACACACTGCTCACTATTGTAACAGAATACTATCATGGATTCAATCCACTTGTTGAAGTTTTTGCATTTTTAGGTTTCCGCTATTTCATTTTTTTCAGCAAGAGTACTGTTACATTCTTTATATGAACATTTATCCTGTTAATGTTTCAGTTTCAAAGCAAAAGAAGATGCATATCCTTTGATATGCATCTTCTCAATTATTCATTGCGGTGGAAAACGAGATTTCAAAATGCACTTTCTGTGAGAGTCCTGATCAGTTCAGGAGTAATACGGACCGCATTTTCACCTGAAAGATCTGCAAGTTCCGTCTGCTCTACGGCATAAATGAGCATCTGCATGATGGTTTCACCATCTGCTTCCGCGGTATACAGCAGGTCATAATCCTCGAATTCATTCGGAATAAGCTCATAACGAAGAGTTTCCTGTCCAAGCATAGTCCCTTCATCAATGTCCGAAACCTCAATTTCGATGTTCATGACCGTATCGGATTCAAAAACAGGAATTGCAGTAAAGACCGTATGATAATCATGCATCATCATACCATATTCATCCAGGCTGCACTCCCAGCTCAGATCGACTCCGTCGCCGCCAAATGCGTTCATTTCAATAAGTTTTCCCTGTACATCAAGATTCATTTGCCCGCAGGCATAGAATTCTGTTCCATAAAGTGCAAAATGCACTTCCCGTCCTTTTTCATAATAAGTGCAGGAGAACGGCTCCCCATTCTGCTGCCCGGTTACTACGATAATCGGTCCATTGCTGTTCCGGGTAGCAATCATATTTGCATGAGCAACGGTGACGGAATTCTGGCGCATATTGAAGTCCACATTTGCTTCAAGAGAACCGTACCGTCCATTGGTTCCAACCTGACCTTCCAGCAGCAGATGCGTATCATCCAAATCCGGCAGATCCACATAAGCATGGAAGAATCCGCTCTCTCTGTCTCCATAGATCGACAGGCTCAGTTCCTGTTCTGCAGCATGGTCCTCATTCCAGAAAAGCACACCGGTATCAACATCCAGCAGCAGTGAGGTTTCATCCAGAGCACTGTACACATCTGCATAGATATTGCTTCCGTCAACGGCTAAACCGACATTCACATTAACCTGACGATACTTTCCGTATTCATCATCATCCACTTCATATTCGCCAAAGATAGAAAGCTCCGCGTTGTGCTCAACCGCATCATACCCGTCCCAGCTCAGCGTGGAAAAAAGGAAGTCCGAGTCGATCGTGTTTCCCGACAGGTTAATGCTGCCGTTTACATTGGCGAAACTTCCGCCATGGCTAACTTCACCGGAAATGGCAACACTCTGCATCCCTTCCTGCGACATATATGATGCTTCTGCCGTCAGTACATAGCTGGCATCTCCATTAACCAGCATTTCCCTCACATCCGGCCATGCGCTGATCAGCTCTTCTTTTTCCGGAAGCGGTTCTGCATTTCCTGGAATCTCACAATGGGCCAGGAAGTCATACAGATAATCCACATATGTGGGGTTTGCCATTACCTCATCCACGGCCTCTGCAAGCGATCCGAAAAACTGCCCGCTGGTTACGGAATAAGTAGCAACAATGCCCTTTTCCATATCCAAGTGCGTTTCCGCATAAGGTGTCACGAGCTTATTGATCATAATCTGCAGGATTTCAATCATGGGCGCCGCATCCAGATTTTCAAAGTATTCGTTGTTCTGACGGAACCGGTCGGCAATCTGAGTAAAGTCATTATAAACAATCTCAAATACCTGCCCGTCGATCGAAAATCTGGCATTTTCCTTGCCTATCTGTAATACAAAATCGTCAGATTCATCCGAAGAGGCAAATTTCGCAGACAGTTCAACAATGTCACCGACCTGCTGAATCGTTAGTTCCACTTTATCCTCATCCAGTTCAAAAGCCATTCCCAGCTTCTGCTTCTCCGGATCGACTCTGGTAAATGCCTGTTCAAAATTTGCTTTGTAGGCTTCTGCGTAATCCTCCTCCGGATAGGTATATTCCTCTTCCGTCAGCGGGGGCAGTTCTTCCGATTCTGCCGCAGTGGATTCCGCAAAAGCACTGAAGGCACTCATGCTCAAAAGAATTACCATCAGCATGCATAAGAATTTTTTCACTGTACTATCCTCCTTCAAAAGATCATTTGTGAGCAGAACAAACTCATAAACCATATTTCTGTGGTCTGTCCCATCGTCAGTTTCCGGGAAAAGATACTTATGTATAAAAAATTAACGAATAAGAGGATTTAATTCTTCCCTCAGCTTTCTACAATATTATTGACCCATTCTCCTCTTTTCAGGAGAACAAAGCCGACAATGCATTTAAGGAGATCAATCATTGTAGAAATCGTATAAATCAACAGCATTGGCATTCCGGAATAAAAGATGAGGAGACGCAGCAGCGGAATACGTACAACCCAGAGGAATCCGCAGTCAAACAAAAAGGTTACCCAGGTCTTTCCTCCGGACCGCAAAGCAAAATAAGCACAGTTTGCAAAAGCGTTTATCGGATACGCCAGCAGGGAAATCCTCAAAAAAACCGCCGCCAGGTTTCTGACTTCATCGCTTGTGTTATACAGCATCGGAAATAAGCCTGCAAGAAGCATCATGAAAAGTGCGACCACCGTCGAAACAACAACGGAAAACGTCGTTATTTTCCGGACAGAATCCTTTGCTTCTTCAAAATGACTTGCCCCCAGCTGATGACCTACGATGATCGACACTGCAGTGCCCATCGAAAGCCACACTACCGAAAAGAGATTGGAAACGGTAGACGTGATGTTCAGCGCTGCCACAACAGCAAGACCGAAGAGAGAGTAGGACTGTGAAACGACAGCCATTCCGGAGGACCACAGCGTCTCATTGATGAGCAGCGGGGTCCCTTTTACAATGATCTCCCTGGTCAGCCTGCGGGGTACTCTCAGATCTTTATAAGCTCCAATGATAAAGCTGGCGCGCTGTTTATGGAAATGCGTCCACCATACAATGATGCAGCATTCTACGTATCGGGAGACCACGGTAGCAACGGCTGCTCCGACAACCCCGAGTTTCGGAAAGCCCGCGTGTCCAAAGATCAGAAGATAGTTAAGGAAGAGATTTACGGTGATTGCAATAATTCCTGCTTTCATCGGCAGCATCGTTTCTCCGCATTCCCGCAGTGTTGATGCATAGACCTGCTGCAGAGCAAACGGAAAAAGCGACCATAGCATAATCATGAGATAGGCATGGCCATACGTTGCTGTTGCTTCCAGATCTCCGGTTTCTCCTCCTTCGTGCAGATACAACTGAATCAGCTGGTCCCCAAAACAGGTAAAAATAAAAATGCCAAGACCAAACAGCAGCAGAGAAAGAACAAATTTGAATCGGAAAGTATCCCTTACACCCTCTGTATTCCCTTTTCCATAATACTGGGAAGTAAATATTCCCACACCGGAGAACCCGCCAAAGATGCAGAGATAATACACAAACAGCAGCTGACCGACAATGGAAACGCCAGACATCTGTTCTGTTCCGACAGCCCCCACCATGATGTTATCCAATAAGGAAACGAAATTCGTGATCCCGTTCTGCAGCATGATGGGAAACGAGATCATCATGAGACGCCGATAAAAATTGCGGTCACCGATATATCGGCTGAGGAAACGCAAGTTCACCTTCAGTTCACTCCAGACACATCCTGATATACAAAGAGCCGTCTCTTAGTGACGACTCTATGATTTCTTTATTCCTTGATACGCTCGATGGAAGCTTCCGGTGCATTCTTCTTGACACTTTCAATGCCATTGAGTGCTGCACGCTTTGTAGTATATCCTTCACCGGAAGAAGCAATAATCTGTCCATTGACTGCTTTCAGTCTGAAGCGGAATTCACCCTTCTTATCGGTATAGAGTTCAAACTTAGGATGGCGGATCTTCTCAAATCCTTCCTCTGTCTGATCCTCAACACCAGCGATCTGTGCATTCTTCTGCACACTGGCGACACCAGCCTTGCAGCTGTTCAGGGATTTATACACCTCAGAAGTAGAAATAATTTCACCATTCGTTGCCTTGAGATCAAACTTAATGCCAGACTGTACGTTCCGGATAACAAATTTCCCCATATTATTCCCTCCTATATTATTCCATCGGGGTCTCCTTCATCGAAGATTAAAGACATTATAGCACAGCACTTTCAGACGATCAACTGCAGGTTTGAATAAAATCAGGGTACCACTTCAATTCTGTTTCCGTCCGAACGAATGGTGATTACCCCATGATCCTTCATTGCAAAAACTTCAGCACCTTCCTGGGAAAGCCGGATACGTGTACTGTTCGATGGATTCTTTCCTGTCAGGACAGCCATCTTCGGTCTGACTTTCTGAACCCATTCCCTGCAGGTGCCAGTTTCCTCCCCTCCTCTGGCGCAGACCAGTACATCTGCAGCGATATTCCCTTTTCCTTTCGCTATCTCTGCTTCTCCATTTTTGGTGATGGTTCCGGCAATCAAAACGGAAGTATCCCCATAGTCAATCCGAAAGGTCAGCCCATCATCTTTTTCATCCTGATGCGGTTTCCACGTGGGACCGAGAAAGGTAATCTCTGCCCTTCCAAGATGAAAGGAAAGACCGGGAGAAGGAACGAGCGCCTGAATGCTTTCATTCTTATCCGCAATATCAAGCAGCTTATTAAAGGAGTCACTTTTTACCTGAGAATTCTGATATAAAAGATAGGTCGGCTGTGTCATTGATAGAATACGGGGACAAGCATGAATATACTCCTCCTCTGTTCCTGTAACTACCATTACATCCAGATGATTGGCTCCGCAGAGAAGCATCTGTGCAGCCAGGGAAAATCCCATGCCACTGCCGCCATTGACCAGCATCGTATAACCGTCACTGCAGATCAGGAGTGCTTCCCCCTTTCCTGCCTGCAATGTCTTTATCGTCAGCCCCTCGGATTGCATCGGATATGGCCACAGGGCAGAAATACCGCCAACATCCGGCCATGGCATATTCGATGGATTAAAATCCGAGATTTCCGGAACATGCACATTATCGAAAGAGTAAACCGGCGCTCCGGTCTGTTCATCCGTAGAAATGATGCCGATCGAACAGGCCAGCACAAATAGAAATGCACAGAGTCCAAGAAGTGCAAGAAACCGTCCAAGGCATCCCAGAAGGCATCCTCCCTGAGATCTGCGAACCGTTGAGTGTCCTTTTCTGGCCATGAGCCTTCCTTTCCTGTTTCTCAGAAATAATCCGAGAAATATGGTTGTTCAATGGGAATAATATCCTCCAGGATACGAACTGCATTTTCTCCTGCTTTAAGACGCTCTACACGCTTCAAATAGGTAGGACGCTTATATCCAAGGAACATCGTTGTAAGCGTCTGGATATCTGCATAAATCGTTTCCCCTCCATTGTCTCCCCGTTCAATGATCAGTTCTCCATTTTTCTTCCATGCAAGAGAAAAATCTCCGTTATTGCATTCCAGTACCGGGTCCCGCACTACAAAATGAAGGTCGTCATGAATGGATATGATATCAAAGGGATACTGTCTGAGAAACTCTTCAAAATCAACAATTCTGGCCATCATCCATGGTTCTATCTCCTCGTGAATCTCACTGTCTTCCAGCAGAAAAGCCATGGGTTCATTCGTATAATTGTAGCCGACAACCTTTTCAATCATGGAAAAGTGTGCTGCGATGTAGTTCCAAAGACCGTGACGTGCGTCCTGATTAACATATACCAGCTCTTTTATGCGGAAAATATCATCCGCGATGTAATAAACGAGATATCCGGTCGGATTTTCGTTTACATCATAATAAACCGCCACCAGGACATCGTCTGCCTCCCAGCGCCAGTACTCCTCCCATTCCAGTTCATTCCTTTTCAGAGCTCCATGGCGTTGTGCGGTAAACTGATCATGGACACTCTTGATATCATCGTTGTCCGTATCCACCCGTTCCACCATTCCATCCACCCTGTGAATTCGCGGCAGTTGTGTATCTCTTATGGTATAGGTCATACGATCTGATACGATCTCCCAACCTTTTTTCCTGTAATAAGGAATCATATAAGGATACAGCACCGATATACTCTGATGATTATCCTGCATATTCTGCAGTGCCTGTTTGATCAGTCTGCTCATCAGTCCATGGCCGGTATATTCGGGATAGGTTGCGACTCCCGTTACTCCGCCAATCTTATACATGGTACCGAAAATATTCATCTGCATCGGATAAATACTGATCTGTGATGCCAGCTTTTCCCCATCAAACCATCCGAAGGATTCCGTTTTCTTCAACACAGGTTTTTTGGAGCGCTCCATCTCTTTCTGCTTCCACCCAAGGGATGCAAGTTCCTTATCCGTCACCTGAAAAGCATATCTTAACAGTGCATTATATTGTGCCGTGTCGTCCGTGGTCAGCCTGCGCATCTCCAGCCGGTCTTCCAGTTTTGCCCGTTTCATCGTATTCCTCACTTCTGTTGACTTTATTGTGAGTCTGAATCCATTACGCCATATTATACCACATTCCAGGCCCTTCGGCATCCAGCCATTCTGTATGTCCAACTGCAAAAAGGCTGCAGGCATTGCCTCTGCACATTTTCACAGCTGCTTCCTGTCAGCCTTTACTTTTATTTTTCTTAACAGCGCCATACCGGAGTATTTGTTTTCAGGAACAAAGAATGAATCTCCGGAAAGAAACAGCTCCATATTACAGATGTTTCATGAGGAAAAGCGATACGCACCAGTCAATTCCATTTTGCCTTCCCATTCCGGAATAGGATTTTTCTTTTGAAGCATATCCGCTCCCGCACGAACGCTTTTCCCGCTCTTTCTTGCAGCAGGAAGACACGAAAGTCTTCTACCTAAAGCGTCGCAGGTTCGCTTTCAACCTTCAGAATCCGTCCTGTTATACCTTTCCTGTTTTTCTTAAACGCATAATAACAGAAATATTCGGTTTTTTAGGTCGGTGAAAATATCAAACTACCAGAGCACCTTGCCTGTTTGAAACTGAAGTTTTTCAGCGAGTGATCTACGTGACTTCGTGATATTGTGAAGGGTCCATCGACCTTTTTCATTTACGGACTTAATGCCTCTGAATTCATCCATTACATATCTGACAGTTTCATTCTGATTAATCAGTGATTTCTTCATTTCGCTGAAAATGCATCCAGCGATTTGCACAATGAATCCAATTCCTTGTGTCTTGCAATAATCCTGTTGGTATAATGCATTGAAATCGATGACATTATCTACATAGTTATAGTATGTTTCGATACCCCATCTGCTCTTATATCCGTTGAATACCTCTTCGGCCATACTCTGTTCGGTCGTTTCAAGGAGAAATAATCCAAAGTCTTTCTCAGCGGCATTCAATCCGGCTTCTGTATATCCCTTTATCCCTCTTTTTATTTTTTCACAGTACATTTTCCGTTCAGCGCTTTCCCTTGTCGTATCCTTAAATGCGATGTAACGGACTTTTCCTTCGCCGGGGTACTCCGAGTAATAGATGATACTGGAATACCCATTTTTATCATAAATAAACCAACGACGCTTATCAAATTTCAGCTTTCCGTATACGTCACTGTAATCATTTCGCCCTGAAATCATGGGAACGGTATATGTGCTTCCTTCCAGCGACATAAGGCGCTTATCATCATCGGTATTGAATCCTCTATCGACATAAAAGTGAGTGTTGGCAAATACAAAACGGTTGAACAACTGTTTCAATGAACTTTTATCTGGCATTGAACCATTGATGAATTGACTCGCCAAGGGCTTGTCTTTAACCAGATCATGTACACATATCCAGTTCATCTGTGGGGCATTCAGCTTTGAATGCTTGTAGCCAAATTCAGAAAGGTCATTTTTTTCGGAAGCACAGGCAATAACATGGCCATCAATACCGACTACGTGCGATGATGTATTAATCGCCCGCTGTTCAAATTGATCCACTACTTTACCATGCCGCCCCAGATATTCATAAAGGTTTGCCAATGATTCGTACTCAAGCGAAACGCCCGGATAGAACATACAGGCTGCTGATTCGGAGTATTTTCGGGACATATCTGTCATATACGTGAATCCCTCATTAAAGGTAATTAAGGCAGCCACATATATCTTTATTGCCATCTTGCCCCTGAAGAGCAGATCAAGTTCCTGAAACACTTCTGAAGAGTGTATCTTGCTGAATGCGTAATTTCCATAGTCAAGGACTGTAATCGCCTCTTCTGATTCTGATACAGCATTGGGAATGAATCCATTTTCCAGGGTAATAGACCCCAGACACGGTCCCATCTTGTCTAGCGTCTTCCACTTATAAGTCCCATCCTCCTGTGCAACTTTGACCTTGGTAGATGAACGCTGATATGCATAGTATTTGTTTCCTTGTTTCTTTACCATGGTTCCAGGTGGACGTAAATCTCGAATCTCCTTTGGCACAGAATACTGTCCCATACATTTATCCCCCTCTCACAGATCAACCGACCTATTACGACCTAATATCAACCGACCTTGCCGGCCTTTGAATAACGGCCTATGCCGACCTATATATTATAAGGGATAAATGACATAATATCAACACTTTTATCAAACTTCAAGCCGATTGAAAAAAGAACGAAACTCATACCGACCTAATAACCCGAATAGTTGTGAATAAGAGAAACGGACAAAGAACGTTCCCTGTCCGTTATAAATAGCACTTTATTCAGTTTTTTCGCCGGGATACTGATTCTTATATTGCGTGAGTAAGGCGGAATGCCCCCGCTTTTCCAGTCCCCATACAATGATCTGACGAACAACATCGTAGATGACAGCAAACAAGGGGATGGAAATCAGCATACCAGGGATTCCCCAGAGTCCCCCGAACAGGATAATGGCAAAAGTAACCCAGAATCCGGACAGTCCCGTTGTGTTACCGAGAATACGCGGGCCGATAACATTCCCGTCGATCTGCTGGAGAATAAGAATAAATATCAGGAACAGGATGCAATGCATCGGGTCTTCAAGAAGCAGTATAAGCGCACTGGGAATTGCTCCGATAAACGGTCCGAAAAAAGGAATGATATTGGTAATTCCAACGATAACGCCGATAAGGGAGGCAGAACCGAATCCCATGAAAAAGCATCCGGCGAAACAGATGATTCCGACAATCACAGAGTCCAACAGCTTGCCCATGAAGAAACCGTTAAACATCCGGTCTGCATAGTGTACTTCCGCTTCCGTCTTTTGGGCCCATCTGTCCGGAAGCAGACTGTATAGCACAATTCTTGCCTGCATGGCGAACTGCTGTCTGGATGCCAGCAGATAGATCGTTATCACCAGTGCGAGCAGAACATCCTTGATTACATTCAGAAAAGTGGAAATATACCCCAGTGTTCCTCCAAGAATCGCTGTTACCATCGGCATCAGATCGGTCTTTGTCCAGTTATTGACATAATTATAGATCTGAGAGGAGATGCTCCCCCACCACTCCCGAAGCTCTGCGTTGTCTTCAAGCAGTCCATCAATGGCTGTAATAGCATTGCTGATCTCTCCGGGAAGGGCATTCACAAGGGCTACGATACTGTGGAGCGTCTGAGGAACAATGATCACAATGACCAGTGCGACAACCAGAACAGCAATCAGCACAGAAATCAGGATCGACAGCGCCTTGCATAAACTGGAACCCTTTCCCTTCGTTTTTCGCCTGAGAAAGGCTTCTATCTTCCCGCAAATCGGGGAGAGAATATAGGCAAGCACTGCGCCATAGATAAAAGGCGTAAGCTGGCGGAGAATACCGGAAAAAAACTTCATAATTCCATCCAGCCGGTACAAAATAAAGAAAGACAGTGTCCCAAAGGCGATGACGGCAGCGCCGGTAATCGCAGCCTTCCGATATTTCTTGTTTTCATTGTCCATTCACGAATTGCTTCCCTTCTGTACCAAACCCGTAAGTTCCTTACGCGTATGGCTTGCCCTTTTTATGGCATCTAAAAATCTGAACCCGCGGACAATGGCTTTATCCTGTCGTTTGCTCGGATTCAGCAAATCAGTATTCTGCAGCCATGATTTTCGATCACCATACCACGAATTCAGAAAGAATATAATGATAGAAAGACGTTATTTCCGATGTTCATTTCTCCACTATCCGGAAATGGAGGACCGCCAGCCACAAAGTGTTAAATATACCAGGATACCAGCATCAATGGAACAAGGCTGAAAATGGTCAGCAGCCACTGCCAGAAGGCAAGATACCGAAGACGTACAGCGCCAAGGCTGTAGAAGGATTCCAGACGATCCAGCATAAAATAGAAGAACAGACCGATAACCCGGACAAAACTCAGAATGGCGATGGCGTTTCCCTGGCCTGAAAGAATCATAGCGAGGGAAATACCGGCAGCTACCGTCAATGCAGGTAAAACTCCCAGCAGAAAAGAGATGATCCTCAACAGGAGCGGCTGGCGATGGTTAAAGGCAATGAGCGCAAGAAAAAGAACAAAATGAACCATTACCATCAGGATCATGCTCAGCTGCAGCACCGCATTTGACACTGAAATCCTTTGCTGAAGATAGCTGCTGAAGTAAGTCAGCAGCAGGGATAAACTTGCCATTGCTGAACACAGGAGCTGCGCAATATATCGCTGCCGAATTCCGGTACAGACGGGAGCATAGCCTGTTTCAAAACAGTTGGCCAGCCACAAAAAGCAAATACAGGCTCCCACTGCAGAAAGCTCGCCTTTTCCGGTGAACAGTACCCCAAAGGAATTGACAAGCAAAAGAAACAGAAGCGTATGAAACCGCAGCATAGGACCTGCTTCATCGATGGCGAGAAGCCAGTGTGCTCCTTTGATAAAGAAACCGGTAGCACTGTCCGTCATTCTGGTGAGCTTCTCTGCAGTATCGGAAAGAAGCATATCCATGTCCTTCTCGGAACGTACGTGGATAAATGCATCCCGTAAAACATTTCGGAAACTGACAATAAGCACGCACAAATGCCATCCCAGCGCAGTTTTTGCAAGCTTGATACCAAGAAAACGGAAGGCTTTCGGCACCGCAATACAAGCGCGATCGACAAAACGGTCAAACCGTTCGTCGATCGTCGCTTTTGAGGAACCACCTTTTTTCATCTTTTGCTGCCTTTCACGCCAGCACTGACTTTCGTCAGAATGGTAGAATCATAGGCGTAAACGCTTCGATTCTTGTCTGCAAACGCACGCATTGCATCCTCTACCATACGATCCACCAGTTTCGGGAATGAAAGTCCGGCAGCTTTCCAAAGATAGAATGCCAGCGATCCAGGAATTGTATTTGCCTCATTTACATAGAGTACATCATGCTCATCCAGCATGAAATCAATGCGAACAGTACCGCGGCAATCCAGCATCTTGAATATTTCAATGGTCATCTGCTGAATTCTGTCCGTCATTTCTTCCCCGATAGGAGCAGGGAGAACACGGGAAAGACTCTTCATTCCTCGGCTCTCTCCAGTTTTTCCGTCCGCATTGCGAAGGTACTTTTCAAAAAAGTTAAGGAAACTGTCATCTCCGGAGGAAACCGGCATCTCACAGGCAGACGCCTCCACCTCATCCCCATATCCTACGGCGGCACAATTGATTTCTACAGGACGGGACACTCCGACTTCAATCAGAATGCGTCGATCATATGAAGCCGCCAGATCCAGTGCAATTTCCAGCTCTCCGCGATTGGTGACCCTGCTTACGCCGATGGAGGAACCAAGAGAAGCCGGTTTCACAAACATCGGATAACGGATATCTCTTTCAGCCTGCTGCAGAATTTCTTCCCGTTGCTTTTCAAGACGGTCCCTGGTGATCCACATGTAGTCGAGCACGGGGAAACCTGCTCCCCGCAGGATCTGCTTCATCGCAATCTTATCCATTCCGATGCTGCTTCCCAGCACGCCGGACGAAGCATAGGGAATACCGGCCATTTCAAAAAGGCCCTGAATGGTTCCATCTTCTCCATGCATGCCATGGAAAACCGGAATTGCCACGTCGATGTGGGCTGCAGGAGTGGGTACCTTGGCGAATATACCCTGCCGCTTCGGCGGCCACTCCCACAGGTCTCCCGAACCGCTGCTTGTATCCAGAATGACTCTGCGAACACCATTTTTCATAGGATCAAACTCACGGAAGGTTTCAATTCTGCGAAGTGCATCCCCGATGTACCAGAGGCCATCCCGTGAAATATACACGGGGATGACATTATAATCGGCACTTGCCGCTGCATCCATCAGCTGCACAGCGGAAATGATGGAAACATCATGTTCTACACTTCTTGAACCAAAGAAGACCCCCACGTTCATCTTACTCATGCTCCTGTATTCCTCCGTTTTTATCAGTTTTCCGTATAGTTGTCCGGCAGATCATTCTCATAGAGTACCACGTCTCCACTCGCAAAAATGCCGCTTAATAATTTCATGCTTTCCTGAAAGCTGCCTACCGTATAGATATGGTTCTTCGGGAATCCCTTCTGCAGCATTCCCTCCGCTATGGGCAGTGTGTGCTTTTTCCCAACCAGAACCGCAATATCGACAGCCTCTGCCATCTGCTCCCCGAAAACACGGTTAAGCTCAGCTTCCTGATCTCCAAGCTCTACCATTCCGGGCGTCACAATAATATGCCTTCCCGGGAATCTTGCAAGTACCCGCAATGCGGAAGCTGCACCACGCGGATTGCTGTTAAAGGCATCATCGATGATTGTGATACCGCCTTCCGCCTTCAGCAGCTGCAGCCGGTGCTCCACCGGTTTAACCAGTGCAATGCCCCGTGCGACCTCCTGCATGGAGAATCCCAGCATGCGGACCACCTGAGCGCAAAGCAGCATATCCGACAGAGCATACTCCCCGAGCATTTTGGTTACACAGGAGATCTGTTCCCCTGTTTCATGGTCCACGAGCTCAAAATGCGTGCCCTCCGATGTGAATCGGACATTTTCCATGGCAAGTCTTCCAGGAGCAAGTGCCTTACGCTCCAGAGGACACCTGGCATAAAGTTCTTCACATATCGCTCCATCTGCGGGGAATACGGCAATCCCATCCTCAGGAAGCCCCTGAATCAGCTCATATTTCGTGTTTTTGATCCGGTCAATCGTGCCAAAGGTATCCAGGTGCTGAGGCCCGACAGAAGTAATGATGCCGATGGAAGGATGCACCAGATCACAAAGTTCCTGAATGTCCCCCACATGCCTTGCACCCATCTCGGCAATAAACACCTGATGAGAAGGCATAAGCTGTTCACGGATTACCCGCGTAACTCCCATTGTGGTGTTAAAACTGCCAGGTGTTGCCAATACCCTATAGCGTATGGACAGCATATCCCGAAGGATAAACTTCGTACTGGTCTTTCCATAGCTTCCGGTAATACCAATCTTGATCAGATTGGGCATTTTTTCCAGTCTTGCCTTTGCATCATCCACAAACTGCTGATTGATCTTTTTCTCGATCGGTTCGGCACACAATGCGGAAAGAGCAACCAGTAAAGACTCAAACGCAGGAAGGACAAGACAGAGAACCGGTTTAATCAGGCAAAGCACCAAAGACAGGAACAATGCCAGACCGGCATGCACTGCCAGGAGGCGTTTGACACGCTCTGTAACCACGAATTTTTTCTTTTCGGGTTCCCTGTGAAAACGGAAAAGGAGAATTCCTGAAATAATGGCGGCAGCGAGTCCTCCTATGATTTTCGGTACCGGCAGCAGCCAGAAAACCGCAGCAGCCAGAGAAGGCAGTACAGGCGGTAAGACAAGCCGGACTGGATTGCGTTTGAGGCTCTTAAAATACCCGGGCAACTGGTAGCTTTCAAGCTGCAGTGTATGCAGGCACCTTCTTCCGGAGAGAAACGTCGCCCCTGCCAGAAGAATGGCTATGATTATATTCAGAAACATCAGTCTCTATCCTCCAAAAGGAAACTCCGTGCTACAGCAAGAAAAACGCCGGCATGCTCCAGATAGGCGTAGTGTCCAGTTCCCTCTTCGACAACCAGTCCCGCATCCGGAATCAGTGTTTCCATGCGTTGCCCCATCCAGAGCGGAGTTTCCGTATCATTTGCTCCCCAGAAAAGCAGTGTCGGCGCTGCTACGTCGCGCAGCCGGTTCGTCAGATCTAGAGAAATCACCTTATTGAATGTCTTCCGCATTTCCGGATCCAGTGCCCGATAATCTGGAGAACCAAAGCGCTGAACCAGGGCTTCCCTCCCTTTTTCCGGCAGGCTGCCAAATATCTGCATCTTCTCCGCCACATTCATTCCCTTTTGCAGGAAGCGATAGAAAGATGCTTTCTTCTGGTCA
>CAMVHE010000061.1 GCA_947167215.1 uncultured Clostridia bacterium
TTATTTTGGCAACAAATCCCGACATCGAAGGCGAGGCAACTGCGAGTTATATCGCAAAACTCCTAAAACCGAAGGGCGTCCTGGTTACCAGGATCGCACATGGTCTTCCGGTTGGCGGAGATCTCGAGTATACCGACGAAATTACACTTGCCCGTGCCATGGAAGGCCGAAGAGAGATGTAGTCAAAGAGGGCTTTCGCCCTCTTTTTTATGAGCATTTCTAATCAGAAACATACAATTTAATGCTATTCTGCTTTTCCGGAAGAAGTGCCTGTTCTTCAATAAGGAAAAATCCCCTCTTTTCGACCCATCTTTATTGACCCATCTGCAGTCACACTTGCCAAGATAAATGCTTTTCGCTATAATTACCAAATGTTTTAACTACCGTTTTAGTTCAAAGGGAGTCTTGAAATCTCATGCATCCTATTTATCATATTGGTCTGGATATTGGCTCAACTACTATCAAGTGCGTTGTTCTCGACGACGCAGGGAAACTGGTGTATTCCTGTTATGAGCGTCATTATTCCTTGATCACACAGAAAACCATTGAGCTGTTAACTCGTGTCGATAATGACCTCGTGCATGGCTCACCAGTTCATCTTTCTATTTCCGGTTCTGCAGGCATGGGCATGGCTTTGGGTGCTCACATTCCATTTGTGCAGGAAGTCTATGCCACAAAAGTTGCAGCAGATACCCTGATGCCAGGTACAGACTGCATTATTGAGCTCGGCGGTGAAGATGCGAAAATTCTCTTTCTCAAGGGAACGCTTGAAGTACGAATGAACGGCTCCTGTGCCGGCGGCACCGGTGCTTTTATTGACCAGATGTCCACTCTGCTTGGTGTTACGCCTGCAGAAATGAACAAACTTGCTTCAGAGGCCAGCCGTACTTATACCATTGCATCTCGATGTGGTGTTTTTGCCAAAACCGATGTACAGCCACTCCTGAATCAGGGGGCTAAGCATGAAGATATTGCACGTTCCAACTTCTATGCCGTCGTCAATCAGACCATTGCAGGTCTGGCACAGGGCCGGCCGATTGAAGGGCATGTTTTGTACCTTGGAGGACCCCTTACTTTTCTGGAGGAATTGCGCAATTGCTTTGATGATACTTTGAAGCTTCATGGCATTTGTCCCGAGAATTCCCTCTATTTTGTGGCACTTGGCGCAGCAATGCAGCATACAGAACCACTGCTTCTGAAAGACGCTCTTGCAGCAGTGCAGGATTTCCATAAGACGGAAACCTACAACGCTATGCCTGCTCTTTTCGAAAGTGAAAAAGATCTGGAAGCTTTCAAGACTCGTCATGCTTCTCATAAGGTTCCTCGCAGGTCACCGGAAACCTACAGCGGGGATGTATTTATCGGCATTGACTCTGGATCCACCACCATAAAGTCTGTTGTTATCTCTGCAGAGGGTGAACTTCTTTTCACGCGTTACCAAACCAACGGCGGCGATCCGGTACCGCATGTCAAAGCATTTCTGCTGGATATTTACGAGAGTTTCCCTTCCTGGCATATTATCGGCGGAGCTGTGACGGGCTATGGCGAAGAACTGATCCGCAATGCATTTGGAATAGATACCGGAATCGTCGAAACCGTTGCCCACTTCAAAGCAGCGCAGGCATTCATGCCGGATGTGGACTTCATTATTGATATCGGCGGTCAGGATATAAAATGCTTCAAAATTCGAAATGGTGTTATTGACAACATCTTCCTGAATGAGGCATGTTCTTCCGGCTGTGGTTCTTTTCTCCAGACATTTGCAGCTGCTCTTGGATATGAAATTGAAGACTTTTCCAAGCTTGGCCTTCTCTCCAAAAAACCTGTAGACCTCGGCTCACGCTGCACGGTATTCATGAACTCCTCTGTAAAACAGGCGCAGAAAGATGGCGCAGATATTTCGGATATTTCAGCCGGTCTGTCCATCTCTGTTGTCAAAAACGCCTTATATAAGGTAATACGCTGTTCTGGTCCCCAGGAACTCGGCCAGCATATCGTGGTTCAGGGTGGCACCTTCCTGAACGATGCAGTCCTTCGCGCTTTTGAGAAAGAACTTGGGGTTGACGTCATCCGTCCGGATATCGCAGGCTTGATGGGCGCTTATGGTGCTGCCCTCTATGCCAGGGAATACCGTTCTCGTCACTCTGGAGAATCCAGTATTATCGGCGTAAATGAATTAAAGAACTTTAAAACCGAAGTCAGGCAAACCCGCTGCGGTCTCTGCGAAAACCATTGCCAGCTGACTATTTCCTCTTTCAATGGAGGCAGAAAATATATCAGTGGCAACCGCTGTGACCGCCCGGTATCCGGCGGAAAACAGAATGAGAACCTGAATCTGTATGCTTATAAGCAGAAGCGCCTCATGGAGTTTGCCAATACCCATCCTGAAAATGCTCCCAGAGGTGTCATCGGTCTGCCCCTTGGCCTCAATATGTATGAACTTCTGCCTTTCTGGCATACGCTGTTTACATCCCTCGGTTTCGATGTTCAGGTTTCTCCTTTTTCCAACCGTACTATCTACATTGCCGGGCAGACCACCATTCCCAGTGATACGGTCTGTTTCCCTGCAAAGCTGATACATGGCCACGTAGATTACCTTATCCGCAATGGTATCAAAACAATTTTTTATCCATGCATGAGCTACAACATTGATGAAAAACTGGGAGATAATCATTATAACTGTCCGGTGGTAGCCTATTATCCTGAAGTGATCTATGCCAATATGCCGGATACCAGGAATATCACCTTTATCCATGATTATATCGGCATTGACCGGCGCCATGACTTTCCCGCAAAGTTTTTCAAGATTCTCGAAAAATACTATCCGGATATTCGCCGTCAGGAAGTAAAGAGCGCCGTTGAAAAGGCTTATGAGGCATATGACAGCTGGCTGCACGAAATCCGTGCAAAGGGTGAGGAAATAATCAGCATTGCACGTAAGGAAAACCGGCGGATTGTCGTACTCGCCGGCCGCCCCTATCATGTGGATCCGGAAATCAACCATGGCATTGACCGTCTGATTTCTGGATTTGGCGTTGCTATTGTTACCGAAGATTCCCTTTCTGCACACCTGACCAAACAGCCAAGCCATGTTCTTAATCAGTGGACATATCATGCAAGACTGTATTCTGCTGCCCGTTACATTGCCACCCAGCCCGATATGAACCTTATTCAGCTCGTATCGTTCGGTTGCGGCGTGGACGCAATTACGACAGATGAGGTCCGAGAAATCCTTGAAAATAAGGATAAAATCTATACGCAGATCAAAATTGACGAGATTACCAACCTGGGTGCTGTCCGCATCCGCCTGCGTTCCCTTTTTGCCGCTATAGAGCAGCAGGAACATCTGAGAAAAGAGGGCTAAGATGGAAGAAGTTCATGTAGAGTTTACCAAAGAGATGCGGGAGGCAGGATATACCATTCTTGTCCCCAATATGCTGGGCTTCCATTTTTCCCTCATCGAGAAAGTGCTTCGGCTCAATGGCTATAATGCAGTAGTACTCAAGAATCGTGGACACAACGTTATGGCAGAAGGACTCAAATATGTTCATAACGACACTTGCGTTCCTGCCCTTCTGGTTATCGGACAGTTTCTGGATGCTCTGCATTCAGGGGAATATGATCTGCACAAAGTAGCTCTTATCATTACGCAAACCGGCGGCGGCTGCAGGGCGAGCAACTATATCTTCCTTCTGCGGAAAGCACTCAAAAAAGCAGGGCTTGATTTCATTCCTGTTATTTCCGCAAACCTTTCAGGCCTTGAGAAGTGTTCCGGATTCAAGCCGACTTTGCCGCTGATTCGTCAGCTGGTGGCCAGCCTGATCTATGGTGACTGTATCATGTGCGTTTCAAACCAGATTCGTCCTTATGAATATGAGGAAGGGCAAACCGAGGCGCTTATCGAAAAATGGAACCAGATTCTTCTTGATCAGTTTTCCAAAGGGCGCGGGCTGTCTCATCGGGATATGAAGGCGAATCTTGAAGAAATCGTTGATCAGTTTGATGCTATTCCCCGCTCTCATGAACCGAAAACCAAGGTTGGTATCGTCGGCGAAATCTACGTCAAATATTCCCCGCTGGGAAATAATGGTCTGGAAGAATTTCTTAGAAAACAGGATTGTGAATACAATCTTCCCGGCATTCTGGCATTTATTTGTTTTAAAATTGATAACCGTATTGATGATATACTCCTTTATGGCGGTAATCCGATCAAACTTGTTTTCTGCCGACTCTTCCTCAAATATGTGGAGCGAATGGAAAGAATACTGATCGGAGCCTTTGATGGGCACCAGGACCTTATCCCACCGACCGAATACACACACATCAAGTCTCTGGTCAAAGATGTGATCGGGTATGGCAGTAAAATGGGAGAAGGCTGGCTTTTAACTGCTGAAATGCTCGAATTGGCGGAGCATGGGTATGAAAACATCGTCTGCGCACAGCCATTCGGATGCCTCCCGAACCATATCAACGGAAAAGGTATGATACGCAGGCTTACAGAAGTTCATCCGGGAATCAATATTGTGCCAATTGATTATGATCTTTCTGCAACTAAGGTTAATCAGGAAAACCGCATCCGTCTGATGCTTTCCATCGCCTCAGACGCAAATGCAAAAAAAATAGAGCAGGAGCGTCTGATCGCTGAGGACGAACGCATTGCTGAAGCAAACCGCCTTTGGGAGCAGCATGCATCGAAAAGCACGAAGGCATAGCGGCGATTTCTCCATGCCATCATAATACAAAAACGGAGCAGAATACCTTCAACCGTATTCTGCTCCGTTTCTTTATTCTTTTTCGTCATAGCCCAGCGTTCTAAGATCATTGAGATTGTCCCGCCAGTCTTCCCGGACCTTAACCCACAATTGAAGATTTACATGTCGATCCAAGAGTTTTTCAATATCCTGCCTGGCTTCCTTTCCGATCTTCTGCAGCATGGCACCTTTTTTGCCGATAATGATGCCTTTGTGGCTGCTTCGTTCACAGTATATGGTAGCGAATATTTCTGTCATCTGTTCGCTGACTTCCCGAATACGCATGATTTCCACACCAATACCGTGAGGGACTTCATCCCGAAGGTTACGCAGTGCTTTCTCGCGGATGATTTCTGCACACAGCACTCGTTCAGGCTGATCCGTAATCATGTCATCAGGGAAATACTGCGGCCCTTCCGGAAGAAAACTGACCAACATCTTCACGAGCTCTTCCGTTCCCTGTCCGGTTAACGAGCTTACCGGAATAACAGCATCATATCCACAATCTGCAAAACGAGACAATGCCTCGAAGATAATATGTTCATCCACTAAATCCGTCTTGCTGAGCACAAGGATCTTTCTTCCCCTGCGTTCCCCCATGGATTTGATGATCTGCTCATCCTGATGCCCGATATGATCAACCTCTGCCATGACTAGCATGGCATCCGTTCCTTCCATGGCATCATTGGCAGCTTTTACCATATACTCGCCAAGTCTGTTTTTGGGCTGATGCAGTCCAGGAGTATCCAGAAAAACGATCTGCCAGCCTTCTCCGGTTGCAATTCCCATTATACGGCTGCGAGTGGTCTGCGGCTTATTGGAAACAATTGCCACTTTTTCACCGATGAGACGGTTCATAAGCGTAGATTTTCCAACGTTAGGCCGCCCGATGAGCACTACGAATCCAGATCGATATGCCTTTTCGTTCATTCTGCCTCTCCATTCTCTTCCATTGGGAAAGCATTTGCACCAAAGCCAAAGGACAGCATATCACGAAGACACGCTTTTTCTGTTTTACCATTCCAGTGAACGATAATCTCAAGGTCCGGTGCAAACTCCAGAAGCGACTGACGGCAGGCACCGCAGGGATAAGGCATGGCTTTCTCGGCAACAATAGCAATACGGGTAAACTTTCTGTATCCTTCACTGACTGCCTTTACGAGAGCCGTTCTTTCTGCACAATAGGTATTGGGATATGCTGAATTCTCTACATTGCAGCCTGTGAATACGGTGCCATCTGAAGCTTCGAGAGCAGCTCCAACACGGAACCTGGAATACGGCACATAAGCATATTTGAGTGCTTCTTTTGCCTTTTCGATAAGTTCCATTTCTGTCATTCTTCTTCTTCCTTTCTGCTGAGCCCTGTAAGATTAAGCGCCTTTTCTTCCATTTCGCGCATGACTTTCTTCTCTTCTTCAATCATATGGTCATAACCCATAAGATGAAAAAGCCCGTGTGTAAGCAGATAACCGTATTCACGTTTTACCGAATGGCCATACTCTTCCGCCTGGTTTTCTGCATGTTCGTGGGCAATTATGATATCACCAATAAATGCTGCATGATAATCATCATCCCATTCACGGAGAAGCTCGGCTTTGGAATCTCGTGCTGTCTTGCCATGCTCGTATGAAATGGTTGGAAAAGACAGGACATCTGTTGCCCTGTCCGTTTCTCTGAATTGTTTATTGATTACCTGAATTTCCTGATCATTGGTAATGCGCAAAAACGCCGCACAGGGAACCGGTGCATTCTCCGTTTTCTCCACTGCATCGGCACAGGAAAACAGCAAGCTGCGCATTTCTTCTGAAAGCAATCCCTGCTCGTCTTCAATTTCCAGTCTCATGTTTTATCCTTTGGCTGTTCTTTCTTGTTCTTATGGCCGCGAACCTCCGGATACGCTATCCGCTGATGATAGACACCGCTGAGTGCCGTTTCAAAAGCACTGCAGATTTTTCCGATATCACGGAATGTCAATGTACATTCATCAAGCTGACCGTCTTCCATCTTGCGCCGCACCAATTTACGGATCATATCCGATATTTTTTCCTTTGTGGGATCCTGAATGGAGCGTACCGCTGCCTCCACCGTATCAGCAAGCATGAGAATTGCTGCCTCCGCAGAGCGGGGTTTAGGCCCGTCATACCGGAAATCATTGATGTCCACATTCTCCTCACCGTACAGCTTTACGGCTTTGGCATAGAAGAAGTAAGCGGCAGTGTCTCCATGATGCTGCTGGATCATGTCGATAATAGCATCCGGCAAATGATGCTTTCTGGCCAGATCAACTCCATCGCGGACATGTTCTGTAAGTATTTCCGTGGAAATTCTGGGGTCAGTCTTGTCATGCGGATTTTCCCCATGCTGATTCTCCACAAAATAGAGCGGCCGTACCAACTTCCCGATATCGTGATAATAAGCACCAACCCGAACCAGCAGTGCATTTGCACCGACGGCTTCGGCAGCTGCTTCACCCAGGTTAGCAACAAGCATGGAATGATGATACGTGCCCGGTGTCTCAACCATCAGCCGCTTGAGAAGCGGCTGACTGGGGCTGGAAAGCTCAATCAGTTTCAAGGGAGTAACCAGATTCAGCACTGACTCGAAAATAGGCTGAATACCGATGCACAGAATCGCAGAAACCAGAACGCTCAGCATACTGTCGATGATAACAATGGAAAATCCGGACATATCACTGGAGCTGAGGAAAAGCACCCCAAGTATAATAGCGATATCTACAATTCCGATCACCAGGGACATAAGAAGAATATAGATTCGATTGGTCTGCTTGCGCATCAGGAAGATTGTAAGGTTTCCTCCGATAAAGCCTTCAAACAGAACGATAAGCATCTGAGAAGTCTGAAATGTCTGTCCTGCTACGATCAGAAAGGTCATAACCACGGTAAGCATCAGATTCACGATAAAGGCCTCCCTGCTGCCAAGCAGGTTTACAACAATCATTGCCGCAAGCGCTAAAGGCATTATATGAATACTGATAAGTGTACCGCTGGTAATGGACAGCAGCAGCGTCAGAATAAATGCAAGCATCATAACCAACACACTTGTTCTGTCACTGAAAAGCCGGATATCAAAAAGGTATACCAGCATGATTACAATACCGAAAATGAGTGCAAGAAGCACTGCAGAGGAAATATAAAGAGAATAGTCGGCACTGTCACTGGTAAGCAGACCTAAAGAAGCAATTACAGCGTATTGTTCTTCAGTGATCTGGTCTCCTTTTACAACTATATTCTGATTCTGCTTGTAAACGGTGGGCTCTACTGCATCCCTTGCCTTCTGTCGATTCTCTTCCGTAGCTTCCTGATCAATCAGCATGTTGGCCCGAAGACAGGTGCGAAGCGTCGGAATAGCAATGTTATACCAAAGATCAGTTCTTGTATTATAAGCAACTATCTGCTGAATGTTGCTGATGGCATCATTAATCTGCCCTTCAGTAATGGTTGAAATCAGAGCGGTACGCGTTGCAGAAGTCAGACTTCTGCTGAGGCTTTCAAAGTCAGCTTCGGAGGTATTCATCAATGTCCGCAGCTGATAATTCGACAACGTAATCGTTGTGAGCATACTTTCAGCCTGCTGAAAATCGCTCTGGGTAAAGGTTGAAGTCGTCTCATCGCTCCAGCCTTCTTCGATCTGATCTCCTAATTCCCGTACAGCACGCAGTTCAGAAAGCGTTGTTTCCATGTTTGCAAGAACAACGTCACTGACCGAGTCATCTTTATAGTAAACGGGAAGCACTGCATCTGCTGCCGCTTTCCTTCTGCGTTCCGTGGTAATCTCATCAACAACATCTTTGCTTGCAATGATTGTTTGGGTGGAAACATCGCCAACATTTACATCATACCTGACAGGTGCAATCACAATAAGACAGATGATAAGGACGATAAGATAGAAGGCAGAAAGAAACAACCCTTGCCGCATATGCAGGCTCAGCGAATCAAAGCGTGAGATTTTTCTCTTCTTTTCTGTCATCTTTCGCGCCCTCCTTGAAGCGATAAGGGTTTTCATAGGCTTGCACAATACGCTGTACCAGCTCGTGCCGCACAACATCATGATGTGTAAGCTCTACTATCGCAATATCTCGGATGTCTTTCAGTATGGTCACGGCATCCTTGAGGCCGCTGGTTTTGCCGAGTGGCAGATCAATCTGCGATGGGTCCCCTGTTACAACTATCTTTGAACGAAAGCCCATGCGCGTCAGAAACATTTTCATCTGCTCCCTCGTCGTATTCTGAGCTTCATCCAAAATGATAAAGGCGTCACTCAAAGTTCTCCCGCGCATATATGCCAGCGGGGCAACTTCAATTACGCCGCGCTCCTGGAGTCGCTGACAGGCTTCACCGCCAAGCATTTCCATCATGGCATCATACAATGGGCGCAGATACGGATCTACCTTCTGACTAAGATCACCTGGGAGAAAACCAAGCTTCTCTCCTGCTTCCACCGCAGGCCTTGTCAGTATGATCCGCTCCACATCATGTGCCTTGAGCGCTGAAACGGCCATAGCCATCGCAAGATAGGTTTTTCCTGTTCCGGCAGGCCCGATTCCAAAGGTTAATGTATTCTTTCGAATGGCATCTACATAGGATGCCTGTCCTACGGTTTTACACCGGACTGGCTTTCCACGAAAACTGGTAACAATTGCCTCGCGGAAAAGATCGTCCAGCCGTTCAATTTCGCCGCGTTCCATGAGATCCATCGCATATTTGACCGTCTGCGTGGAGATGGTTTCACCACGTTCCGCAAGCCGATACAGATGTTTCAGAATCAATCTGGCTTTTGCCACATTCTCCTCCGCATCTCCCTCAATCATCAGATCACCGCCGCGCAACTGAACGGAGACATCCATTGCAGATTCCAAATAGCGGATATTGTTATCCTCTGTTCCAAACAAATTTTGGTAAATCACGGATTGTGTTCCGTCATCCCAAGTTGTGGTCAATCTCTCTCCTCCCGGATGATTCGCATATATCAGTGATTGATATTATCATCGATCAGCTGATAAAGGCTGCTGTAAGTAACAACCTGCTTGATATTGAGTGAAAGTTCAAAATACTGTTCCAGATGATGCCGACAAGTTGCCAGATACGCCATCATATGCACATAACAGTCATTTTCATTTACATCCCGTTTCGGGACTGCAATAAGGCGCATATGGTGCGGATTCAGAATCAGCAGCGCATGATTAAACGCATCGTCACTAATCTCAAAGATATTCTTTAGTGCATTCTCCAGTCTTTCTCTTCCGTATTTCCATACTTCTGAAAGAAAGTAATCTCCCTGCGGCAATCGCAAAGAGGCTGTTGCGACAGGTCTTGTAGGATCGACATCCTGCATCTTCAGACGTTCCAGTTCTTCTTCGACTTCCTGATGCGTATACTTTGTTCCTTCTAGCAAACGGTACATGAAATCCCACTGCATAACTTGCGTAACATCGTCCAACTGCACGGAAGAACGCTCGGCATCCCTTGATGCCAACTCCCGGCGAGCCTTACTGATCTCCCGATGCAGTTTGGCATCATCCCTGACAGCATCCATCCCTAGCATATCTCTCTGGGAAGAAAGAAAATTAAAAAAAACCTTTCCTTCCTTGACTGGCAACAGCCAAGAAACCGCATCGAAATGCTGGTTTGAAAGACAGTCTATGCCCTCCTCGGCATTTGCAGCAACTGAAGGATGTTCAAACCCCAGATCCTCCCAATGAGAGTACTGATTATATAATGTCTGAATGTCCTTCTTATCAGTTACTAGGAGCAATCTATACATATGCCCTCCTCTTAACCAATATATTCACGAATATATTATAAATCAAACCCCTATGAGACTCAAGACGTCGGTTTACTTTTGTTGAATATATATATAATTCATATAATTATTTGTGAAATATTTGGTTTGGCGTTCCTGTCGAAACCATTATTTTTAAACCTGAAAATACTCTCGTACCTCTTAAACCTTTAAAACCCTCCGGATGCGTTATGCCGTATTCCTCCCGGGCCAGTTTATCAGAACTCTTCTGCAGGAATTTCCTGTTTTCATTGAAAACAGCTTCATGTTGCTTATGAGGATCGGCACCCCGGTTCAAAAGTAAAAAAGCTCCACAAGGAGCTTTTTGGGACCAAAAATACTGACTCAAATTCCTAAACAAAAATGAAACGGCATAAAGTCAGAATGGTTTCTGTATGCCAGTTTCAGCCTTCGTATCCATTGGGATTGCCGCACTGCCAGCGCCAGCCATCCCGGCACATATCTTCGAGGTTCTTTTCTGCCTTCCAACCAAGTACTTCCAAGGCTTTCGTGCAGTCAGCATAGCATTCGGCGATATCTCCGGGACGACGACCCTCGATCCGATACGGCACCTCGATTCCAGTAACCCTCTCAAATGTTTTAACAAGATCCAGTACGCTGTATCCATGACCGGTGCCCAGATTCACAATCTGTGTACCACGATGCTGTAACGCATACTCTGCTGCCTTGACATGACCCTTGGCCAGATCAACAACATGAATATAGTCACGGACACCCGTTCCGTCAGGGGTCGGATAATCGTTCCCGAAGACATGAAGATACTCCCTCTTGCCGCAGGCCACCTGAAGAATATAGGGAAAGAGATTATTCGGAATACCATTCGGAACTTCCCCGATCCTGCCGCTTTCATGCGCACCGATCGGGTTGAAATACCGCAGAAGCACCACAGACCATTCCGGATTCGCGGCTGCAATATCCTGAAGGATGCGTTCGTTCATGACTTTGGTCCATCCATAGGGATTGGTGCAGCTTACAGGCATGGTTTCATACAGCGGAACACTCTCCGGGATTCCATAGACAGTTGCGGAGGAGCTGAAAATAAAGCGGCTGACGTTATGGCGCTTCATCGACTCGCAGACGGTCATGGTACTGTCAAGATTATTGCGATAGTATTCCAGTGGCTTTGCCACAGACTCTCCTACCGCTTTATAGGCAGCAAAATGGATCACCGCATCAATTTTTTCTGCTTCAAATACTGCGTCCACCTCTACCGGTTTGGTCATATCGGCTTTGTAAAAGGGGATTTCACGACCTGTCAGTTCCTTCAGGCGATCAAGAACCCGCATGCTGCTGTTATACAGATTGTCTGCCAGTACAACATCATGCCCTGCCTTAATCAATTCCACACAGGTGTGGCTTCCGATATAGCCGGTGCCACCGGTCAACAGAATTCTCATTTTCTTTTCCTCCATTTAAAATTGATATTCTGAAACCGCCTGCTGCCATTCCGATGTAAATTCTTCCAGGCAGAGGTGGTGATCCCGCATATAAAGGGAAATCTGTACTCCGACGTAGCGAAGATGCCACGGTTCGTAAGCAATACCAGTCAGATCCTCTTTGTCCTGCTGGTAACGGATGACAAAGCCATATTCCCAGCAGTGTTCAGCAAGCCATTGCCCATGTTTTGTTTTTCCGAAGGCACTGGTAAACTTCTTGCCGATGCCTGCTTTATTGATCACATCAATTCCGAGACCAGTCTGGTGGTCCGATGCGCCGGGATACTGAACAACGCCGTCGTCCTTACCATTATTCTTTTTCAGACGATTATAGTACATGGTCTTCTGAGTGCGATAGCTCCTGTATCCGGAATGCGCATAAAGATATAAGTCATCTTCTTCTGCAGCCTTGAACATGTCTTCAAGCGCCTGTGCTGCAACGGCCCGCATCTGAATGGGATCCGAGCTGATCTTGCGGCATTTGAGATTTACAAGGTCATCCGGAATGTAGTCTTCCGCCAGAAGAGAGTCCTTGTTGGCAAGTACAATATAATCACTGCTCAACAGCAGCTCATACGAAATTGGATAAGTCCATTGTCTTTCCTCTAAGGGAATTGCATCAATTGCATTTTCAAGGTCTTCCATCTGCAGTACTTCGGTTGCACCTGTAGCTTCCTCGAGACTGAGCATTTCTGCATATGCCGATGTAAATAGCAGCAGAATCGTCAGGACCAATAAACTAATGTTCCGCATAGTTTACCTCCACCGGACTGATTGTCTGAAGTCGCTCATTCTGTATCATGACGATATATTCCTCGAAGGTAATGCCCAGTGCTGTTATCTCCTCCGCTGCTTCCACACCCACATAACGAACATGCCAGGGTTCAAAAATATAACCGGTAATATTGGTTTTGTCTTTGGGATAACGGAGAATAAATCCAAACCGATGGCAGTTTTCTGCGACCCAGATGCCTTCCGGAGAATCTGCAATAGCAGCATTCAGCCCCTGTCCCAGTGTCGATTCCCCTTCAAAGTCCATGGCAAGGCCGGTCTGATGTTCGCTGTATCCGGGTTTGGCGACACTGGCATTTGCACTGCGCTCATCATCCACTCTGCCAAGCTTGCGTTCATAGATGGCCTTCTGGGTTGTATAGGAACGGAAGCCGCTCCTGGCATACAGATGGATTCCTTCCTCCTGTGCAGCTGCAAACATTTGTTCCAGCGCGGAAGCAGCATCCGGCCGCATATAGATGTTTTCCGCAACCTTCTCTTCGCACGGCGGAACATTCGGTTTCACCAGCGCAACGGGAATGGCGGGGGCACGATTGAATTTGTTTACAAGAATCAGCGTATCCATGGGATTCTGATTCGGAACAACAAATGCCCACGATTCAAAAAGCATGGAAGCACTGATGACAAGAGAAGCAATTGCTCCTGCATGAAGCATGACCAGCACATCCTTTCATATCAAATCCGGCATTGACTCATAGACAAGATGATCTTCGCCAAGCATTCTGGAAAGACGCTCCGAAGTTTCCGTATCTGCCTTCAGATGAAAAACATAACCGGCGTCCTCATATTCTTCGGAAATAACCGTACAGGCTCCATAAATAAGAGATAAAGCCTGACCGCTGGAGAAAGGAACTCGGACAAGAATCGAGCGCTGCCTTGCAGAAAGCTTTCCATCGATTGCCGCAAGAAGTTTATCCAGCCCGTCTCCTGTCTTTGCACTGATATAAACTGCCCCCGGGAATTCCGGAATACTCTGCGCCAGGTCCGTCTTATTAATGGCATTAATCACAGGGATTTCATCGGCTCCGAGTGTTTTCAGCACTTCCATGACTACATCATGCTGTGACATGATCTCGGGGGATGTCGCGTCTGAAACGAGAACGATTAAATCAGCAGAAACCACTTCTTCGAGGGTTGATTGAAATGCCTCCACCAGGGTATGAGGGAGCCTGCTGACAAATCCAACCGTGTCGGTAAGGAGGATTTCCCTGCTGCCAGGCAGCTGAATACGTCGGGACAACGGGTCCAGCGTAGCAAACAGCATGTCCTGTGCAAACGCATCTGCATGGGTAAGAGAATTGAGGAGGGTCGATTTTCCTGTGTTGGTATAGCCCACCAAAGCAACAAGCGGAACAGCGTTCCTGTTCCTTTTGGCCCTTCTCAGTCGCCGCTGTGCCTTCAGCTCTTCCAGCTGTCGTTTTAATTCTGTAAGTCTTCTTCGGATTGCCCGACGATCGCTTTCCAGCTGTGTTTCACCCGGGCCACGGGTACCAATTCCGCCTCCCAGACGGGACATCGAAATTCCATGTCCCAGCAGCCTCGGGAGCTGATAGGTCATCTGAGCGATTTCAACCTGCAGGACACCTTCCCGCGTTTTTGCCCGCTGGGCAAAGATGTCAAGAATCAGTGTTGTACGATCCACTACCTTGACATCCATCAGCTCGGCTTCCATATTCCTCAGTTGGATACTGGTCAGCTCATCATCGACGATGACCGTATCCACTTCCAGAGCCTGGCAGAGCAGAGACAGTTCCCGCAGCTTTCCGGAACCGATATAGGTTCCGGTCTCAGGTTTGTCCCGTTTCTGGGTTACCCGCTTTATGGTATCTGCGCCAGCAGTTTCTGCAAGGCGCTGCAGTTCATCCAGAGACCCTTCGTCATGAATGCTGAGGAGCAGTGCTTTCTCCCGCTCTCCTCCGTTATCATGAATGGGAGATGCACGGACGACTCTGTCCGCATTCTCGATCCGTTCGAGCCACGCAAGCTGAGGTATCCGGCCGGGCTTTGTCACCTCTGTCCGATAAACAGAAAGTGGGTTCGATTCATCTTCGCCGAGAAAAGCAGCCTGTACGCCGACTGCCTTTGCATCCTGAACGCCGACGGCAACCATGCTGTCAAATAGCAGCGAACGCAGGGCACTGATGTCCACTTCGGACAGCCTGGCATCTCCATTCGGATGGGTATGAATGCATCTTACACGGCAAAGCCGGAATACATTCCCTCTGCGTCGGACTGCATGCAGTCCTACCGTATTCTGATCACCGATGGATACTTCCAGTATGATTCCACCCCGGCCGAGATAAACGCAGATTTCCCGCCCGGTATCCTCAGTTGCTTCACAAAGCACAGGAAGCAGTTCCAGCGGAAGAAACTCCTCACCGGAAGCCGTTAAGTCGTATAAACTCTCGAGGCGGTCCAGAACATTTTTCCGGACGCCGGTAATATTACCATAGATCATGCTGTAAAACTTCTCAGTCTCGGTATCACGCGCTGCAAAACGGTGATGACCTTCTCCATTTCTTCTTTTGTGTTGTTTCTGCCAACCGTCAAACGCAGAAGAGCCATGTTTGTGGTATCAATCTTCATTGCCTCAAGTACATGACTCTTTTCCACTGCTCCGGCTTCGCAGGCACTGGTGGCAGAAGCACATATTCCTTCCATGTCCAGCGCAATAAGCAGCGCTTCTGTTCTTACCCCCGCAATTCGAAGATATAAATGACCCGGAAGGCAGGATTGCATGGAAGCGGAAAGATAGACATCCGGGATAGTCCCGAGAATGTTATTCCTCAGATAGTCCCGCAATGATGCAATCTTCCCCGCATTCTCATTCCGGATGGAATCTTTCAGTGCTTCCGTCATGGCACAGACTGCAGCAACGTTCTCTGTCCCGGCCCTGCGATGGTGTTCCTGCGCCCCGCCGCGTATTGTTTCCGCCAGACGGGTTCCTTCCCGAACAAACAAGGCCCCAATTCCTTTAGGGCCACCAAATTTATGACCGGAAAGCGAAAGCAGGCTGACTGGCATTTCTTCCAGGTTGACCGGAATGTGTCCCACCGCCTGAACCGCATCCGTGTGGAAAGGAACTCCATATTTCTGCGCTGTTCGGGCAAGCTCATGAACCGGCTGAATGGCACCGGTTTCATTATTGGCCATCATGACGGATACAAACAGCGTATCATCCCGCAGAAACCGCTCCAGGTCGTCCGGTGATACAAATCCATCGCTGTTCACGGGAAGATATGAGATTTCATACCCCATGGATGCAAGGAAGGCACACGGTTCAAGCATGGCATGATGTTCTATAGGAGATGTAATGATATGCTTTTTTTGGGGCTGAGCAGCAGCGAGTCCATAAACCACGCTGTTGTCTGATTCTGTACCACCGGAAGTAAAGAATATTTCATTCCGGCTGCAATGCAGCAGTGCTGCCATCTCAGCTCTGGAAGATTCCAGCAGCGCGTTGGCTTGGCGTCCCATCCCGTACTGGGAGCTTGGATTCCCCCAGTTTTCAGATAGCACTTCTTTCATTTTTTGCAATGCGGCGTCGCTCATAGGGGTCGTAGCCGCATGATCCAGATAAATCATAGCTTCTGTTCCTTCACGTTTTTCCCGTACAGTTTAATTGAAAGGACGTCGGGTGTCAAGAAAAGGACGAAGGATGTTTCCCTTCGTCCTTTTCCTTTTAAGCCTTGTCTTTGGGATCGCGTGAAGTCCATCTGGTCCGCAGACCAATGGCTTGCTCTTTGCAATGCTCGACGCACAGGCCGCAGCCGGTACAGGCTTTGAGGACCAGATGCTTTTCGCCCTCACTGCCCTTGATTGCACCAAACTTGCAATAGCTGGTACATTCATTGCATCCGGAGCACTTCTCGGCATCGATATAAGCAATCTTGCGCTTTTCACTCTTGGGATTCATCGCACCGGTCGGGCAGACATCCGAACAGGCCATGCAGCCAATGCACTTGCTGTGATCAATAACCGGAATATGATCTACCATGGTGATGGCTCCGAACTGGCAGGCCTTGGCACAGGCTCCACAGGAAATGCAGACATTCTCGCACTGCTCTTTCGCCTTGATGCCAAACACTGGATTACGGCAGCGGACGGTAACCATACGCTCCGCAGGACGCATGCTCAGCACATGCTGTGGGCAGGCCGCGACACAGCGTCCGCAGCTCTGGCACTTTTCCTCATCCACTACGGCAATCTGCTTGATGGGGTCGATATGAATCGCATCAAAGGGACAAGCCCGCTCACAGGTTCCGAGACCGAAACAGGCATAGGAGCATTTCTTGATTCCGCTGTTGACCATCGATGCGGCCACGCAATCATGAATTCCCTCATACTCTCCTTTTGTTTTGCAGCGGTCTGCAAAGCCCTGACAGGCAACAACCGCAACTTTTCGTCCCGTGTCAGCAGCTGCTTCCACTCCCATGATTTCTGCCATCTTCGCAGAAACCTTCGGGCCGCCGACTGCACATAGACCAACTTCGGATTTGCCTGCTGCCACCGCTGCCGCATAGCCATCACAGCCCGGATATCCGCAGGCGCCACAGTTCGCACCAGGGAGGCATTCCCGAAGAGCATCTACCTTGGGATCCGTTTCGACTTTGAAAACCTTATCGGTTACGCCGAGGAGTGCACCAAAGCCGAGTCCGAGAACGCTCATGATGCCAACAGCTTTTAAGATCAAAACAATATCCAATCTGATTCCTCCCCTTCGATTAGATCAGGCCGCTGAAGCCGTTAAAGGTTACAGCCATCAGGCCAGCAGCAATCATAGCGCCCGGGAAGCCTTCCATCCACTTGGGCAGATTTCCGACGGCCAAGCGTTCACGGATACCCGCAAACAGGCAGATCGCCAGGGTATAACCCAGTGCAGATGCAATACCGTTAATGACGGAGAAAATAAGGTTGTATCCTTCGGTCACATTCAACTGGGTCACGCCGAGCACGGCACAGTTGGTGGTGATAAGGGGAAGGTATACGCCCAGAGCCTGATACAGCGAGGGACTCATCTTCTTAATCGCCATTTCGACAATGCCAACCAGCACTGCGATAACCAGAATAAAGGCAATGACCTGAAGATACTCCATATCCATGGGAATAAGAAGGAACGTGTTCACCAGATAAGCAACCAGCGAAGCCAGTGCCATAACAAAGGTGACAGCCATTCCCATGCCAAACGCAGTTTCCAGCTTCTTGGAAACGCCTAGGAAGGGGCAGATGCCATAGAACCGAGACATGGCAAAATTATTAACGAAAATAGCGCTAATCAAAACTGTGATCAGTTGCTTCATCATATGTCCCGCCCCCTTACGCTTTCTTCGGCAACAGCTTGTTGACCAATGCCAGTGTCAAACCCAGGACAATAAATCCGCCGGCAGGACGGATAAGAATATCCATCGGCAGATAATTCTCCGGCATCACCTGCATTCCGAACCAGGTGCCAACACCGAAGATCTCACGGATAGAAGAAATCAGGGTGATAGCCAGGGTAAAGCCGATACCCATTCCCAGTCCGTCTACGATGGCAGCTAGCGGCTTGTTCTTGAAGGCAAACGCTTCCGCTCTGCCGAAGATAATGCAGTTTACAACAATCAAGGGAATAAAGACACCAAGGGATTCATCCAGTGCGGGCAGATATGCCTTAATCATCAATTGGACAATCGTAACGAAAGTTGCGATGACCACGATGAATGCAGGAATACGGATCTGTGAAGGAATAGCCTTCCGCAGCAAAGAAATAACCAAGTTTGAAAAGACCAAAACAAATGTTGTAGCCAACCCCATACCAATGCCGTTACTCGCAGCCGTGGTAATTGCCAGAGTAGGACACATGCCCAGCACCATGCGGAACGTCGGGTTCTCATCCAGGATGCCGTTCATGAAGATTCTTCTAAGTTCCTTCATTTCACTACCTCCACCGCAGCCTGCCGCAGGGCATCATTTAACGCATTGCTGGTCAGTGTTGCGCCAGTCTTAACATCAATCTGAGCATCAACGATGTTCTGGCCGACAAGAGCATCAAAAACAGCAGTATCTGCAATCAGATCAGCACCGAATCCAACAGTCTCATTATGCTCGGGCACGCTGACCGAAACGATCTTGCCTTCCTCATCCAGCTCAATTTCCACGTTGAAATCGGCAAAGCCTTTTACCGCGTAGCTCTTGGCCTTGGACTCCTCTTCTGCTTCAGCAGCGGTAGCCACGCCTGCATCCTTTGCAGCCTGTGCCAGTGCATCGTTGATGGCATTGCTGGTCAGGGTTGCGCCGGTCTTCACGTCAATGCGTGCGTCTGCGATATTCTTTCCGACCAGGGCTTCAAAAACAGCAGTATCTGCAATCAGATCAGCACCGAATCCAACGGTCTCATTATGCTCGGGCACGCTGACCGAAACGATCTTGCCTTCCTCATCCAGCT
>CAMVHE010000062.1 GCA_947167215.1 uncultured Clostridia bacterium
AGGCATAGTGCAGTTTCACCGGATCCCCTTCACCCACGGACTGCTTTCCATTCTTGTCCGTCAGCGTCAGTACGCCATTTTCATAGGTATAAGTTCCCAGGTCCTCAATGGAGTAGGCTGCAAACCAGAACCGGTAGGTTCCGTCCGCGTTGAACGTCATCTCGGTTCCGCCGTCATCCGAAGAAACCGTCACCGGTTCAGCTGTGGGGACACTTTCTGCCGGAGAAGCTTTCTCTGCCTTTTGGAAATCAAAGGTATTCGCAGATATGGTAAAATCGCCAGTCAGCTGATCGCTGTCAGAGTAGGCATAGTGCAGTTTCACCGGATCCCCTTCACCCACGGACTGCTTTCCATTCTTGTCCGTCAGTGTCAGAATGCCATTCTCATAGGTATACGTGCCAGAATCTATAATGCCATAAGCAGCAAATTCGAACTGATATGTTCCATCCTGAAGGAATGTCATGGTTGTGCCTTCATCATCCGAAACAATCGTGACGGAGGATTGCTGGGTAACCACTTCTTCCGGAGCTGTCATTTCTTCTGCTGCCGGAGCTTCCTCTTTTTCCACAGCATGATAACCAGCAATGGACTGGCTAGCCAGTGTCCATACTGTTTCAGGAACAGCATCCAGTACCTCGGGATGTTCCGCAGAATCATAGATGCCGTCAGCTGCCTCACTGTCTCCAATCTTATAGCCTGCCGGTCCGCGCATCTGTCCCGAATAGGTATCCAATGCCAGCTCGAATACCGCATGGGAGGCCACAGAGGTAGTAACTGTTCCATCCTCATTCACGATATAGGTTCCCTCTGCCTTCATCGTGGATACCATGCCAAGTCCGGTTTCATCCCCGATTACCGCGCGTTTTCCATTTTCAATACAATAGCTGTCACTGAAAAGGGAATATGTATTATCCGGATTGAGCGTCAGCTCCAGACTGAGGGTCAGGCGGCTGTCCACATTCATCAGACCGTCCAGTTTTCCGCACTGGAACTGATAGTCCTGCAGCTTATCAAGGTTCACTTCTGCACCAGAAAGGATTATGCTGTAGGTTCCAGCAACGTTGGTATCCTTGGAATAACCAGTTATTTTTCCATCGGCTACAGTCCATATCGTGGCTGGAACCGCATCCAGTATGACAGGATATTCTGCTGAATCATACTTACCGTCTGCTGCCTCCTCATCCCCGATCTTGTAACTCGCCGGTCCGCGCATCTGTCCTGAATAGGTATCCAGTGCCAGTTCAAAAACAGCATGGGAAGCCGCGGAAGTAGTAACTGTTCCATCCTCATTCACGGAATAGGTTCCTTCCGCTTTCATCGTGGATACCATGCCAAGTCCGGTTTCATCTCCAATCACGGCACGTTTGCCGTTTTCAACACAGTAACTGTCGCTGAAAAGAGAATATGTGTTATCCGGATTCAGTGTCAGCTCCAGGCTGAGATTCAGGCGGCTGTCCACATTCATCAGCCCATCCATTTTCCCGCACTGAAACTGATAATCCTGAAGGGTATCCAGATTCATTTCTGCCCCGGAAATGGTGATGCTGTGGATGCCAACAACATTGGTATCCTTTTTATAGCCTGTAATTGTCCCGTCGGCAACAGTCCATACGGTAGCAGGAACAGCATCCAGAACCGCAGGATATTCTGCTGAATCATAGGTGCCGTCTGCAGCCTCTTCATCCCCGATCTTGTAACTCGCCGGTCCTCGCATCTGTCCCGAATAGGTATCCAATGCAAGTTCAAAAACAGCATGATTTGCCGCGGAGGTGGTTACCGTTCCGTCTTCGTTTACGGTATAAGATCCTTCTGCCTTCATCGTGGAAACCATTCCGAGTCCAGTTTCATCTCCGATGACTGCGCGTTTTCCGTTTTCAACGCAATAGCTGTCACTGAGAAGGGAATATGTATTATCCGGGTTCAGCGTCAGCTCCAGCCCTAGATTGAGACGGCTGTCTACGTTCATCAGTCCGTCCATTTTCCCGCACTGGAACTGATAATCCTGAAGCATATCAAGGTTTGTTTCTGCACCGGAAAGGACTACTTTATAAGTTCCGGTCACCGTCGGAACTTCCTTGTTTGCTGCTGTAACGGAAGAAGAACCGACAGTCTGCGGGGCAAATGCTCCTCCCAGATACAGGGATGGTACCAGGATGGCAATCATTGTCAGTGCGCATGCGCAGCACAGCACAGTCCTGCCCGAGCGGGATATCTTTTTCTCCTCATCCGGATCTCTTCCGAAAGAACCGATGATATTAAAGATCATGGCCGCAAGCGCGGCGAGTACGCTGCCAAGAGAATAGTAGATCGCTTCCTCTCCGCCATGGCCGGAATCATAATCTGTCAGAATACAGTTGCCAATGCCTTCCACACGGTCTCCCAGCAGGGTCAGCGCTCCCAGGGCAAGGCCCGCGGTAACCAGATATGTCAGCAGTTTTGGCCATACTGCTTTGGGAAATATTTTGAGACAGAGAATTGCAATGCCTGCGAGCAATAGCGCGGCCACATAACAGACAGTCACTGTCACGGAATTCATCTGACCATAGAGATAATAACCTGTAGAAAATCCAAGACCAAACAGTACAAGGGCAAGAATGGTCAGGAGGATAACCGCAAAGTCAGCGGTAATCTCTCTGGTTAACTGCTTGTTTTTCATGGCTTACGCCCTCCTTTCCTTCTTCTCCCGCATCAGATACAGGACCAGGAAGACCAGGAATCCAGTATATCCGACACACATTATAATGTGCAGTGCAACAACCCATACCGGCTGCGCTCCTCCTGCCGAGGTATCAGCTTTAATGCCATTCATCAGGGCACTGTTAACATGGGTATATAGTTTTCTGTGGAAGCTGTCCCGGATATTCGCCTGCAGTACGATATCCTTGGATACAGTATCCACACTCAGCTTCCAGATCTTGCCATTGTTAGAACCTCCCAGCATCTGGTCATTTCCCGCTGCTGCGCACTCCCGCGGCAGGAAGTATCCGGTTGCTTTGACAGAGTCTGTCATCATGAAGCCATTCCAGCCCCACTCTCCACGCAGGATGTTAATCATCAGATTTTTGAAAGCTCCTACATGCGTGCAGCCGATTCGGTTGAAGGCACTCATAAATCCTTTGATGCCCCCATCCCTGATGCCGATATAAAAACCGCGCAATTCGTTTTCACGGGCAGCCTGTTCATTCAGAAATACGGCAAGTCCGTCCCGGTTGGTTTCCTGATCGTTAAAGGCAAAATGCTTAACGCTGGTTACCATTCCGTATTTGTTCAGCGCTTTATGAACATACGCTCCGGTATTGCCGGTCAGTACAGGATCCTCCGAATAATAACAAACATTTCTGCCATTATATGGTGTTCGATGCAGGTTCATTCCCGGAGCAAACCAGACCTGATACCCTGTCCAGAAACCGTCGTTGGCGACCAGTCTTCCCATTTCATATTGCAAAAGCGGAGAAAAAGTAGCCGCAATCACTGGACCTGCTGCATATACATCGGTATAGTGACGGTAAGCCGGATCATCTTCGGCCACTTCATACAGAGTGCCTTTGGTTCTCTGTCCTATAAATCCGATGATGCCCAAAGGAGAGTCTGCACGGTTCTCCACCGGGAAGGTAATCTCATCGATCTCTTCGAGATAGGAAATATACTGGTTAATCAGGTCCTGGAGATTCATTTCATCCAGCACTTTGTCATACAGCGGGTCATCATAATCCAGTCCGATCAGCTGAGCTGCAGATATGCCATTCTTTGCGTCATAGGTGAAAGAATCAGGCCCTTTGTAGGAAGCCATCTCCAAGTCCTGGTTATAAATCTCGTTGCGAAGCATGAAAACCATCTCTTTGTTGGCAGTCAGGGAATTGAGGCTGCGCGGGAAGGTATTCAGCCAGTCGTTACGGGACAGGTAGGTAACCTCGATACCAAAGTTGTTCAGGTCCGCCATATCCAGCTGATTCTGCACGGTTGTCCCATTGGATGCATGCATAAAACGGTCTGCTTCCAGATGCGCGGCAAACGAAGTGCCGGTGGACTCCACCTGGACGCCCTGCGCCAGCAGAATGGCATTCATCGCATCATGGGCTCCATTGCCGGTGGCAAAGTAATAATCTCCTTCCTCCAGCATCCATGATCCGTTCACGCCGTCATGGGAATAGGTGCGGTCATAGGTATAAAAGTCTTCCACACTGAAGGTAATGGTAACTTCCTCGCTCTCACCGGGCTGAAGAAGGACCGTCTCCGAATAATCCTTTTCCTTGGCTTCTCCGGTCTTGGCATAGCCGATCAGCTGGATGGCGCTCTTTTCCACATGGTTATCCCGGTCGCGCTGGGTGTACGGAACAGAGACATACAGCTGTACTGCATGCTTTGCTGCCTGTTCACCCGTGTTCGTAATCCGGACGGTCGCAGTGGAAGAATTGCTGCCGGACCAGTCAACGTTCAGGTTTGTTATTTCTTCCGAGAAAGTGGAACCTTCCACTCCGTAGCCAAAAGAATAACTGACCTCCGTATCGTAGTCCCAGGTCATTCCGTTAACGCTTTGTCCCTTTGCAGCCTTAGCGGCATTGCCCTGTTTCATCATGGCATCATAATAACGGGTCTCATAATACTTATAACCTGTATAGATGCCTTCCAGTTCTGCGAGATACCAGGAAGCGCGAAGTGCATTATTATTGCTGGAATCAATGTCAGACGCATTTTCAAATACATAGATTCCATAGTTCTGAGCAGCAGGGCTCAGTGCGGAATTGACTGCAAACGTATCCGGCAGGTGTCCGCTGGGAAGTGCGGCGCCGGAAAGCAGTCTGGCAATTCCATAGGTTCCGTATGCGCCGGGATTTCCTATCCAGAGGATAGAATCCACTTCCTCATCTTTTTTCAGTTCATCAATTTCCATGGCAGTACCGGAATTCAGCAATACAACTACTTTTCCGAATCCCTGCTCTTCGACCCAGTGAACCAGATCACGTTCCTCGTTGGAAAGAGAAAGAATATTTCCTGTTGGAGAATTCGTAAATTCTTCCGGCTTGCTGAGTCCGTTCTGTCCAGGATAAAAGCAGGAAGACTCGCCGGCATCCCTGCCCAGAACAATTATGGCAGCATCCTTGTAACTGCCTATCAACGATGCATCATATTCGGAAAGAGGCACCTCTCCAATCGCTGCTCCCTGTCCCTCATACGAACTGACCACATTGCCGCCGGAAGCGCGTGTCGGTGCATAAGCAGAAGCCTTGTCCTGGTAGAATTTTAACATCTCCTGATTGACGGAGAATCCTTCTCTGGCAAGTGCATCCGAAAGAGTTACTGCCTGAGAAGTCTGAATCAGCTCACCCATGGAGCCTCCGAACTGCATCTTTTCCCCACTGCGCAATCCGAAAAGTGTGACATTCTTCCCGGAGATCGCAGGCATCCCCTTCAGAGCGACACTTCCTTCTTCAGAGGCACGGGTACTATATCCAATCTCCGCCGTAACCAGATCCGATGCAACTGAATAATCTGATTTATAGCGGTAATCCTCCGGGTCTTTGCTGCGGATAATACCCGTAGCAGAAGTGCCCAGCAGTTCATCCACCTTGCCTGCCCAAGCATCAGCTACCGTGTACACAACACTGAAGACAACGGCAATAGCAAGGAAAATGCTTGCCAGGCCTCTGAACAATCGTTTCTTTTTCATAAAGCTCTCCCTTCTCTGATTCCATTTTATGATATGCACAGAAGCATATTCTACCGTACTCTATCATATACAAAAAAAAGTGCCACGCAAGTAGCGAGGCACAAACGACCTGTTATAGGCACGAACAACCTTCTCCCCGTCAAAAACTCAATCTGTTCATGGAATAAGAATTTCCAGGTAGAATATCTGGTTCTCCATCCGGATATCTGCTCTTCCGCCGTAGGATTGGGCGATATATTTTATGCTCTTGAGTCCGAATCCATGGTTCTGCTTATCGGTTTTTCGAGTCTGTGGAATGCCGTCTTGAATATCAGGCATCTGTTCATAATAGTTTTCAAGCCGGATATACAGCATTCCTTCTCTGTCCAGAATCGAAAGGCTGATGACCTTTTTCTCCGGATCACTGACCTGTTCCGCACTTTCAATGGCATTGTCCAGTGCATTGCCAAGAAGCGTATAAAGATCCACCAAACGGATTTTTTCCAGCTGTCGGGTGTTTACCATGCAGGACAGACGGATCTGATGGTTGGTACAGTAGAAGCTTTTCTCTGTCAACAGAACATTCAGCGCCTCGTTTTCGGTTTTTACCACCGCATCATAAAAACCGATGGCACGGTTGGTTTCTTCCATCTGATGCTGCCGTTCTTCCTCCGTAACAGCAGCCAGCACCTGCAACTGATGTTTGAAATCATGAACCTTGCGATTGATCATTTCGATGTTTTCTCTGGAAAATTCGTACTGTTTCGCCCTTTCCCGTGCAATCCGCGCAATCATATTTTTTTCCGTCTTTTCAGCCAGACGGCCATATCCCAGCCAGATCAGAAGCTGAAGTACCGTACAGATCAGCATCTGGTTGAGAATGAGAAAGAGCTGCAATTGCCGGTATACTTCGGACAATTCACCGTATGCCTGCATCGGCAGGATAACCACTTCCATCACATAACGTGTGACGCTGAGAATCGTTGTCTGAAGAATGTAAAAAACCAGAGGATGAACTGTAAACTTTTCCTCTTCTTCCAATTCATCCAGAATACCGAACTGCATTTTTTTTGCAACCCTTTCGCGGATGATCCAGCAAAGAGCTACATAGTAAAGGATCAAAAGCACCGTATAAACCACAGGATGACTTTCCGGAAATTCTGGAAACAATGTGTAAACAAACAGATTGCGGATAATAATGGTAGCCGCAGCTTCGGTCAGCCCTGCTGTCATGGCGCAGAAAAAAGCTTCAGTGCTTGAGACATCGTAACATGTCAGAATAAAGGCTACAGGGGAGAAACTCACAAACAGCCAGTATGGAGCATTTGCATAGGGAACTGAAGCCTGTATCGGCTTAAGAAAATCCCTGACAGGAAGGAACGCAAAAGCAAGAAGCACACAGATAATCCCGCTCAGTAGCACCCGCCTTCCATAGTGTTCGCGGCGGTGCAGCGTCGTATCGCAGATTACAAAAACCATGGAAAGCAGCCCGCCCATGTAGCGAAACTGATCCAGGAGAGCAAGATATGTTGTTTTCATCGTTGACACCCTATGGCAACGTTTGCATTTGGAATTACTGATGCAGAAAGCGTATATAATCCGACAGAAGAGAATCCTTATATGTTCTCCCCAGGGGAATACTCAGCGAATCCACCAGCACTTCCGTATTATGGATTCCCTTCATTCTCCGAAGGTTGATAAGATAGGATTTATGACACCTTGAAAAGAAGTATTTCTTCAGGATATCCTCATGCTCTCTCATACTTGCCCGGATACGGTATTCCTTTTCCGCAGTATGGTAGATAAGGTAATGGGCAATGACTTCCACATACAGAATATCACGTACATTTACAGCATACTGCCCTTCTGTCGTCGAAAGCACCAGACGCTCATTGTTCTTCTGTTTTGCCCTCTTTACCGCCCTGAGGAATTTCATGGCAAAGTCAAAATAGCCGACGGGTTTAAGGATATAATCCACTGCATCCACTTCATACCCATTAATAGCATATTGTGCGATATTGGTGACAAACAGAATAACGATTTCTTCATTATTCTGCCGGATATGCCGTGCTGCATCCATCCCGTTGGTACCTGGCATATCGATATCAAAGATCAGAAGATCAAAAAAAGCGATGTTTTGCTTCAGCAATTCATCTGCAGAGGAAAACAGCGTCACGTCCAGTATTTCTTCGTTTTCCTGACCAAATCGCAGAATATATTTTTCCAGTTGAATCCGCATCTTCTGCTCATCATCTATTACCGCAACCTGCATCGTCTTCGCTTCTTTCCTGTCCATCCGGGCATTTATATAATCCCTGCAAAAGAATATTCGGTTGTCGTCGGTTCCATTATTCGTGCTGCATCGGATATGTTCAATACACCGTATTCCCATTAATCTATGGCATTATCTTCCCGTAAAGCCCTTTATCCGGCACCAGATAAGAACCAGGCAGGACAATAAAATTCAGTCCCCATTATAATCACTTTTGAAACGGGGTTCAATTCATTCCCAACCCTGCTCCTGAGATCAATCAAAAGAAACAACCAGTTATTTATAACACAACAACACCATTCATACAATACAGAATGGTGTTGTTGTCCGTTCTTCCGTTTTTTACTTCGCTTTTCCCTGACAGCCATCACAGCAATTCCTGAACAGGATTGAAAATCATCTCTGCAACAGCTGTAAGGTCAAGCCCGTCCGGTTCCAATGTATACACAGAAAGAGAATACATCAGCCCCGGAACCTTATCATACCACAGACACAATTCCACCCATTCGGTGCTTCCGGTCTTTGCAGTTCCAATTGTTCCATCACAGTGTCTGATCTTCACTGCTTCCTCATTTTCCCACATGAAATACATATCCGAGATATTTGCCAATTCCCCGTCCCGGAGTACTTCAGGATGAACCCTTGCACAAAATTCATCCCCATCCAGAACAAACTGCATCTCCCCTAGACGTTCGCTGTCCAGCCAACGGTAGACCACATTTTCCGCTCCTTTCGGAACATCAAAGGACACCCCGGAAAGCCGATAGAACTGCCGCATCGTTACTTCTGCCCATGGATTAACGAAATGCTCCTCATCAGAAATGCCGCCTACAAAGCCGCTCTCATTCTTTTCACTGTACAGGAACCAGCCAGCCAGTTCTGTCTCCCTTTCATCCATGTTGTACAGATGTGCCCACATCTGCATTTCTTCCGTAAGTTCATCCACCGGGGTCCCCGGAACATACAGCCGCATCCTGTCGTTCTCACTGATTCCATACGGCTCCGTCGTAATATAGCGGGTCCCATCCACGACATTCGTCTCGCCGGAAATATCCTCCAGTGTCAGCATATCAATCCTGATTTCCCAGGAATGTTCGTCTATCTGCTTTTCCAGAGCCATCTGTCCGCTGAATCTGCTGACGTAGACAGTACCATTCGGATACGCTTCATCCCAATCTCCCAGCTCGCCATCATGATACTCCCCGATAAACGTGCCATCCCTAAAAATCCGCATATCCGTCGACCATCCTCCGGCGCCGCTGCTGAAGCTCCAATCCACTTCCGCAAACTGCTCAAAGGATAATCCTTCCGCAAACACACCCGCTGCGGAAAAAAGGAAAATCAGAGTTAATACCCCGGTAATAATTCTTTTCATCATTAACCATTCTTTCTATCATTTCCAAGCCAAAGGCTTTTTGGTTCTGTGGAATTGCTGCTGTCATTTCCTGACAGAAGTTTTCCATTTTTGTTCATTCCATTTCTGCAATGATTGGCCGCTCAGGGTTTCAAATCCCTCGCGGCTGGATAACCGTAAGCGCCAGTTGAACACTCAACAGCCCGAAGGATAGCCCCGCTGACAACCTCTGCAGCAAGTGTTCCGACCAGGTCCTGATCTGCTTCAATTTCTCCGACAGATACTGCATAAATGCTGTCTCCATCTGCAGAAGTATGCACCGGACAGATAGAACGTGCATAACCGTCGTGTGCCATCCCTGCAATCTTGCACAGTCTGGCTTTATCAAACCGTGCATTCGTCATGACAACCGCAAGCGTTGTGTTGCCTGTAAAACGATTGTCAACTACGGCATAGTTTTTCTGCATGTACGCCAAAGTACTGCGAAGTTCAGTTCTGTCATCGGTCAGAAGTCCCGCAACCTGCCTTCCTGTCCGCCAGTCATAGACATCCCCCAGTGCATTAAGCACAACAACTGCACCAACCTTCAGCCTGCCAAGCTGTATGGCATAACTGCCAATGCCGGTTTTCATGCAGGTGTTCATGCCTGCAATCTTCCCCACGGTTGCCCCACAGCCTGCTCCATAATTGCCATCGCGGTAATTTGGTGCTTCCAGGGCACATTTCGCCGCTTCATAACCCATCGCTGCATCTGGGCGTACAAAAGGGTCACCAACCGTCAGGTCAAAAATGTCAGATTGGACCACCAGCGGGACTTTTGTTACTCCCACGTCATATCCTATGTTCTTCTCTTCCAGGTATTGCATTACTCCATTTGCAGTACCAAGTCCAAATGCACTGCCGCCAGCCAGCACTATGGCATGAATGGACGATGCGGCCATCAGCGGATTCAGCAATTGGCTTTCCCTGGATGCAGGCCCGCCACCTCGAACATCCAGACCAGCACGCATACCCGTCCTGCTGACAAAAACCGTACATCCTGTCGCTTTCTCTTCGTTTTCGACCTGCCCGATTCCGATCTCTTCAAAAGACGTAATCGCAATCTCCTGTTTTTCCATTCTATTTCCTCCTGACAACCTCAGATATGATACAAGCCGAGATTCAGACGGTTTAAGTACCTCTTTCTCCGGTATTTCCGAACTTTCACATCCGTGCAAAGCTATGAACCAAGCCGCAATGCACTTACATTACTTGTTTTTTACAATGGAAAAAGCTGCAGCAAAACTGTTTGCCATTTTCTCCCCCCAGCGCTTCCGTTTACCGAAAAAGGAACACCCCTGTTTCTGCCAGAAATCTTTTCCAAGCCCTGTTTTACGGAATTTCTCTGTCATTCAGTTTCCGGTCCTGCTACCCGCTCTGCTGAACTTGTCCCAGATATACCGTGTCAATTTCACCGCCAGAATACCCAGTACAATTCCCATCACCATGCCAAAAAGCACATCCGTTGGAAAGTGCACAAACAGATACAAACGGCTGAATGCAATCAATGCTGCTGCGATATATGCAAGTGCTCCCATCTTTCCATGCATCATAAAAAGAACTGTTGCAGCTGCAAATGCCCAGGCAGAATGCGTGGATGGAAAGGAAGAACTGGACGGTCTGCTCACAAGCAGTGCAAAAGCCCGGTCAATCTGACATGGCCTTGGTCGGGAAACCAGGCTTTTCAGTACAAGCTGACCAATCAGAAACACTGCAAGGTACGATATGATTACAGCAGCTCCGGTTTTCCGTGTCTTCCGGAAAACCAGAAGCAGGGCTGCGGCAACAAGCCACAATTGCCCATAAGAGCCGGCAATCCCGGTCAAAACAAGGAAAAATCTGTCCAGCTGTATTGTTCGGGGAATGGCATAAAGAAATGAAAACTCCATTTTTCACTTACCTTTCTTTTTTCATGCGCTTTTCTGACAGCAACGGAAAGCGGCTCGTTACCTGAAAAGCGGTTCCTGTGGCGACACCTTTCTCATCTGGTTTCACACCGTCATGCCCTCACATTTTCTTTCCGGTATTCGTCGAAATATGCAACAGAGAAGGCACTTCATGAAGCAAACCAGCAGTCTAATGCATACAGGGGCAAGAATTTCCGGGTAAATCTTTATCACTCTTCTGCATTGACAGGCTCCGGGATACAGACCGCCACCATCCCACCGATCAGGAAAACAGAAAAAATGCAATTTCCGTGGCCGGAGAGTCAGCAATGTCGCAAATTCGATCTGTATTCCGGATTTTTATTGTAACTGTAAAACGTTCAAAAGCGTTTCAAATGTTTTTACGGCGTCAATGATGGTATCCATCTTTTCGGTACAGAAAAAGAGGGCGAATCACCCTCTCTTCCTTTGTTTTCTTTAAAAACCAGACAGCTGCGCAAAATACCCGTTATTGCCTGATACAGAGGTCCCGTCCGATTTACGATGATTTCTGCATCGCTGATACTGTTTCCTGCAGTTATCTTTGCAACCGAACAGCTCTTTTCCAGAACCGGACAGCAAGCGGAGCAGCAGGCATTGCAGCCCGGGAATCCTCTCGCCGGGTGCATGGCATGGTTCATTACGCCATCATGGTTTTTCCTGGGATAATCCTGTTTTGCGACCGCATTGACCATCCGTTCACGCTTTAGCAAGGAAAGAACCAACTATCACAGTTGTGCTTTTATTTTCTTCTGCCAAGTATGAAATATGCACCATCCAGTGCCGCCAGCACAAGCAGCGCAACTCCGCTTATGATCCATACCAGGCTTTCCGGGAACGGATTGAGGAAGAGAAGCATCGCAAAGATCGCCGTCAGAACAAAGCTGATAACCATCAGATACCAGTAAGGGCGTCTGCTCCGGAACGCATCTACGGCAATCTGCAGTTTCATAAATGCTGTCGCCAGCACCGTTGCTCCATAGAGTGTTGTCAGTGCGCCAATCACCTGGACCATCCAGTGCTGATTGGCAATGAAAGCAAGACCGATGGTTACAATACCAGCGCCGGCAGAAAGCTTCCAGGTTCTGGCTGCTTCTTCCCGGGACAGACGAAGATACTGGTAAAGATGAAATCCCCCGAGAAGCATTAACAGGATACCAAGAGCTATAATAACAAAGCTTGCCAATCCAGCCGGGCTGATAATCAGCAGCAGTCCCAGCAGTAACTCTCCCACAGCCAGCATCAGTGTAACACTGATTTTGTGAATCCATTCCTTCATTTTTGTTTCTCTCTTTCTGTTACAGTATTTGTAACTCTCCTTGGCCCAGAAATGCAGAAGCTTCCTGCTTTCAGGGGTACATGCATCCGCAACAACAAGATCAGAGCTATAGTATTATTCAATGCCCGCAAACGTATCCGTCCGGTCTGTTCCCTCTGTCTTATGTTTTTTAGCTGAAATCGCTTTCAGTGATTTGAAATAACTTTCTCCAACCGTTTTTTCCACGTTTCACCCAGACAGGATCATGCTGCAAAGGATTATTGATATACCATCATATCAACCATCTTTAAGCACACAAAGTGTCTCACTGCTTAAATGATAATACTCTGCAGCGCAAAAGTCAAAAAGCTCACTGATCTTATCGCTTCCTTCCGCATATGGAAGAAAGTACATTCCACCTTCAAAGCATGCTAAAGATCTGGCATTTTTCAAATTGCTCCTAACACTTCCACACTTTTTAATAGCGCCTTTTATCTTGCAAAATGCATTTCTGCTTCCCTTTTTGAGCAGTTTTTTCTGAAAACGCGTCTTTTTGTTTTGCATCCATCAGATAGTTTTTGCTAACAAAGTGCTTGACAAGTTAGTTGCACATAACTATAATAAGAAATGTTGTTAGCAATTTCTAACGTGTATGCAGTTTTTCTTTCATACAGTGCATCTGCATTCAAGAGATAGGAGCAAACAGGATGATTCCATTAAGCTATGCTACCCCGGGGGAAGAATCCGTGATCCGCAAGGTCGGAGGAAGCCCTGAAATAAAAAAGCACCTGGAAAATCTTGGATTCGTGGCAGGAGGCACAGTGACAGTCATTACCGCATTGAACGGAAACGTCATTGTGAAGGTCAAGGAATCCCGTGTTGCGATCAGCGATGAAATGGCACGCAGAATCATGATTTGATAAGGGAGGTACAGAAATGAACAATCTGAAAGAAGTTCCGGTAGGCGGCAAGGCAAAGGTTGTAAAAATCCACGGTGAAGGTGCTGTAAAGCGCAGAATCATGGATATGGGCATAACCAAGGGCGTAGAAATCTTTGTCCGCAAGGTTGCACCGTTGGGTGATCCGATTGAAATCACCGTGCGCGGATACGAGTTATCCCTTCGCAAGGCAGATGCCGAAAATATTGAAGTAGAATAATTTTTTTGCAATAATGTTAGTATTTACTAATATTCAGGAGGATGAATAAGCGATGGATATCAAAATTGCCCTTGCCGGCAACCCAAACAGCGGAAAAACAACGCTTTTCAATGCTTTGACAGGCTCCAACCAGTTTGTGGGAAACTGGCCCGGTGTAACAGTGGAAAAAAAGGAAGGCAAGCTGAAAAAACACGATGGTGGAGTCCTCACCGACCTGCCCGGCATTTACAGCCTTTCTCCGTATACTCTTGAGGAAGTGGTTGCCCGGAATTATCTGATCAATGAGCGTCCGGACGCTATCCTGAACATTATTGACGGTACCAATCTGGAGCGCAATCTCTATCTGACTACTCAGCTGGTAGAACTGGGCATCCCCGTAGTCGTTGCCATCAACATGATGGATGTGGTAAAAAAGAATGGTGACAAGCTGAATACGGCAGATCTGGCCCGACAGCTGGGATGTAAAGTAGTGGAAATTTCTGCTTTGAAAGGCACCGGTGTCATGGAAGCAGCAGAGGCAGCCATCGAAGCTGCTCACGGAGCAAAAACCGTACCGCAGCATACCTTCTCCGGTCCTGTGGAACATGCGCTTGCCCACATTGAGGAAGCTATCGTTCATGATCTTCCGGAAGAACAGCAGCGCTGGTATGCCATCAAGGTCTTTGAACGGGATGACAAGGTACTGGAACAGCTGAAAATCTCTGCAGATACACTGAAGCATATTGAATCAGACATCAGTGCCGCCGAGAAAGAACTGGATGATGATGCAGAAAGCATCATTACCAATGAACGGTATGTATATATTGCAACCGTCATCAAGTCCTGCTATCGTAAGCACAGTGCCGGAAGCCTGAGCACTTCCGACAAGATCGACAAGGTAGTAACCAACCGTTGGCTTGGCCTTCCTATATTTGCGCTGGTAATGTTTGCCGTATACTGGATTGCCATGGTCGCAGTAGGCGCCCCCGCTACGGACTGGGCCAATGACGGTCTGTTCGGTGACGGTTATCATCTCTTTGGAAACGGCACTGCCCAGTATGAGGAAGCTGCGGAACGGTACGGAGATACGGATACCATCATCGAAACGTTTGCCGAAGTGTACGGCGTGGAAATCAGCGAAGAAGCTCCTGAAGAATCGTTGAACGCTCTGCTGGCAGCTGTGCCGGAAGATGCCTCTGTTACCTACATTACCCAGGATGAAGAAACTCTGGAAACGGAAGAACATCCCGGCACCGGCAAATCAGATCTTCTGGCAGCAGTAGAAGAGTATCTGAACACAGAAGAGGGTTATAAGTCCGATATTGGTGCTCCTGACCCTGCCGCTTACGGCGTCTGGGTTCCCGGCATTCCCGCACTCGTGGAAAGCGGCCTCGACAAGGTCGGCGCTGCAGACTGGCTGAAAGGCCTGATTCTGGACGGCATTGTGGCAGGTGTCGGAGCCGTACTGGGCTTTGTACCTCAGATGCTGGTACTGTTTTTCCTCTTGGCATTTCTGGAAGCATGCGGCTACATGGCACGTATTGCCTTTGTTCTTGACCGGATTTTCCGTAAATTCGGCCTGTCAGGCAAATCCTTTATTCCAATGCTGATCGGCGTCGGTTGCGGCGTCCCTGGCATCATGGCATCCCGTACAATTGAAAATGAGCGCGACCGCCGTATGACAATCATGACGACGACTTTTATCCCCTGCGGCGCCAAAGTTCCTTTCATCGCCATGATCGCCGGTGCAATCTTCCATAAATCCGCCTGGGTAGCAACCAGTGCATATTTCATCGGCATGGCTGCCATTATTATCAGTGGAATCATGCTCAAGAAAACCCGGCTTTTTGCAGGAGAACCTGCACCTTTCGTAATGGAACTCCCCGCTTATCACTGGCCCACGCTCATCAATGTACTCCGTTCCATGTGGGAACGCGGCTGGAGCTTTATTAAGAAAGCAGGAACCATCATCCTTCTTTCCACTATTCTGGTGTGGTTCCTGAGCCGCTTCGGAGTGGCAGACGGCGCTTTCCGCATGCTTGAAGAAGAAGAACTGGAGCTTTCCATCCTGGCAAGGGTCGGCAACATGATCGCCTGGATTTTCGCTCCTATCGGCTTCGGTACCTGGCAGGCAACAGTTGCTTCCATTACCGGCCTCGTTGCCAAGGAAAACATCGTGGGCACCATGGGTATTCTGTACGGCGGCAAGGAAGCTTATGCCAATTTGGCTGCGTCCTTCACTGGAATTGCCGCTTATTCCTTCATGGTTTTCAACCTTCTTTGTGCTCCTTGTTTTGCTGCCATTGGCGCAATCAAGCGTGAAATGAACAACACCGGCTGGACCTGGTTTGCCATTGCCTATCAGTGTGGATTTGCTTATGCCATCAGCCTGATGATCTATCAGTTCGGCAGTCTGTTTACCGGAAATATCAATATAATCGGTCTGATTGCCGCTTTGGCAGTGCTTGGTGTAATGGTTTACATGCTGTTCTTCAAGAAGTATCAGGAAGCCACTAGACTAACCCGAAAGGTGTGAAAACATGCTTCAGGGAATTATTGACAATGCGGGAACGATTGTCATCAGCCTGATGCTGATCGTTATGGTTGCCGGCATCCTTGTCCTGCTGCATCGGGATAAAAAACAGGGAAAAAGTTCCTGCGGCGGAAATTGCGGATGCTGTCCGATGTCCGGCTCCTGTCATAATCAGTAGTAGAATATAGGTGGGCGCGGATTAATCCTTCCGTGCCCCCGTTTTTCAGGAGGAAAAAATGATCCAAACAACTCTGGAAATCTCCGGTATGATGTGCGGTATGTGTGAAGCTCATATCAATGACGCCATTCGTTCCGCATTTCCGGTCAGGAAGGTGCAGTCCTCTTACAAAAAAGGGAAAACCGTCATTTATTCCGAAATGCCACTCGATAAAGAAAAACTCCGCAGCACCATTAATGCAACAGGCTATGTCTTCCTGAATGCAAAAGAAGAAACTGTTGAAAAACGTTCGTTCTTTGACATTTTTCGGAAGCGCTAAAGAATAGTCTGCATTTTCTGTATCCTTTAATGCGGCTTTCCTTTCTCGTACAGAAGAAACTATCTGCCCGAAAAAAAACAGGAAAACTTTTCCGGGTACAGGATGCCTTTGAAAGTACTTGCGTTTTTTCCCGAAGCGTGGTATTTTTTTCTAACCATATGGGGAAAGGAATGATATACAATGCGTATTGCACTTATCAATGAAAACAGTCAGGCAGCAAAGAACAGCCTGATCGAAGCTACTTTGAAAAAAGTAGTGGAGCCAATGGGCCACACGGTGGTTAACTATGGCATGTACACTGCAGAAGACGAGACACAGCTGACCTATGTAAAATGCGGCCTTCTGGCTTCCATCCTGCTGAATTCCGGCGCGGCAGATTATGTTGTCACCGGCTGCGGCACCGGTGAAGGAGCCATGCTGGCATGCAACAGCTTCCCAGGTGTTCTCTGCGGCCACCTGGTTGACCCTTCTGACGGTTATATGTTCGCCCAGATCAACGATGGCAACTGTGTTGCCCTTCCCTTTGCCAAGGATTTCGGTTGGGGTGCAGAACTTAAACTGGAAATGATCTTTCAGCAGCTCTTTGGCTTCGGCCACGGCAACGGATATCCCAAGGAAAGGGTTGAACCCGAACAGCGTAACAAGAAAATCCTGGACGGTGTAAAGGCGTTGACCTATCGTCCCCTCATCGACATTCTGAAAGACCTGGATGCGGATTTTGTCCGCTCCACCATCTCCGGGAAACATTTTGCCGAGCTGTTCTATCCGAATTGCAAAGATAAGGAGATCGCTTCCTTTCTTCAGCAGCTTGCCTGACAGCAGCATTTCAGAATAAACAGCAAATAAAGGCCGCAAACATTGCTTGTCAATGATTTGCGGCCTGTTTCTTTATCTGTTTTTTCCGGTTGGCAGGCACTTGGGACTTTTCGTCCTGTCCCCTCATCTGGAAGAAGTTTCGGAGCAAGAGTCTTCCCCGCACGTTCCAGCGCAGCGGCTAAGGACGAATGATGTACGCATTCACAATTTCCCCGACATACATGGTATGATAATCGCAGTTTGACATGGGATTGGTTCCTGGAACATTCTGGGGATAGCTCCTCTCCCGGATATCCGCAGGGATTCTGCTCAGATCCTGATCCTGTGCGTATAACACCCTGCATTCCAGTGTCAGAGGATACTGCCGGATGCCCGGGGTGGAAATACATTCCGCATCCTCCAGGATCAGTCCCGCTGCCTCTGCTTTATTGATGTTGTAGCCTGACTGAGCCCCACAGACCCGGTTAATAAGCGGATCTGTCTTCCCAAGCGGAACACTGATGCTGAATTCCCCTGTCTTGTCCAGCTGAGGCTTGGTATAGCGTCCCTGCCGAACATAGACGTTAAAAGTAGGCCGCCCCCAGAGGGTGCCAATATGTCCCCAGCCAATCACCATGCTGTTGAATTTATCCCCGTTGGTATTCAGCAGAATTCCCCGGGGAAGGGCATCTGTAATCAGGTTGGCGTAATCCGTGAGAATGATCTTTTCTTTCATATCCTTTTCTCCCTCTTTAGCAAAGGAAAACACCTATTCATCCGTCCTTTTGTGGATGGCGCATGTTGAATCCGTTCTTTCGGCCTGAAAGGCTTCGGGCAAATATCCGGAATTTTTTTTTGTCCGAAAACAGCACATTTTCTCCAGGACCATCGTCGAAAATGGATGCCAGTTTTTTCCCTGCGGCATTCCTTTCCCGGATAATCTCTGCATTGATCAGGATGAAACAGCCGTATTCTGACCCCGGCTGCCGCTTTCTGCACGGCAGGCAACGCAGCATTTTATTTCTGCCAGACCGTGTGTTGTTATTTTTTCAGATGGAGCATTGCAGTTGGAATGTGACAGTATCCTCCCGGATTTTTATCCAGATACTTCTGATGATACTCCTCCGCTGAAAAGAAGTTTTTGAGTGCTTCCATCTCCACTGCCAGCTTTGCTCCGATTTTCTCCTCTTGCTCTTTCATGACCGCTTCAATCTCGGGAAGCTGACTTTCCTCGGAATAATAAATACCGGTACGGTACTGTATCCCGGTGTCATTTCCCTGCCTGTTGACAGACAGAGGGTCAATTATCAGAAAGTAGTCATTCAGAAGTGCTGTCAGTGATATTTTCTCCGGATCATACCCGATTTTCACCGTTTCAGCATGTCCGCTGCTGTTGCAGACATCGCGATAGGACGGTGCTTCATCCGGTCCATTGGCATATCCTACCTCGGTCGAGAGCACACCATCAAACTGATCAAAGAATTTCTGTACCCCCCAGAAGCAGCCGCCTGCCAAATATATCGTTTTCATTTTGTCTTCCTTCTTTAACCCTTCTGCATTTCTTCCTCTTTCTGTTCAAAACTTCCTGTAACCGCACAACCAGTCAGCAGAAAAGCCGTCAGCAGAAGGATGAAAAAACAGAAGCATGTTTTTCCTCTCAATTAATGAAATCCCAATTTTCTGTACTATAGGATCGACCTAAAAGCCGGTATTTG
>CAMVHE010000063.1 GCA_947167215.1 uncultured Clostridia bacterium
TCCATTTTTCGGACCACGAAAAACTCCAAGCCCTTCCACTGACTAAAGTCGATAAATAAAAAAGCGGTATTTCCGGCTGTCCGGAAATACCGCCTTTTCTTTTCAGAATCAGGGTTCAGATTCCCTGCAAACTTCCTTCCAATTCACAGGGTTCCTCCGGGGATACCCTGTTTTTTCAGTTTTCCCGGATTTTGACAGCAACGCCGTTGACTTCAATGCCCTCATCCACACGGATCAGGATATATTTTTCTCCGTCAATGATCCGGGTTTCCACAACATCCGAATGGTCCGGTGCCACCTTGATCACCACGTTCGGTGTCTTGACTTCAAAGGAGCGGGTATCCATGACGTTAATGGCACTCATATCCAGGCTGCTGCCCATTTCTTCCTGATAGCGCTCTTCAAAAGCCGTCAACTTTTCCTCGGGGACGCCGCACTCCTGCAGTACCTGCCGGATCTGCGGCGCGCTGACCTTGGCAACGGGCGCTTCCTTGTCCTTCTTCTGTTCGGAAATCTGCTCACAGATCTGGTCATGGACGCTCTGCACCACTTCCAGGCTGCAGTCATCTTCCAGGGTTTCGGTCAGAATCTCACAGAAAGCCGCCTTCTGCTCCATGGCCGGCATGGGCGGAATCGCCCGGAACAGTTCATTGACAAAATTCTGGTAGGTTCCCTTGGTATCCCGGAAATAGCAGGTTACATCGCAGATGTCCGCGCTGCGCTCCTCAAAGGCCGGGAACATGAACCCGATCTCCGGCGCCCCCACCAGCTGGCTGGTATCGTTGGTATGGAACAGGTTGTCCTGGGTGCTGTACACCAGTCCGGGCTTGCCCTGCCTTACCGGGCAGATGGAGCAGACGATGTAGCGGAAGACTTCATCCGAGATTTCTCCGTCCCGTTCCCCGTTGCGGTTATAGCCGGGTACATCATACACATCCTGCGTCAGAAGGATCAGGTAGTTGCCTTCCATGTGCATCGCTTCGATCACGTGGGAAAAGAACTGTTCGATCTCCAGTTCATCGTCGAAGGTGCCGTCCTTCAGGGACATCAGGAGATTGTGGATATCACTGTTGCCCACGTCCTCGTAGGGGAATTCCACATTGACCAGATTCCTTCCAGGCATGCCGCCGAGGACCTTTTTGAAAAGGGAAAGGTATTTCTCGCCTTCCTCCTCGGACAGGTAATCCAGGGGCACGCTGAAGCGGGAGATTATTGCTCCCTTGCTGTTCACATAGCATCCCCGGATGCCGGACAGATTATTCTTCTTTACCGAAAAGCGCTTGCGTATTTCCGCAATATCCTTGTTGTTCATCCTTTATTCTCACCATTTCCTAAAAGATACGGCAATTCCGGGCATTGCTCCGGAACTGTCCGTCCCCTGCCGCACAGGCCGCAGGGGAATTTCATGACAAAAAGAAAGAATGGCGTTACACCACTCTTTCTCGGGGTTCCAAATGGGATCAGGCCATCAGCTGCTTGCTGGCTTCCACAAGCTGCTCGTTGTCCTTCTGTGCATCCTCACGGGCCGGTGCACAGGTGTTCACATACAGCTTGATCTTCGGCTCGGTGCCGGAAGGACGGATGCAGACCCATGCTCCGCCGTCCAGTTCAAAGTAGAGCACATCGCTGACAGGCAGGTCTGCCGGCGTCACGGTGCCATCGGCTGCCGTGCGGGTAGATGCCAGATAGTCGCGGACCGCCAGAACCTTGTGGCCGCCGAGCTCCTTCGGAGGATTGGCGCGCAGGTTCTTCATGATGCTCTGCATCTTGGCCACGCCGTCCTTGCCGGGCAGGGTAACGGAAACGACCTTGTCAATATAGTATCCGTACTTCTTGTAGATCTCCTGGAGGACATCGTAGAGGGTCTGGCCGCGGGTCTTTGCCCAGGCGGCAGCCTCGGCGATCAGCAGGGAAGCATTGACGCCGTCCTTGTCACGCACGAAGGTGGAAGACAGGAAGCCGTAGCTCTCTTCAAAGCCGAACTGGAAGGTATGGGAGCCGGTCTCCTCGAACTTCTCGATCATGTTGGCAATCCATTTGAATCCGGTCAGGGTATCGAAGCATACCAGGCCGAAGCTCTCGGCGATCTTCCTGGCCAGTTCGGTGGACACCACGGACTTGATCACGGCGCCGTTGGCCGGCAGGACACCCTGCTCCTTGCGGTTGGTCAGGATGTAGTAAAGCAGCGTGCTTCCGATCTGGTTGCCGTTCATCAGATAGTACTTGCCCTCGTCATCCTTGACGGCAATGCCCACGCGGTCGCAGTCGGGATCCGTGCCGAAGACGCAGTCCGCACCGACTTCGTCCGCCAGCTTCATCGCCAGGGTGAAGGCTGCGGGATCTTCGGGGTTCGGGACCTTGACGGTGGAGAAGTTGGGATCCGGAAGCTCCTGCTCCTTGACCACAAACACCTGCTCAATGCCGATTTCCTTGAGGATGCGGCGGACAGGCTTGTTGCCGGAGCCATGGATCGGAGTATAGACAATCTTGAGTTCCTTGCCGGCGGTCTTCATGAGGTCCGGGCGGATGCTCAGGGTCTTTTCCTGGGCGATATAGGTATCATCCACCTCTTCATGGCCGATGATCTTCAGCAGTCCTGCTGCCTTGGCTTCTGCTTCATCCATCTCCACCGCATCCTGATAGCGGTTGGCACGGATCTTGGCAAGCACCTGGTCTGCCATCTCGGGCGGCATCTGGGCGCCGTCCTCGCCATAGACCTTGTAGCCGTTGTACTGCGGCGGGTTGTGGCTGGCGGTGATCACGATACCGGCGGCCGTGTGCAGTTTCCGTACCGCATAGGAAAGGATCGGAACCGGGCGCAGCTCATCAAACAGGAAAGCATGAATGCCCTCATGGGCAAGCACCAGTGCAGAAGAAAGTGCAAATTCAGGGCTCATTCTGCGGGAATCATATGCAATCACGACGCCCCGCTCCTTGAGAGAAGGATCGCCTTCGTTGATCAGATCTGCCAGGCCCTTGGTGGCACGACGCACATTATAAAGATTCATACGGTTGGTTCCGGCACCCAGCACGCCGCGCATGCCCGCAGTACCAAAGGCCAGTTCCGTATAGAAACGATCTTCTATTTCCTTCTCATCACCAGCGATGGCCTCGAGCTCCGCCACCGTCTTGGGATCATCTGCAAAATCATGCAACCAGCTCTGATAAGCCTCTTTGTAGTCCATTGTTTCTTTCCTCCGCTTCATTGAAAAATTGGTGTATATCTATTATAATGCCTGCAGCGTTTTTTGAAAAGCACTTTTTACATCGTGTGCCGGCCTTTTTTTGGTCCTGCATCCGGAGGCTGCCGCAGCCGCCTTTGGATGGGTTCTCTCCTGCTTTCCGACTGCGCTGTTCCATTCCCTTCTGCCTTACCGGCCGCCGCCGCGGCCGTGTTTTCCCTCTTTCCCCGTGCTCCGGCATCCGCTGCCGCGGCACTGCACCGACATCATACAAAGGAGTAACACCATGAATCGCCGTTGGAATCTTTCTCCCCTTTACCCCGGTTTTGACGATCCTGCTTTTCGGGAGGATCTTCAGTCCCTCCAGGCGGATATTGCCGCTTTCCATGCCGCTCTCCGGGAGGATGCCGGAAACGGCAAGGAAAAGCTTGAGGGGCTTCTTGCCCGTTATGATGCCCTTTCCGGCAAGCTGGACCGCGTCGGAAGCATGATCTTCCTGACCCTTGCCGTGGATGCAGAAAATGCCGCCGCCAATGCCTGCATGACAACCTATCTGCGGGCGGGCAAGGATGCGGAAGAAGCTGAAACCGCCTTTTCCCGTTATCTGGCATCCCTGCCGGATCTTCCGGAGCTTCTCGCCTCCAGTCCCAGCCTCTCCGCCGTCGCTTTCGCCCTTTCCGAAATGGCGGAAAAGGCTGCCCACCTGCTTCCCCCGGAAATGGAAAAGCCCATTCTGACCATGCAGCTGTCCGGCGGCGAAGCCTTCTCCCAGCTGCGCGACAAGCTGGATTCCACGCTCCTGGTGGATTATCAGGAAGAACAGCTCCCGCTGTCCGCCATCCGTGCCAAAGCTTCCGATCCGGATCCCGACGTACGCCGCAGCGCGTATCTTGCCGAGCTTGAGGGCTACCGGAAGATTGAGCTTCCCATGAGCTACTGCCTGAATGCCATCAAGGCGGAAGCCGTAACCCTTTCCCGGCTCAAGGGATATGACAGCGTCCTGTCCATGACGCTCCGGGATACCCGCATGAGCGGGGACACCCTGAACGTGATGTGGGAGGCCATTACGGAAGCACTTCCGGCCCTGCGCCGGTACCTGAAGGCAAAGGCACGGCTGCTCGGACACCGGAACGGCCTTCCCTTCTATGACCTTTTTGCTCCGGTGGGACGCTTCTCCCGGACTTACTCCTACGAAGAAGCACAGAAGCTGCTTCTTGATATCTTCGGCAGCTTTGCGCCGGAGATGCGGAATCTCATGGCGGAAGCCTTCAGCCATGCCTGGATCGACGTGGACCCCCGTCCCGGCAAATCCGGCGGCGCTTTCTGTTCCGGTCTGTACGACCTCGGGGAAAGCCGCGTGATGACCAACTTTACCGGAAGCCTGTCGGATATCAGCACCCTCGCCCATGAACTGGGGCATGCCTTCAATGACAGGCAGCTGCAGAAAATGCCCCGCCTCCTGACGTCCATCCCCATGCAGCTGGCAGAGACGGCATCCACCTTTAATGAGGTATTCCTGTCTGCCGCCATGCGCAAGAACGCCACCCCGGAGGAAGAGCTGTCCCTGCTGGACGCCGGCCTGCAGGAAAGCATTCAGACGCTGGTGGATATCCGTTCCCGTTTCCTCTTCGAATCCGATGTCATTGAAGCCCAGGCTGACCATATGCTGACCAGCCGGGAGCTCTGCGACCGGATGCTGAAGGCACAGGATGCCACGTACGGGGACGGTCTTGATCCCGATTTCCGCCATCCCTACATGTGGGCATGCAAGAGCCATTACTACAGTACCGGTCTGCATTTCTACAATTTTCCGTATGCCTTCGGCACTCTTTTTGCCAGAGGGCTCTATGAGCGCTGGTGCCGGGAGGGGGCAGACTTTGTCCCCGTCTACTGCAGCCTGCTCGCACGCTTCGGCTCGGGCAGTGTGGAAGAAATCACCCGCTCCGTGGGCATTGACGTTACCAGGAAGGATTTCTGGCAGCAGGCCGTTTCCGGTATCCTTTCGGATGTGGAACGGTTCTGCCTGCTTGCGGAGGGACAGGCATGAGCGATATTCCGCCTCTCTCCCGGGAATTCTATACCAAACGTCAGCTTGCAACGGAACTGGGCATTCCCTACGTGCTCTGCAACCAGTTCTTCAAAAAACCGACCCGGCGCCAGGACCCGGAACGGAAAGGCCATTTTATTGTCGGGTTCAGCCGCAGCCGCGTCGAGGCCATTCTCATGGATCCCGGCTTCCGCGCGCAGATGGAGGCGCACCAGGAAGCCTGCCGGCAGCAGCAGGAAAAAGAAGCCCTGGAGAAATCCATCCGTGAGTACCTGATGACCTTCGGGATTTCCCGGCTTCAGAAAACGGCCCGCTCGCTTTCCCGGCACTTTGTGCTGCATATCGGCCCCACCAACAGCGGCAAAACCCATGATTCCATGGAAGCACTCAAGGCTGCGGAAACCGGCGCCTATCTGGGACCCCTGCGGCTGCTGGCCCTCGAAATGTATGACAACCTCAACCGGGACGGCATCCCCTGCCGGCTGCTGACCGGCGAGGAAAGCGTCGACATGCCCGGTGCCCGTCACGTGGCCTCTACCATTGAACTGGCGGATTTCACGGCCTCCTATGATGTGGCCGTGATTGACGAGGTGCAGATGATTGCAGATCCCTTCCGCGGGGACCGGTGGCTCCGGGCCATCTTCTGCATCCAGGCCCGGGAGGTTCATCTGTGCCTTGCTCCGGAAGCCAGAGAGCTGGTCTGCTCCCTGCTGGATTCCTTTGATGCCAGCTTCTCCATCGTGGAACACCAGCGCCTTGCCCCGCTGGTCTTTTCCGGCACCTTCCGCGATCTTTCCAGCGTCCGTCCCGGGGATGCCCTGATCGCCTTCTCCCGCAGGGCCGTGCTTGCCCTGTCTGCCGAGCTTTCCCAGAAGAACATCCGGGCTTCCGTCATCTACGGTGCCCTGCCGCCGGTATCCCGCAGGGAGGAAGTCCGCCGCTTCACGGAGCATGAAACCAGTGTCGTGGTTGCAACCGATGCCATCGGGATGGGCATTTCCCTGCCCATCCGCCGCATCCTCTTCTGTGAAACCACCAAGTTTGACGGTGTCCGGACCCGCCTCCTCCAACCGGTGGAGATCAAGCAGATTGCCGGAAGGGCCGGCAGGTACGGCATCTATAACAAGGGCTACGTGCTCACCATGGACAATGCAAAGCTGGTGAAGAACGCCCTTTCCTGTGAAGTCCCGCAGCTCGGCAGGCTGATTCTGCCCTTTCCGGAAGAAGCACTTTCCTCGGAATACCCTCTGAACCTGCTCCTCTCCGTCTGGAACCAGCTGCCCCGGGAATCCGGCATCCTCCGGACCGACATGAGCGATTCCCTGAAGCTGTACCAGGCCCTTGGCCGCCTCACCCGCACGATGGGCAAGCGGGAAATCTACGACTTTATCACCTGCCCGGTGGATGTCGATAATCCGGAGCTGGTTGAATACTGGCGTTCCTGTGTCCTTGCCCTCCACTGCGGGGATGCCGTTCCCGAACCCACCGCCGGGGATGAAACCCTCGATGCCTGCGAAACACGCTACCGCATGCTGGACATCCGGCATCAGCTGCTGCGCCGCGTCGGCATTGAAGAGGACCGGATGGAGGAGAAACTGGTGCTCTGCCGGAAGATCAATGAGTACCTGAAGCAGAACAGCCGGCAGTATCTGCGCCGCTGCCGGGACTGCGGCCGGCTTCTGCCAGCCACCTATCCCTACCGGATCTGTGAAAAATGCTACCGGAGGAAATATATCGACGATGATCCCTTCAGCTTCTGACCCGGGAGGTCCCTATGATTGACAGACATCAGAAACTTGCAGCAATTTTCCGGGATACCCAGGCCGCGTGCCGGGACGATTCCGTCCTGAGAGCTGCTGTCGCCGAAAGCCGGGACGGAACCACGGTATATCCGGCAGACGAGTATCCTGCCCTGCCCCCTTCCCGGCATGCTTCCTGCACGCTGGAAGTGACAGGGCACCGGACGTTTGAAGCTGCCATGCTCCGGCATGCCGCATATCCCGCAGAACGCATCGGCGTGCTGAACTTTGCTTCCGGCACCCATCCCGGCGGGGGCGTTTTCCGTGGGGCTTCCGCCCAGGAGAAATGCCTCTGCCGCTGCTCCACCCTCTACCCCTGTCTTGCGCAGGATGCGGTCTACGAAGCGTTCTATGAAAAAAATATCGACGCCCGGGATCCTCTGGGCACGGATGCCTGCATCTATACCCCCGGCGTCGTGATTTTCAAGACGGATACTGCTTTCCCGCAGCGGATGCCGGAAAGCGACTGGTGCAGCGTGGACGTTCTCTCCTGTGCCGCGCCGCATCTGGCCCGTTCCGGCGACCTGCCCCGTTCTCCGTTCTTTACGCTTTCTCCGGATGCCCAGTACCGCATCCATGCATCCCGGGCCAGGCATATCCTGCACATTGCCGCGGCCCGCGGCCTGGACACGCTGATTCTCGGCGCCTTCGGATGCGGAGCCTTTTCCAACGATCCGGATGCCGTCGCCCGTGCCTACCGGGATGTGCTCCCAACCTATGCGCACTGCTTCCGGCATATCGAATTTGCGGTCTTCTGCCACGTCTACGACGCGGAAAACCACGCAGTCTTTGCCTCGGTTTTCGCCTGATTCCGGTCTGCCCTTTCCGGAAAGCGGCTCCGCTTTCCCCGCAGCCGGACCCCTGTCCCTTTCCTATGCTCTTCTTTCTGCTTCCTGTCCCCGCACGCCGAGCTTTCGGCGGTAAAGGTGGAGGAAATAGATCAGTTCCGCCACCCCGGTAATGGTCCAGCTGAAAATGTAGAGCAGGTAAAGGGACCGGATCGTATGGAAATAGGCAAAAACCGTATAAACCCAGATAATGCGGAACACACAGGAACCCAGGAAGACAATGACGGTCGGCACCACGCTGGCGCCAAGTCCCCGGGATGCGGCAATGGTGCAGTCCATGAGGGCGGAGAAGGCATAGGAATACCCCATTACCTTCAGCCGGATAAGCCCGGCCTCAACCACTCCCGAATCCCGTGTGAACAGTCCCAGAAAAGTCGTGCCGAAGGCCACCAGCAGCATGCTGAAAACGGCGGCAATGCCAAAGGAGAGCCCCAGGGAAATCAGGTACGCATTCCGCACTCTCCGGCGGAGGCCTGCCCCGTAGTTCTGGCTCATGAAGGAGGAGCAGGCGGTATAGACAGCTGCCATGATGTCATAGATCAGCGCATCCGCGTTGGCCGCCGCCGCATTCCCTTCCACCACCACCGCATCAAACGTATTGACGCCGGACTGAATGAACAGATTGGCCAGGGCAAATATGGAGTTCTGGAAAGCTGCCGGCAGGGAGAGGCTCAGCACTTCCCTTGCCCGGGCAGGGTCCAGTTTCAGTTTCCTGCGATGAAGGCCAATGGCCTCCGGCCTCCGGGCCAGGGAAAGAAGGACAAGGCCTGCCGAAAGATACTGCGAAAGCGCCGACGCCAGTGCCACGCCCTGCTCTGCCAGGTGCAGCACGATGACAAAGAACAGGTTGAGCAGTACATTCACGACCCCCGCAATGGACAGGAACAGCAGCGGGTGCTTCGTATCCCCGGAAGCGGACAGAACCGCATTGCCGAAATTATAGATGGCCATTGCCGGCATGCCCATCAGGTAAAGCCTCAGGTAGCGTATGGCTCCCCCCAGCAGCACCTCCTTGGTCCCCAGCAGCTGCAGCAGGGCAGGCGTGAAGACCCAGCCGAGCGCCAGGAGCAGGGCTCCCGTTGCGGCCAGAATCAGCAGGGAGGTATGCACGGTTCTGGATACCTGCCGCTGGTCGTCCGCGCCCAGGTACCTTGCCACCTTCACATTGACGCCGCTGCCCATGCCGATGAGAAATCCCGTAAACAGGGAGACCAGGATTGTGGTGGAGCCGACTGCTCCCAGTGCTTCCGGGCCTGCAAACTGTCCTACCACCGCAATATCCGACATGTTGAAGAGCACCTGCAGCACGTTCGAAAGCATCAGCGGAATGCTGAACCGTACAATGGCCGGTGCCAGCGGTCCCGCCGTCAGGGAAATATATTTTTTACGCATATTCCGTTTATTCCTCTGTCATGATGTAATGCTATGCCTGTCCGGTTCCGGGAACCGGCTGTTCTTCCGGACGAAAAGGAAAATGCTTCCATTCTGCTGTTCCTGTCGTTTTTTCGGGACGGGCATTTCAGCCGTTCCGGCAACCTCTTTTCCGCTTCTGCTCCGGCGCACATGACCCGTATTATACACGCATTCTCCCCGCTTGCGCCATTTTTTTCTTTTTTTCCTTCTGTGCCGTCCTGCCTGTCCTGCAGAATGCTTCTGATACAAGGAGGTAAACCCATGGATTTTACGGTAGATCCTGCGAATCTGGCCATGATCGAAGCCCTTTCGAATGCCCGCTCCCCTTCCGGGTTCGAAGAGGAAACCCATGCTGCCGCGCTCCCTTACCTGCGCCGGTCCGGGCAGGTGATGGATGACCCTCTCCGGAATCTGTACTGCTTTCCGGATCGAAAGGAAGGGAAACCCCTGCTCATGCTGGATGCCCATGGGGATGAAGTCGGGTTCATGATCCATTCCATCCATGACAATGGAACGCTGCGTTTTGTCACGCTGGGCAGGTGGAACCTGAACACCCTCCCCTCCTCGAAGGTCCGCGTGCGCAATGCCCTGGGAGAATGGATCCCCGGCATTATCGCCGCCAAACCGGTCCATTTCATGACCGCATCCGAACGGGAGCATCCTTCTCTGAACCTGCAGGACCTGGTCATTGACGTCGGCGCCTGCTCCCGGGAAGAAGCGGTTCATGATTTCCACCTGCGCATCGGGGAACCTGCCGTTTCGGACGTCCGCTTCTCCTACGATCCGGAGCATGACATCATGATGGGCAAGGGATTTGACTGCCGCATCGGCTGTGCCGCACTGATCGAGACCCTGCATCGTCTGGCAGGAGAAAGCCTGGCCATCAACATCGCCGGCGTGCTTTCCGCCCAGGAAGAAGTCGGCGAGCGGGGTGTCCGCGTCGCGGTCAACCGCATTGCGCCGGATATTGCCATCTGCTTTGAGGGCTGTCCCGCCGATGATACTTTTACCGCCCCCTATGCCATCCAGACTGCCCTGAAGAAAGGTCCCATGCTGCGGTTCATGGACGTCTCCGTCATCTGTTCCCCCCGTTTCCAGCGCTTTGCACTGGATCTTGCAGCGGAAAAGGGCATCCCGGTCCAGGCTTCCGTTCGGGAAGGAGGCGGAAACAACGGTGCCGTCATCCAGACAGCGGGAAACGGCATCCCGGTGATCGTCATCGGCATCCCCGTCCGCTACATTCATTCCCATTACGGCATAACCACCTACCATGATTTTGAGGCAGCCGTCCGCCTGGCAGTCGCCGTTGCCCGCTCCCTCACGCCGGAAAAGATCGCCTCTTTCTGAAAAAAACAAGCACCCTCAGCGGGTGCTTTTTACTATCTCAGTGCTTCGATATGATGGTAGTTCTCCATGGGGTTTTCCACCACAGAAAGAATCCAGGGCTTGACGGCAGAACGCACTTCCGCCTTCTGCCAGCAGACATACCCCGGCTGCGCCAGCAGCTTTCCGGATTCTTCCTGCATGCGGCCTTCCGTACTGGCTGCAAAAGCATGAAGGAACCAGGCAATGGCCTCGGCATTTCCCGCATACGAGGTGTCCCGCAGTGCCCCTTCTGCCATCTTCTCCGCCATCTGTGCCGCGGCTTCCCTCAGCTCGGTATCCTCAGTGCTTCCGGTCGGATACAGGGGAACGGCATCATAGAGGTAAGCCGCTTCCGTAACATGCACATTCCCCAGCAGTGCGGGATAGGACCACGGGACACCGACGGCAACCTGCCGGAGTCCGTCTGCCTGCAGGGTGTAGTTGGAGTGCCGGTGACCGCACAGATACATCCTTACCCCATTTTCAACCAGAGCGCGGACCAGTTCCTCAGCACCCCGGGTGGTGTCATTTCCTTCATAAGGAATCAGAGGATGATGCCCGCACGCAATCATCGGCGTCCCCTCCGGCAGCTGCTGAAGGGTATCCCTCACCCAGGAAATCATGGCTTCCTCCACCTGGCCGGACAGTACCTGTTTCTTCTCCGGGTTCCATCCGTTGGTATCCAGCATCAGGAGGCAGAGGCCGTCCTCCATCACCGCATAGCTGAGGGAAGCGGTATCGGCTGCAATTGCATCCTCCCAGCCATAGGCATGATAGAGGGTGCGGAACTGTTCCGGAGACGTCCGGCCCGTAAGATCATGGTTTCCGGGCAGCACATAGATTCTGCCGTCAGAGGCAGACATCCAGGAAAGCAGCTGCGCATGCTCTTCCGTCCGCCCGTTATTGGTCAGGTCTCCCAGCAGGAGCAGCGTCCGGTTCCCGCTTCGCTCCAGCACGTCCAATGCCGCTGCATTCTGCACCGTATCGGTGACGGAAATATGCAGATCGGTGGAAAGAAGCAGCTCCTCTGCCATTGCGACGGGAGCAAAAAGCAGCAGAAAAAGGAATAGGATACAGCGTTTCAAGAAAGATCCCTGCCTTTCTCTTCTTCGTTCAGGAGTGCCCTGCGGCGCGAATCAATGGCAATCCATTCCTCCAGGGTCATCGGCTGGTAGTCGCTGAACATGCAGAAGCAGTTGATCATATTGCACGGAATGGAGGTCTCCGTGCCGTCCCGGGTGGTAACCCTCGTACTGCGAGTCTGCCGGATAAAGCGGTTGAGGAGCCGCTCATCCTGGGTGTTGTGCACATGTCCGTAGAGCATGTAGGCGCAGGGACTGCCGTCCGGTTTCCTTGCGTACTGTTTTTTGTAGCACATGATCGGATAATGGCAGAGAATCACCTTTTTATCCCCGTCCAGGTGTTCCTCATAATCCCGGACCCACATAAAGCTTCCTGATGGAAAATGCTTGACATCTTCAAAAAAGTGGTCATGGTTGCCCGCAATCAGGTGGAGGTGCCCGGTCAGCCTGGAAACCACCTTGAAAGAATCCCTCCCGCCTGCCACGGAGAAGTCTCCCAGAATGTATACGTCGTCCTGAGGCCGGACTTTCTCATTCCACTTCCGGATCATCTGCCGGTTCATTTCCTTCCCGTCCGGGAAGGGCCGCATGTCCATCCTGCTGCACAGCTGCTTATCATAGAAATGGCAGTCGGCAATATACAGCTTCCGCGGCGGTGCCGGGATTCCCTCTTCCCTGCATGCCTTTCGGAGGTTTTCCGCATCTTCCGGCGTATATTCTCCGGCAGCCAGGACCGACAGAAAGCTCTGAAAAGCCGTCCGGATCTGTTCCGGGGATGCCTTTTTCCCGGTCATCTCGCGGTCCATGCCCCCGTCCTGAATCAGCGTCATCCACCGGAAAGCCTCTCCCGCCAGTGCTTCCTCCTCCATCTTCTGCCGGGAGAAGCCCCGCAGGGAAAGCTGCAGTTCCTGGTCTGTCAGGGATACCGCCAGAAGAATGTCTTCCAGAATCCTTTTACTCTGTTCGGTCCAAATCATTCCAGCACCTCCCCGTGATGCCCTATCTTAACATGGATTTTCTTTTTTGTCATGGCCTCCCCGTTTCCGCTTTCATTTTACTGACTATTCTTATCCTTAATTCTTCCGCTTTGTTATTATCCGTCTGAAATTTTAATATATTCTTTGATTTTCACATTTTCATCATATTTTTGTCACAATATAATCACAACATTATTAGCACTCACCTATTGACAGTGCTAATAATTTGCGTATAATATATCTCGAACAAAGGAAAAGGATACCTCCTTCGGAGAGCGGATCCTTCCGATGTTCCCTGTGGATACAAATGCTGATAAGGAGGGGTTCATTATGTTGATGCCCAGTATTTATACAAATAATCTGTTTGATGATTGGTTTGACTTCCCGGATTATCATGATCTTGAGCGCCGGCTGTATGGAAAGCATGCTGCCAGAGAGATGAAGACCGATGTCCGTGAACAGGATGACCACTATGAGATTGATATTGATCTTCCCGGTTTCAAGAAGGACGAACTGAACCTTGCCCTGCAGGATGGCTACCTGACCATTCAGGCCTCCAAGGGCTATGACAACGAGCAGAAGGACGAAGGCGGCAGGACACTCCGTCAGGAGCGGTACACAGGCTCCATGCAGCGAAGCTTCTACGTAGGTGATGCAGTCACCGAAGAAGATGTTTCCGCACGTTTTGCAGACGGTGTTCTCAGCCTGAAGATCCCGAAGAAGGAAGCAGCAGTGCTTCCGGATAAAAAGCCTATCCTAATTGAGGGCTAAGTTTTCCTTTCACACAGGAAGGGCTCCCGCCTGGGAGCCCTTCCTGTATTTTTCCTTTGAAATCTTTCCGCTGCTGCTGCCGGCCCGGCAGTCTTTTTTTCTGCCATGCCGCGCTTTCGGGATTTACTTCTTTCCTTCTGCAATCTTCTCGTTCAGCGCTTTAACAACGACTTCCGCGGGGATTCCGTGCACGGCACAGGCATCCTCCAGGGATTCCGCCTGGGAAGCCGGGCAGCCCAGGCAATGCATGCCGATGGACAGCAGGATATCGATGGTCTCCGGATAGGACCGGACGATTTCCCCGATCAGGGTTTTCTCATTTACATATGCTTCTGCCATTTTCATGACCTCCATTCTTGGTTTGAGCAGAGGCATTATACTATAATGCCTGCTTCAAATCCATTGTTTTAACAACTTTTTTCAGAATTATCCAAATTTCCCCTTTTCAGCTGCAGCGGCTTCTTCAGCAGCGTCACCCTCCGGGAATCCGGGGAACCCATGAAAACAGCAGGTAATCTTTCTCGCGCTGTTTTCCCTTGTTCAGGCTTTGGATGCTTTCTTCTGTTTACGGTTTCTTTCCTCTGTGTTAAGATAGCACTGCGATATACAACCAAAAGGAGGCATTCCCCATGATCCGTATTGCAATCGTCGGCACCGGCGGCATCGCCCATGAACACATGAAGGCTTATCTGACATTGAAGGATCTCTGCGAGGTAGTGGCACTGGTTGACATTATTCCCGGAAAAGCAAAACGCTTCATGGAGGAATTCGGCCTTTCCTGCAGCACTTTCGAAGACCACCAGGAGATCCTTTCCCGGCAGGATATTGATCTGGTGGATGTCTGCACCCCGCCCTATGTACATGCCCAGATCAGCATCAACGCCCTGCGCAGCGGCAAAAACGTGGTGTGTGAAAAGCCCATGGCCGCCTCCCTGGAAGAGTGTGATGCCATGCTGAAAGCCCGGGATGAAAGCGGCCGACTGCTCTCCATCATCGCCCAGAACCGTTTCCGCAGGCCGATCCGGGACCTGAAAGCCCTGCTGGACAGCGGCATTGCGGGCAGCGTGCGGCACGTAGAGATCGACAGTTTCTGGTGGCGTGACCACCGCTATTACGACCTCTGGTGGCGCGGCACCTGGGAAAAAGAAGGCGGCGGCTGTACCCTGAACCATGCCGTACACCACATTGACATGCTTGGCTGGATGATGGGCCTTCCAAGCCGGATCACCAGCGTGCTGGCCAATACCGCCCACGATAACGCTGAAGTGGAGGACCTGAGCGTTTCCATCATGGAATACCCCGGTGCACTGGCCACCGTCACCGCTTCCGTGGTGCATCACGGGGAAGATCAGAAACTGGTTTTCCAGTGCGAAAAAGCCAGGATTTCCGCCCCCTACGACGTTTTTGCCTCCATTCCCCAGCCCAACGGCTTCCCCCTGCAGACGTCGAATGCGGATTTTGAAAAGAAGGCGGCGGATTTTCTCCGTTCCCTGCCGGCGCTTCCCTACGAGAATCATACGGGCCAGCTGGAAAACGTGCTTTCCGCCATCGAGAACGGTACCGCTCCCGCCATCACCGGGGAGGATGGACGCCGCACCATCGAACTGATTACCGCCATTTACAAGGCAGGTTCCCGTCGCGTACCCGCGCAGCTGCCGCTGACGCCGGAAGATCCCTTCTATACTGTAGCCGGCATCCGGGCAAATGTGCCGCACTTCCATGAAAAAAAGGCTTCCGTGATGGAACAGGCCGGCACCATTACCTTCGGCAGTGACTTCGGCGAAAAGGAGGAGAAATGAAAATGAATGCGGCAGACGGCATGAATTATGCTCCCCAGGGAAAACCGCAGCCCGTGGTAAAACCCGGTGAATTCGTTTTCTCCGCTACGCACATCGACCACGGCCACATCTATGGCATGTGCAACGGCCTTACTGAGGCTGGGGGCACGCTCCGTTATGTCTATGACCCGGATCCCGTGAAAGTGGCGAACTTTCTGAAGGCCTATCCCCAGGCAATCCCGGCAGCAAGTCTGGAGCAGGTGCTGGAGGATCCGGAAACGCAGATGGTCTGCTCTTCCAACGTGACCAGCCTCCGCGGCCCGCTGGGCGTCCGGGTCATGCAGTCCGGCAAGGATTATTTTTCGGACAAGGCTCCCTTCACAACGCTGGAACAGCTGCAGTCCGCCAGGGAAACTGCAGCGCAGACCGGCAGGAAGTACATGGTGTACTATTCCGAACGCCTCCATGTGGAAGGGGCTATCCTGGCAGGCTACATGATCGACCAGGGGGAAATCGGCCGGGTGATCAGTGTCACCGGCTTCGGGCCCCATCGTCTGGGAGCAGCAGGCAGGCCCCGCTGGTTCTTCGAGCGGGAAAAATACGGCGGGATCCTCTGCGATATCGGCAGCCATCAGATTGAACAGTATCTGCATTTCGCCGGAGAAGAAGATGCCACCGTGCAGTTCAGCCGCATCGGCAATTATGCCCATCCCGAATATCCCGAACTGGAGGACTTTGGTGACTGCTCCATTACCGGCAGAAACGGCACCACCAATTATTTCAGGGTGGACTGGTTCAATCCGGACGGGCTCCGCACCTGGGGCGACGGGCGCACCTTCATCCTGGGCACCGAGGGCTTCATTGAAATCCGCAAGTATATCAACCTCGCCTCCGACACGCTGGACGGAAACCATGTGTTTCTGGTCAACGGCAAAGGAGAAAAGTACATCAACGCTACCGGTGTTACGGGCTATCCGTTCTTCGGTCAGCTGATTCTGGACTGTCTGAACCGGACTGAAAACGCCATGACCCAGGCTCACGCCTTCAAGGCGGCAGAACTGTGTCTGCAGGCTGAAGCCCAGGCTGTCCGGGTATCCGGCCCGGAATCGTAGAAAAAGCATTCAGCCTCCTGCCGCCGGAAAGCATCCCGGCTGTATTCTGAATCTTTTCTCCCCCTGCCGGGCGTTTCTCCGCAGGACGTTTCCACTTTTCGCCCATCAAAAAATCTGGCCTATTATAATGGCCAGATTTTTTCTTTATGCGAGCTGTCTGCACAGCCAGTCATGAATCACGCTGCGGACCTCCGGGCTCCAGAAGTTTCCTTCGTGCTCTGCATTATCCACATAGTACGCATCGGCGGGAACATCCGCTTCCTGCAGCCGTTTATAGAAAACCTCCATCTGCTGAACCGGAACCAGCGGGTCTGCTGTCCCGTGGAGAAGCAGGAAGGGTGGATACTGCTTTCCGTTTTCCACACGACAGACCGGGCTGTATGCCTTCATGTTTTCCTGCCATCTGCTCTCGTCCTTTCCGAAGTAGCCGATCATGGCCATTCTGGAATCCGGAGACGCGCTAAGATAATCAAACAGCGCCGGAAGGTCAGTCGGAGCAAAGCAGGATGCCACTGCGCACACTCCATCGCTGTATTCGGCATATTCTTCCGTTTTGAGTGACGGATCATCTCCCGTAAGACCCAGAAGGCACACCGTATTTCCCCCGGAGGAAGTGCCGAATGCCGCAATACGGGATGCATCCAGGCCATACCTGTCGGCATTCGCCCTCAGAAAGCGGATGGCACATTTCACATCCAGCAGGAAAGCCGGGAACGGATAACCCTCTGCAGCACTGCGGTGGCATACTGTTGCCACGGCAATCCCCTCTTCCGCGAAATGAGACAGCATGGGAATCTCAAAATTCAGGTTAGGCGTCTTCCAGGCGCTTCCCTGAACAAAAACTATGCAGGGATTATGCTGTCCGCTGCGGTCTCCTCCCGGAGCCCACGGCAGAAGCAGGCGGAGTTCCTGTCCGTTTTCCGAATAACGGACATGGTCTATCATTTCGGCCTGGCCTTTCATTGTTGGATTGTTCGGCAGAATGCAAAGCTCCCTGATCATGGAATAACGCTCCTCTCTTTTTCCCAATAACTGCCAATCTGACTTTGCACCGGTTTTCTGATGCCAGCGTATCTGCGTGAATTATCAGACCGGGTAAAATACTGCTCCGCCAGACCCGCTTTCTCTGGCTGACAATGATCGGCAGTCTGGTACTTGATACTGTTATCTTACGACAGTATAGCACTTTCTTTTTATAAAGGGTAGCTGGAGAGGTGAAGAACAAGTAACATCTCCAAACTGGATTTAAACATTCTTCTATGCTATACTGGGAATCCGATAATACCAACGATTACACGGTTTTCGAGGGGGGCCGGAATGCGGGATCAGGACAGGTTCAGAGGCTGCCTTATCGGCGGCGCTGCCGGGGACGCTCTGGGGTATGCCGTCAAGTTTCTCCGCTAAGGGCAGATCTTCCGCAGATACGGCGGGCGCGGCATTACGGAATACGACCCCACTGTATCGGGCTTTGCTACCGGGACTGGCTGAAGACGCAGGAGAGCAGGTATTCTCCGGATATCCATCCCGGCTATGCCTGACTCGCAACATTCCTAAACTGTATAGCCCGAGGGCTCCCGGGAACACATGCCTTTCCACTTTGCGCAGCGGTGAACATGGATCCATCGAGGCCCCGATCAACAACAGCAAAGGCTGCGGCGGAGTGATGCGCGTGGCCCCCGTCGGTCTGTACTTCAATGGCCGGAAAAAAGATATCCGGGATATCTGCCGCTTTGGCGCGGAAACAGCCGCTCTGACGCACGGGCATCCGCATGGCTGGATGCCGGCGGCCGCGCTTGCGCAGATCGTCCATGAGGTGAGCCAGGACGGCACGATTCTGCCGGAGGCAGTCCTGCATTCACTGAACACCATCGATAAAATCTACCCCGAAACAAAAGAGCGGATCGCCTTTACCAATCTGATCGAAAAGGCCATCGACCTGGCGGCGGAGGATATGGACGACCTGGATGCAATCCATCTGCTGGGCGAAGGCTGGGTCGGCGACGAAACGCTTGCCATCGCGGTATACTGCGCTCTCAAGTATTCTGTGGACATCGACAGCGCGCTGATCGCCGCCGTCAATCACAACGGCGACAGCGACTCCACTGGTGCGAATACCGGAAACATCATAGGAGCCCAGGCAGGACTTTCCGGGATTCCGGAAAAATACACAGAGAAACTGGAACTGCGGGATCTGATCATCGAGGTCGCCGATGATCTGTGGCATGACTGCCGGATCAGTGAGTACGGCAGTGAGCGGGATCCTGTAATGGAACAGCAGTATATTGAAATGACATATGGAAAGCGGCCCTGCGCGGTTCCTGTTTCATGGCCGATTCGGTGGGAAGGAAGGATAGCTGCATGAGAAGGATTCTTTCACTGCTTTCTGTTCTAACTCTTGCACTGACGCTCATTTGCACACAGGGCCTGGCCGCTGCAAGCTCCACTGACAAAACCGTCGGTACCGACATAGCCTTTGAAGACATCACCGATTTCTATTACACCTATGACACTTCGACAGAACCGCCGCACTATCAGCGTTACAGGTTTTATTCTGAAAATGGGAAACATTATTTCTACCACGAGACCCGGGAGGGTGGTGGCTGGCCGCAGACCGAAACGGATATCACCTGTTCCGGCACGATCG
>CAMVHE010000064.1 GCA_947167215.1 uncultured Clostridia bacterium
GATGGGCAGGAAGCTCTATTATTTCCGCAAGGATTCCGGCCTGGAGATCGACTTTGTGATGCGGTATGCAGGTCAAAGTACCTTGTTAAAAGTAAAAGCGACCACAGGAAATACCAAAAGTACAAAAACCATACTCAATCATCCGGAGAAATATCATGTGGGCAGCGCAATCAAATTGGGGGACTATAACGTTGGCCGTGTCGGACAGGTTCTGAACCTGCCGTTCTATATGGCTTTTCTGCTGACGGCATACTGACAGCTGCGTCGGGAGAAAATACGAAAAGGCGGGTGAGCTTATTTGAAGCGGTGGAGCGGTCATCCCGATCGAGGTTAAGGCGGGAAATCGTTCAACACCCTTCCTTACTCAATACATTGAGCATTATAGGCCGCCGGTGCCTATAAATTGACGAACATGCAAAAAGGTCAGGTGGATGAGAAAGGCAAACTCCCGCACTATATGGTCGCGGTTATGAAGAAGCCGGAGGATAGACACATCGCAGCACCTGCTGAGCAGAAACCTTCTTTTCTGTGGTATAATGGCCTGCAGAAGGAGGCCGGAGGAGTCAGAATTCAGCGGGCAATTCCGGATAATCCGGAACCGCTGCAAACCGGAAGCAGGCAAAGAAGGACTGCGGCTTTCCGGCTTCAGACCGTTTCACAGAAAAAGGGGGAGAATACGATGGATGCCATTTACCAGTTGTGGGGACTGACCGAAAAAAATACCGATTGGGAGCATCTGCTCCTGCAGCTGAACCGGCTTCAGGACCGGCATCCGGCCAGGGCGGTAGTCTGCGGTCTTTCTGCACCCGGGGAGGTATATACCCGCATCCTGGACAGGGCACGGAAAGATGGCACTGCCGTGTATCTCTGGCTTCCGGCATTTTCCGAACTGGATGATCTTTCTTCCTTTGATCCGCTGATTGACTGGCAGGGAAAGGACTTCCTGGCGGAAGGAAATGTCCGGGAGTTCCATTTCCGCTGTCCCTCGAGCATTCACAACCGGGAAGTCTTTCTCGAGGACTCGCTCCTGCGTCTTCAGGCGGGGGAATTCGACGGCGTATTCCTGGACCGGATCCGTTTCCCTTCCTTTCAGTTTGGACTTTCCGGCGTACTCGGATGCTTCTGCCCCCATTGCCTGAAGCAGTATGAGAAGATCGGGGCAGACCCCGAAAGGCTGCGCAAGGCCTGTGCACGGCTGCAGGAGAGGATAGGGAAAAACGAGGAGAACCCGCTGGGACTGCAGGCATTTGACGGACACCGCTGGCAGCTGGAAGATCCGGACCTGCAGGCGCTCTTTGATGCCCGCTGTGCGATTCTGGAGGAAAGTCTTGCCTTCCTGTGCAGTGAATACCGAAAGAGGGGCTATAAAATCGGCCTTGACCTGTTCAGTCCTGCCCTTTCCTGGTTTGCGGGCCAGGATTTCCTCCATCTGATGGCGCTGGCCGATTTTGTAAAGCCCATGATGTACCTGCATACGGATGCGCCTGCCGGTCTGCCCTATGAGCTGGATGCGGTGGAGCAGAGCACCGGCAGGGAAAGCAGAAAACGGCTGATGCATCTGTGCGGCGGGGAAACGGTGGATGAATTTGCCGCCGCAGAGATCCGCAGGATGATGGCCATGGCGCGCGGGGCATCCTCTGAGGTGTCTGTTTTCTGCGGCATGGAATACAACCGTGTCCGGAATCTGGCCCCCGTGGGGCCGGAGAAGATTGCCCGTTCCCTGCAGGTTTTCCGCGCTGCAGGAGCTGCGGGCGTGATGCCTGCCTGGAGCCTGATCTCTGCGCCGGAGGAGAATGTTGAAGCACTGCTGGAAGAAATGGACAGGTGCTGAGAGAACCTGCCGGGCTGGGGCGTGATGGATTTCGGCGGATCGGATTTTCTGCACTGCGGTCGGAAAGGCAGGGGCCCTTCCCGAAATTTTTAAATAAAAATTAAAAAAGTGATTGACAAAAGAAGAAAGAGCTGATAACATAATGCGGTGAGCCGCTCGGAGACGGTCTGAAAATGCCCATCTGGGCTACCGATATATCCGGCGAGTATTGAAAAATGGAGGTGTCACCACATGTACGCAATTATTGCAACTGGTGGCAAACAGTACACTGTCAAGGAGGGTGACGTGATCTACGTCGAGAAACTCGACGAAGCCGTTGACTCCACCGTTTCTTTTGATGTCCTGCTTCTCGGGGATGGCGAGCAGACGAAGATCGGCACGCCGGTCGTAGAGGGCTGCAAGGCAGAAGGTAAGGTTCTCGGCCAGGTTCGTGGCGAGAAGATTATCGTCTACAAGTACAAGTCAAAGAAGAACTATCATCGCAAGAACGGCCATCGTCAGCCTTACACCAAGGTTGAGATCACCAAGATCGGCTGATTATGACGACGATACGGGTTTTCAGGAATTCCGACGGACAGACCTTTGGCTATGAGGTCAGCGGTCATGCCGGATCGGTTCCCGCAGGGGACATTGATCTTGTCTGCTGTGCTGTGTCAGTACTTGCAGAAACAGGCGTCAATGCACTGGAAACGGTGGCCGGCATCCGGGCACATGTAGATATGAGGGACGGATACCTTCTATGTCTTCTCCCGAAACATGTGACAGCGGAACAGAATGAAAACGCGCAGAAGGTTTTTCTGACAATCCTGACAGGATTTGAAGGCATTAAAGAGAGTTATCCGGATCTGATCCGGATGCATGTAGAGGAACGGAGGCCAATAAAATGATCAAGATGAATCTCCAGCTCTTCGCTCATAAGAAGGGTACTGGTTCTTCCCACAACGGACGTGACAGTGAATCCAAGCGTCTTGGCGCAAAGCGTGCAGATGGACAGTATGTCCTGGCTGGCAATATTCTGTATCGTCAGCGCGGAACCCACATTCATCCCGGCCTGAACTGCGGTATCGGCGGAGATGACACCCTCTTTGCCCTTGTTGACGGCGTCGTACGTTACGAGCGCCTCGGCAAGAAGAGAACGCAGTGCAGCGTTTATCCGGTGGAAGAGTAAGACGAAAACAAGGAGCATCGAAAGATGCTCTTTTTCTTTATGGCCTGCCTTGCGTAAAATGTGTTTGGATACTATAATGAATGCTATCTCTGAGAGGAAAAGAGGAAGCTTATGAAGCATGCTGTCTGGATTTTGCTGTGCATCCTGCTGCTCCCGGCATTCACGGTTTCTGCAGAGCCGGTTTCTTTCTGCGGAATTACGGCAGACACGGAAGATACAGTACTGGACTTTGGAGATATTCCCGTAACGGATATACCGGAACTGGTGGAAGCCCTGGACCGGATGTCGAACCTGGTAAAGGTCGACATGTATCATAGCAGGATCAGCAGGGAAGACATGGATATGCTCTTTTACCGGTATCCGCAGATTGATTTCGGCTGGACAATCCGCTTTTACGAGCATACCGTGCGGACGGACCAGACCGCTTTCTCCACCCTTCACGGGCAGAGCCCGGATCCACCGCACACGGAAAAGGAATTCTCGCTGCTGAAATACTGCCGGCATCTGAAAGCGCTGGACATCGGCCATAACTGGGTGCAGGATATCAGTTTCCTCCGGGAAATGCCGCAGCTGGAAGTGCTGATCATTGCCATCAACCAGATTCAGGACATTTCGCCCCTTGCAGACCTGCATAATCTGGTTTACCTGGAGATGTTCTCCAATAAGGTGAAGGATATTTCGCCGCTGCAGGGACTGATCAATCTGCGGGACGCCAACCTTTCCAACAACCCCATCACGGACCTTACCCCGCTGATGAGCATGACCTGGCTTGACCGGCTGTGGCTCGGAAAGTTCATGCGCTATCCCGAAGAACAGGAAAAGCAGATCCGGCAGGCGCTGCCGGATACGGAATTCTTCTGGGACTGGGGGCCCACTGCCGGCACCTGGCGGGAGCATCCTCACTATTTTGAACTCTATGAATTCTTCAGAACGAACGTATATGTGCCTTTTAAGGAGTAAAGTTGGATGAAAAGAACAATCCTTCTCTTGATCTGCCTGCTGCTCTGCGGTTCCGCGGCGCTGGCGGAATATACGCTGCCCATTGACCTTTCGGGAGGAAAAAAGCCGGCGGAGGATGCCTTCCTGTCGGATACGCTGTACGAAGACGAGTCCATCCGGGTGGAAATACAGACGACGGTTTACAAGAAAACCAACTGTTACCTTGCCTATATCCATATCAAGGACCCGTCCCAGCTGCGTACGGCTGCGGCCTATGCTTTTGACAGGGACCAGACGGCACCGCCGGATGCCATCGCCAAAAGGGTGAATGCCGTGCTGGCTATCGGGGGAGATTACTGTTCCTACCAGCTGCAGGCAGGCAGCTACCTGATCCGTCAGGGACAGATGTATGCCAACAAGCCCCTGCGCCGCCGGGATGTGCTGCTGATCGATGACCAGGGGGACTTTATCATTATTGAACCCTACAAAAACGGGGAACCCAAGGAATTCAGCGATGATGTGGGAAACATCGTCAACAGCTTCAATTTCGGCCCCGGACTGGTGATTGACGGAAAACGGCTGGACCCGGAATATGCGGCGGATTTCAACTTTGCCGTGGAGAAGCACCGCAGGTGCGCCATCTGCCAGGTGGAGAAGGGGAAGCTCGATTACATCTGCATTGTCACGGACGGCTCCAAGGAATGCCCTGACGGCGGCCTGACCATGCAGGACCTGGCGGATTTCGTCATGTCCCTGGGAGTGCAGAATGCCTATAACCTGGACGGCGGGAATTCCACCGTCATGCTCTTCGGCGGGGAGAAGGTCAATGCCATCGGCCAGGGATACCTGCGGCCGATCAGCGATATCATCTACTTTGCAACGGCGGTACCGGAAAAATGAGTACATTCTTTTCAGCTTACGGAATCTGCATGGTGCTGTCTTTCCTGACGGCAGCCGCAGCATTTCTTTTCCTCCGGGGGAAAGGCGGCAGGAAGCTGCCGGAGACCCTGGCGGTCCTTCTCCTCGGGGCGTGCTTCGGGTGCGCCTTTTCCCGGCTGAATGTCCTGCTCTTCGGAGGATATGCCTCCCTGCAGCGGGGCTTTTTCAGCCCGTACCCTTATGATTATTCCGTCTTCGGCGCGATCCTGGGCCTTTTTCTGGGAGCTGCGCTGGCCTGCTTCCTGTGCCGGGGGACCTTTGGGCAGATACTGGATGACCTGGCGCTTCCGGCACTGCTGTTCCTGGTGCTTGCCCGTGTTTCGGAAGTACAGGCAGACTTCGGGTGGGGGGCAATTCTGTCCGAGAACGTATGGCTCCCGTCCTTTTTTATTACGACGGATATGTACAGCATGCGGCATCTGGCGGTTTACGCGCTGGAGGCCGTGGGTGCCCTTCTGGTCCTTTGCGCGGTATGGCGCATGCATCCCGGACGGACCGGGGACCGTTTCCTGCATGCCCTCATCCTTTTTGCACTGACGCAGATGCTGCTGGAAAGCCTCCGGGCGGAAACCCTGCGCAATGGTTTTGTCCGCATCCAGCAGATTGAGTTCGCCGTGACGCTGCTGCTCATCTGGATCTTCCGCCTCCGGAAGGATCCCCGGGGGGCCATGCGGAGGACGGTTCTTGCTACGCTCCTCATGGTTGCGGTGACGGCGTTCTGCGAATATGCACTGGATAAGATTACGGTAATACCGGCCCCGGTAACCTACCTGATCATGGCGGCCGGCCTGGTTTTTACCGGGGTTGTGGGCTTGCGCAATATGCGCAGAACCGAATAGCGTGCCGGAATATGCCGACTTCAGGAATACATCTCTGCCGGCGGCAGGCCGGGTTTCCCGGCACCGCTGCACGGCTGTGGAAAGGGGCGTGTGAATGCCATCCTTTAAGACCAATGCCATTGTGATCCACCGGGCGGATTACCGGGACAATGACCGGATGCTTACGCTCTTTTCCCCGGAACACGGGAAGATTTCGGCCATCTGCCGCGGCTGCAAGAGGCCGAAGAGCAGGCTGATTGCCGCATCCGAGCTGTTCTGTTCCGGAGAATACGTCTTTTATTCTTCCAGGGAACATGTGGGCGTGGAAAGCTGTACGGTGACGGACACTTTCTATCCGCTGCGCATGGATTATGACCGGCTGATGCACGGCATCTACCTGCTGAACCTCTGTGATGCCGCCATCCAGCCGGAGGAGGAGAATCCGCGGCTTTTTCTGTTTCTGTTGAAGGCACTGGCTTTCCTCAGCTACAGCGAGGCGGAGGAGCGCAGCGTCACGGTAATTTTCGAAATGGGCTTTGTGTCCCTGCTGGGCTTCCGCCCGCTGGTGGGACGCTGTGCGCGGTGCGGGAGGCCGGTGGAGCCTGCAGAGGACGGGGACCGTACGGCCGCCGGCTTTTCCCCGGAGGATAACGGGGTAATCTGCCCGTCCTGCAGGAGGGCGGGGGATGTGCCGCTTTGCAGGGAGGACCTGCGTGCCCTGCAGCTGGTGATGCGAAAGGGGCTGGATGCCCTGCAGGAGAAGGTGCATTTTTCGGATGCGCTTTTTTCCGGAATACTTGAAATGGTCGAATACCGCCTGGACCGGCGGATGGAAAGCGGACGGAGACTGATCAGGAGGGAAGCAACATGAACGAACAGGCACTGGAACAACTGAAAAGCTGGATTGCAGCGTCGAAGCGGATGGTGTTCTTTGGCGGGGCAGGCGTGTCTACCGAAAGCGGGATTCCGGATTTCCGCAGTGAGGACGGGCTGTACCATACCCAGTATGACTATCCCCCGGAGACCATTATTTCGCATACCTTTTATGTAAAAAAGCCGGAAATCTTCTTCCGCTTTTACCGGAACCGCATGCTTTTCCCGGATGCCAGACCCAATATCGTCCACCGGAAGCTGGCAGAGTGGGAGAAGGAAGGCCGGCTGCAGGCGGTGGTCACCCAGAATATTGACGGACTGCATCAGGCGGCGGGCAGCAGGAACGTGTTTGAACTGCATGGAAGCGTCCTGCGCAATACCTGCCAGAAATGCCATGAAAAATACGACCTCAGGACGTTCCTGACGCTCGGCGATATTCCAACCTGCCCCGTCTGCGGCGGAAGAGTCAAACCGGACGTGGTGCTGTACGAGGAGGGGCTGGATCCCTTTACCGTGCAGGGGGCCGTGGAGGCGATCCGGAGCGCGGACCTGCTGATGGTTGCAGGAACATCCCTGGTGGTCTATCCGGCAGCGGCCTACCTGGATGAATTCCAGGGAAAGCATCTGGTACTGATCAACAAGACCGCAACCCCTAGGGATAATATCGCAGACCTGGTACTGCATGAAAAGCTGGGAGATGTATTTTCCCGGCTGTGATGGAGCAATATGGAACAACAGACATCGTTTTTTGAACAGAAGGAAGAACAGCCCCTGGCCGCACGGATCCGTCCGAGGGATCTCAGCGAATTCGTGGGCCAGCAGCATCTGCTCGGCAGGGGCAAGGTACTGAGGCGCCTGATCGAGGAAGACCGGGTTTCCTCCATGATTTTCTGGGGCCCTCCCGGCGTGGGGAAGACGACCCTGGCGAGGATCATTGCCAACCGGACGAAGGCGGAATTCGCAGATTTTTCCGCCGTCACCGGAGGCATCAAGGAAGCACGCGCCGTGATGGAGAAGGCGGACCAGCGACGGAAATACGGGGAACGCACGATCCTCTTTGTGGACGAAATCCACCGCTTCAACAAGGCGCAGCAGGATGCTTTCCTGCCTTATGTGGAAAAGGGAAGCATCATTCTCATCGGGGCAACCACGGAGAACCCGTCCTTTGAGATCAACGGGGCATTACTTTCGCGCTGCAAGGTGTTTGTCCTTCAGGCCCTGACGGAAGCAGACCTGGTGGAAATGCTGCGGCATGCGCTTCAGGATCCGCGGGGATTCGGCGGACAGCAGATCGTAATGGAAGATGGAATGCTTCAGCAGATCGCCGCGTTTGCCAATGGCGATGCCAGGTCCGCGCTGGGGACGCTGGAGATGGCAGTTCTCAACGGGGAGCTGGATCGGGACGGTGTGACCCGGGTGACTGCGGATATTCTTTCGCAGTGCATGTCCCGCAAGCTGCTTCTCTATGATAAGAAGGGAGAGGAGCATTACAATCTCATTTCCGCACTGCACAAATCCATGCGGAATTCGGACCCCGATGCTGCCGTATACTGGCTTGCCCGTATGCTGGAAGCAGGGGAAGACCCCCTTTATGTTGCCAGGCGCGTGGTGCGCTTTGCCAGTGAGGATGTGGGACTTGCAGACCCGAGGGCGGTGGAGCTGGCGGTTGCCTGCTACCAGGCCTGTCATTTTCTGGGCATGCCGGAATGCAATGTGCATCTGACCCAGGCAGTGGTCTATCTTTCCCTTGCCCCAAAGTCCAATGCAATGGAAGTTGCCTATAACCTGGCCAAAGCAGATGCCCAGGAAAGGCTGGCAGAACCGGTTCCGCTGCAGATCCGCAATGCACCGACCAGATTGATGGGGGAACTCGGGTATGGAAAGGGCTACCAGTATGCCCATGATACGGAAGAAAAGATAACCAATATGCAATGCCTTCCGGATGATCTGGAGGGCAGGGAATACTATGTGCCGACCACGCAGGGTCTGGAAGCCCGCTTCGCCCAGCGCCTGCAGGATATCAAGAAATGGCGGGAGGAACACCGGGAAAAGTAAAAAACGAATCCCGGAGGAGGATCCACGCCTCCTGTTCCCGTTCTGGACCTGGAGCTGTCTCTCCCTGCATGGGGAGAATGAATTCAATTGAAAAATGCTTTCAAGTCTTGCGGCGTGACTCCGGTCACGCCGTTTTGCCGGAAACTGTCAGAGAGTTTCAGGAAAGAAGCTCAGTCTTTACCGTCTGCAATAAAGAAAATGCCTGTAGGTTGATAACAGGCATTTCTTTTGCAACTTCGTGCGTTCCAAATGATTTCTCCCCCGGGTAGCGGTGAGAAGCGGGCAGGCGGGAAAGGGCCTGCCCGTAAACAGGTCAGGAAATGCGGTTTCTGGCTCTGCGGTGCTGCAGAAGGATACCGAGAAAAGCCAGAAATGCCATGCAGGACAGGATCAGGCCGGAGCGGAAACCGCGGTTGTGAAAGGTGAAATGCAGGGTATGGCTTCCAGCTGAAACAGGGATGCCCATGAAGGAGACATCGCAAAGGAGAATCCCGGTTTTCTCCCCGTCAAGCCAGGCCTCAAATCCCTTGTCATAGGGAATGGTAAAGACGACAATGCCGTCCGAATCGCAGGTGATATGGGCATCAAATCCGGAGGGGGAAAGGACAAAGGAATCGCAGGCATTCTCCCGGAGTACCGCGATGCTTGCCGTGGGCTCGGGAATGTTCCGGACATCCAGGCGGTTCATCTTTTCGGTGACGGGAAACTGCATGGGGTCATCCAGCGTGACGGCAGCCAGCAGGGTGAGACCCAGCGTGTCCGGGTTCATAGGCTGGTCGTAGGTGCCGGTGTACGTGTCGGCGAGGAAACCCATCGGAAGGGCGTCGGGATTCCGATAGACGGAATGCCCGTCTTCCTCGCGATCATAGACAAAGCCGTCCGGAACCGGATCCTCCGGCAGCAGGGCGTGGTATTCCGTGACACTCAGGAAGGAACGGAGCGCGGAGTCCGTTCCGGGCGGGAAAACCGTGGTGGATTCATCGTAGCCGAAACCGGCCATGGAGATGAACCTGCCCACATAGGAGGAGCGCAGGGAATGGAAAACGGTGACACTGGAGGTTCCGCGGAGCAGGCCGTAATTCCGGAGCATTCTGGAATAGTCGATGCGCCGGAAGTCAGTCTCATCTTCTTCCCGGCAGGCCTGAAGGGTGGGGACGGCAATCTCTGACAGCGTATAGCTGCCTTCCCCGGTCTTTTCCCCGCCGGAAAGCAGGAAGGCATCATTGACGGCAATAAAGGAAGCGTAATGGATGACGGCAGTCAGGATGCTGAAAGCCAGAATTTTCCGCAGGGAATGCGGGCGCAGGAGAAGATAAAGGAGAAGGACGAACTGCAGCAGCGCAAGCAGAACAGAGTACCAGCGGAAAACCGGAGGAGCATAGGCTTCCGTACGCCGGTGAAGAATCAGGCGGCCTGCAGGGCTGTCTGCGCTGAAAAGGGACGAAGGCAGCAGGAAGGGAACGGTAAGGAGCAGAACCAGTCCCAGGCAGAGGAAAAAGGCACGCCGCCAGGGCAGGGAGGAAAGGTCCGCTTCCTTTAGGGCGAAAAGGGTGGCAAGGGACAGGAAAAGGGAGAGCCCGTACCACCAGCGGGTGTAATTTACATTGCTGTAGAGGACAAATGCCCCGTTCAGCACAGGAAACAGTGAGAACACAAACAGCAGGAGAAGCAGCACGCTAAGCCAGCGGGCAGGATTTTTCTGCAGCAGGAAAGCCGCCGCTCCGCAGGCTCCGAAAAGGGGAAGGCAGGCAGCGGTGCTGGTCCAGCTGGCAGCGTCCCCGTAATAGGCGTGCACCACATTGCTCTCAATGGGCATGAGCAGCGAACGGACCCGCTCCAGCAGGACGGGAAGCGGATATAGGGAGGTCAGCTGGGAACCGTTCGAGGCGCCGGTCCTGGTGATGGTCAGCATGTGCCACATCGCCGGGAGGAGCAGGAAACCTGCCATGGCGCAGCCTACGGCACAGCAGAAGACCGTATAGAGGATAAAGGAAAAATGCCGGCGATCCTTCCAGTCCGGGGAAAAGAAACGGACCAGAAAATAAAGCGCTGCCATCAGTGCGGAGCCCAGCATGAAATAGTAATTGGTCAGCGTGTTGATAAAACAGGCCAGAACCAGCAGGGCAGGGTTCGAACGCTCCGAGGCGATGTCCTCCATACCGGAAAGAAGGAGGGGAAAGAAGGCGATGACCTCCGTGAAATGATAGAACTGGGTATTGACGATGGTAAAGGAGGAGAAGGTATAGAGGACCGCACCGATGAGGGCAAGGCGGGCGTCTTTGACCATCCGCTTCAGGTACAGCCAGGAGATCAGAAGGCAGACGGCATGCTTCAGCAGGGCCATGACGGCGATGCCGGAAGGCAGGGCGGCCTTGGGCAGCAGCGCCAGCGGCCAGACAAAGGGAGAGCCCAGGGTATAGAAGGCATAGCTCCCGATGGAAGGCGCACCGAGGAAGGTGTTGAAGCTGTAGGTGTCGAGGCCGGAGCGCAGAATGCGCCTTGCTTCCAGCAGGAAGGGAAGCTGCTGCTCGATGAAATCGCCCCGGGTGACATAGCGGAAGCCGTAGGGGAGAATTGCCGGAGAGAGCGCGGCAAAGGCGATGATCAGCCCGAGCAGGAAGACCTGCAGGGGACGGAGAGTTTGTTTTGACATGGAAAGACTCCCTGTTCCAGTGATGAAAAAACGCCGGTATACCCGGCGTTAGTTTTATTTTGCAACGAATCCGATTTTCTTCATCGCCTTGGAAAGCGTGCGTTCGGCGATGCGGGAGGCACGCTCGGCACCGGTGCGCCATACGCTTTCCAGGTAGGATTTATCCGCCATATAGCGGTGGAATTCCGTCTGGATGGGGGACAGGGTATCGATGATGACATCGGCTACGGCATTCTTGAGGTCGCCATATCCCTTCGAGGAGAAAGAGGCAACCACATTATCCATGGATTCCCCGGTCAGGGCGCAGTAAATGGAAAGCAGATTGGAGACGCCGGGCTTGTTTTCCGGATCATACCGGATTTCGGTCTCGGAATCCGTTACTGCCCTGCGCATCTTGCGGCGGACGACATCCGGCGTATCCAGCAGACCGATAAAGCTGTCGTCCGGATCCGACTTGCTCATCTTGCGGGTGGGTTCCTGCAGGCTCATGACGCGGGCGCCCAGCTTGGGATAGTATCCCTCCGGAATGGTGAACACGTTGGAATAGAGACCGTTGAAGCGGTTGGCAATATCCCGGCAGATTTCGAGATGCTGCGTCTGGTCCGCACCCACCGGCACCAGGTCTGCCTGGTAGAGCAGGATGTCGCCGGCCATGAGGACAGGATAGGTGAAGAGGCCGCAGTTGATGTTGTCGGCATGCTTTGCGCTTTTGTCCTTGAACTGGGTCATCCGGCTCATTTCGCCCATATAGGTGAAGCAGTTGAGAAGCCAGGCCATCTCGGCATGCTGATGCACGTGGCTCTGGAAAAAGAGAACATTCTGCTCCGGATCGAGCCCGATCGCCAGCAGGAGCGCCAGCATCTGTGTGGACTGTGCGCGAAGCTTGGCAGGCTCCTGACGGACCGTGATGGTATGCAGATCGGCAATCATATAAAAGCAGTCATACTCATCTGCCAGCATCTTCCAGTTCCGCATGGCGCCGATATAGTTGCCAAGGGTCGGAGTGCCGGATGGCTGAATGCCGGAAAGAATGCGTTTTTTACGCTGAACGGTTGCGGTAGGTTCCATAGTATATATGCCTCCAGTGGTAATATACAGTGCATTCCGAATGCACTTTATCCTATTTTACCATGGGAAATAGACAATATCAATCTCCGGAATGAAGTTATGCCCAAAGAAATTTGCCGGCGGCGCAAAGATAAGGAAGAATCCGCGCGAAATGCTTGACAATCCGGGAAAGTTCCATGTATATTTCCTTAGGACGGTCCCCCGGAATGCAATGGCGGGAACAGGTCCCTGAAAGGAGCGGAATGTGCCTGACCGGATCGGAAAGGCACAGATGGAATATGAAGATTTTTGTAACAGGCGTATGCGGACAGCTTGGCCACGATGTGGTACTCAATGCACTGGCCCGGGGCCATGAGGTGATCGGGAGCGATATCGCCCCAGAGGACGGCAATGCTCCGGCTTCCGCTGCTTATACCTATATTCCGCTGGATATCACGGCGGAGGCGGAAGTGCACCGGATCATGCAGAGTGTGAAGCCGGACAAGATCGTCCATTGTGCCGCATGGACCGCGGTGGATGCGGCGGAAGAACGCGAAAATATGGAAAAGGTGTTTGCCATCAACGCGGATGGCACCCGGAACATCGCCGAGGCCGCCCGGGAAATTGACGCGGGGATGATGTACATTTCCACAGACTATGTCTTTGACGGACAGGGGACGGAACCCTGGCAGCCGGATGACCGGAGGTATGCGCCGCTCAACGTATACGGCCAGAGCAAGCTGGCAGGGGAAAAGGCCGTTTCGGAAACCCTGTCCCGGTTCTATGTCGTGAGGATCGCCTGGGTATTCGGGACGAACGGAAAGAATTTTATCCGGACCATGCTGAATGTCGGGAAGAAGCACGACGTGGTGCGCGTGGTGAAGGACCAGATCGGGACGCCCACGTATACCCTGGACCTGGCGCGGCTGCTGGTGGACATGCTGGAGACGGAACGCTACGGCTATTACCATGCCACCAATGCGGAGGAGACCGAAGGAGCATACATCAGCTGGTATGACTTTGCCTGTGAGATTTACCGCCAGGCCGGCATGGGCACAAAGGTCATTCCGGTGACCACGGAAGAATATGGCCTTTCCAGGGCAAGACGGCCTTTCAACAGCCGGCTTGACAAATCCAAACTCACGGAAAACGGCTTTGAGCCGCTGCCGTCCTGGAAGGATGCCCTGAGACGCTACCTGCAGGAAATCGGGGAAACTGTTTCATGACCGGAAGGAAAGTACCCCGGAAGGCCGGAAGCCTCCGGAATAAGCGGGATCCGCGAAAAAAGAAGGCTTTTACCTTTCCTTTGCGAATGCAGGGAACATGCTTTGTGAGTCTGCCGTTTTTTCTGCAGAAAGAAAAAACGGGGAACAGCACACCGTTTCACCCGCCGGGAAACCCCTCCGGAGACCGGCGGATCCCGGATCCGGGGAAAGCTTTACACCAGAATGTTTCTCAGGGACAGGAAAAAACAGCAGGGAGAGAGGAAAACCGGGAAATAAAAAACAAGGAATAACATCGTTTTTGAGGCGCTGAGAATTTTGGCAATTTTTTTGAAAAAAAAGCTTGACACTGGGAAGGTGTTTGGATATAATACCACATTGTCAGCGGGAACGCCGTTACACGGGAGACTGCGAACACTATGCGCCTGTAGCTCAGTTGGATAGAGCAACGGCCTTCTAAGCCGTGGGCCGCGGGTTCGAGCCCCTCCAGGCGCGCCAGTATGGTGGGTATAGCTCAGTTGGTTAGAGTGCCAGGTTGTGGCCCTGGAGGTCGTGGGTTCGAGCCCCACTACTCACCCCATTCACTGTCACGCAGGGGTATTGGGGTGTAGCCAAGCGGCAAGGCACGGGACTTTGACTCCCGCACTCGCAAGGTTCGAATCCTGCCACCCCAGCCATTTTGATCCATTAGCTCAGTCGGTAGAGCACCTGACTTTTAATCAGGGTGCCCGGGGTTCGAATCCCCGATGGGTCACCATTTTATGCGGGTGTGGCGGAATGGCAGACGCGGCAGATTTAGGATCTGTTGCCAATGGCGTATGAGTTCGAGTCTCTTCACCCGCACCAAAACTCTATGCGGTAGTAGCTCAGCTGGTAGAGTGCCACCTTGCCAAGGTGGATGTCGCGAGTCCGAATCTCGTCTACCGCTCCAAATGCAGGTGTAACTCAATGGTAGAGTTCCAGCCTTCCAAGCTGGCTACGTGGGTTCGATTCCCATCACCTGCTCCATTGTGCACCTTTAGCTCAGTTGGTAGAGCACCTGACTCTTAATCAGGGTGCCCAGGGTTCGAGCCCCTGAAGGTGCACCAGAAAACATGGCCAGCGCCACACGGTGCTGGTCATTTTCTATTTCCGGGATGGAATTCTGCAAGGAAGCCCTTACGGGCGGGAGGCAAGCAAGATGGATCTGGTAAAAATCACCGATTTGTATGATCTTACCCATTCACTGGCAGGGGAGATGCTGAAACGGTATACGTATCCCTGGGAAGCACTGGCGGACATCCCGGCCATCGTCCGGGAGATCGGGAAAAGCCTGCCGGCAGAGCTGTATGAAGAAAAAGGCGAAGAAATCTGGATCGCGAAAAGCGCAAAAGTGGCGCCTTCCGCCACCATTTCCGGCCCCTGCATTATCGGGGAGCATGCGGAAATCCGGCCCGGTGCCTTTATCCGCGGCGGCGTTCTGATCGGGGCTGAGGCCGTGCTGGGCAATTCCTGCGAGGCCAAGAACTGCATCCTGTTCGACAAGGCACAGGTGCCTCACTTCAATTATGTGGGCGACTCCATCCTGGGCTACCATGCCCATATGGGGGCCGGCGCGGTTACCAGCAATGTGAAGGGGGATAACCGGAACATTGTGGTGCATGGGGAAAAGGACTACGAGACCGGACGCAGAAAGTTCGGCGCAGCCCTGGGAGACCATGCGGAAATCGGCTGCAATGCCGTGCTGAATCCGGGCTCCGTGGTCGGAAGAAATACGCAGGTGTATCCGCTCTCCAGCGTCCGCGGGGTGATCCCCGCCAACAGCATGGTCAAGGGCGGCAGGGGCGTTTTCCCGAAGGAAGAAAGATAAGAAAAAGACCGCCGTCAGGCGGTCTTTGATTCAGTTCTGTGCGTGCCTGGCCTTGTATTCCTCGAGGGCGCGGGCAAGCTGATCCGGACAGGAAGTGTCTCCCCGGCAGGGAATGCCCTTGAGGCGGGAAATGACCTCATCGATATCCATGCCCTGGACCAGTGCAGAAACACCCTGGGTGTTCCCGCGGCAGCCGCGGATAAAGTTGCAGGATACGATCTTGTTATCCTTGACTTCGAATTCAATGGCCTGACTGCAGGTGCCATGCGTCTTATAGACTTCCATCCCTGTACCTCCTTCAGATAATTCGTGCACTATTTTAATCACGAAACGGAATTTTTGCAAGATGGATTTCCTGTTTTCTGCCTGGCTGACCCGGACGGGAAGGTAGCTATACATTTTACGGAAAGTGGACTATAATAGGGACACTTATGCGGCAGCTCCGGAGAAAGAAAGCAAACGCAGTGCGGACCTGCCGGGAGCCGCATAAAGACTGTTCTGCAGGGACGGTGAGTACATTTGGATTCCCAAAAATTTTCCTTTCTTTCACAGCCGAACCGATGGGGCCTTACGGCAGTGATTCTGGTTTTCTGCATCGTTTTCAGTCCTTTCGTCAGCGTACTGGCGTTCATTCCCCGCATACTGACGGCACTGCCGCTGCTGGTGCTGGTCTGCTTCGGCTATGTGGGACCGGTGAGCGCCATCGGATGCATGGTGATCTATACAGCCTTCTTCAGCATGCTGTTCGGACCGGGCGGCTTTCTCGGCGGACTGCTCTTTTTTGTCCCGGCCGCGGTGGTTTCCCTAACCATGGTGGAAAAAGAGGAGAAGTTCTGGAAGGCAACCATGATCAGCACCGGCGTGATGCTGGTTTCCGAATACCTGATCCTGCTGCTGGTGCTTGCGATTACCGGCAAGGATGTGGTCAGCGCCATCAGCGGGCTGTTCTCGGAGGTGATCGCCGAGTCCAATCTTCAGGACCAGCTGGTCCCAATCCTCTCACAGTTCGGGGCCATCGCCGGAAGCGACGGGGCGGCTGTTGACGTAGCCACCCTGACAGAGGTCCAGAAGAGCACGATTCTCAAGAACTTCCTCAGCTATTATGACCAGATCCTGCGGCTGGAGATCCCGATGCAGATTGCCACCGGCGCCGTATCGGTGGGAGTCCTGGGACAGAGCCTGCTCCGCAAGAGCCTGCTTTCCCGCGGAATCGAGACGGCTTATCCCCGGATGCGGACCTGGCGCCTGCCCAAGGGATGGGGGCGCGTCCTCGGCATTACTGCCCTGGTGCTGCTGCTGCTTTCGGAACTGAACAAGAATATTACGGCACTTTCCTACGTCTTCAGCGGCCTTTTCCAGCAGATCTTTGCGCTGCAGGGAATCGCTGCCCTGGGATGGGTTGCCCACAAACAGGGCAGGGGAAAAGGAACCCAGGCCCTGATCTTTGTCCTCGGCTACTTTTTCATGAGCATCCCCGCCATCATCGTGGGCTTTGCGGATCAGGCATTTGATTTTACAAAGCGGAGGGCGGAAATGGATGAGGAAGAGAAGCGGACTTCCTACGACCCGAATTCAGACAATCATCGATAAAAAGAATACTGGGAGGTATTGAACATGAAGGTTATTCTTCTCAAGGATATCAAGGGAACCGGCAAAAAGGACCAGATCATTGAGGCATCCGACGGTTATGCCCGGAACTATCTGTTCCCCCGGGGACTGGCAAAGGAAGCCAGCGCCACCAACCTGAATGCCATTGAAAATGCAAAATCCGCCAAAGCCCACCGCGAGGATGTGGAACGCCGTGCTGCGGAAGAGCAGCGGGGCAAACTGGCCGGAAAAGTGGTCCGAGTGACTGCCCGCGGGGCAGAGGGCGGCAAGCTGTACGGCTCCGTCACTTCCCAGGAGATTGCGGACGCGCTCCAGAAGCAGTATGGCGTGAAAGTGGACAAGAAGAAGCTGGATGTGGCCAACATCCGCAATTCCGGTGACTACAAGCTGAGCGTCTGGCTGTATGCGGGAATCACCGCGGAAATGACGGTTTCCGTCTCCGTGTCGGCATCCTGAAAGGGATAAAAGGAAGAACAAGGGGGGATCTGGGTGGATGATCAGGGGATGCGCACTGCACCCAATAACTTAGACGCCGAGCGCAGCGTTCTGGGCGGCATGCTTCAGGAAAGAGAAGCACTGATGCTCGGTTTCGAAATGCTGACGGCAGATGACTTCTATCAGCCTGCTCACCGGGAAATCTTCGATGCCATGCACAAGCTGAATGTGGAGGGCATGCCCTGCGACCTTCTGACGGTGACCAATGAGCTGACCACCCGGGGAACCATTACGGGAATTGGCGGCCCGTCCTACCTGATCGAGCTGACCAACGGCGTTCCCTCTGCCTTCAATATCCGCGCCTATATCAACATTGTGGCGGAAAAGTCCACCCTTCGCAGACTGATCGGCGCCTCCGCGGACATAACGGAGGCGTCTTACACGCAGAAGGATTCCGTCAATGACATTCTGGGGATGGCGGAAAAGTCCATCTTCGATATCGTCATGCGCCGGCAGGAAGGCTCTGCCCTGACGCACATCGCCGAGATCCTGCCCGATACCTATGAACACATCCAGCGCCTGGACAACCTGAAGGGCGGATACGACGGCGTTATTTCTGGATTCCGCGAGCTTGACGGCCTGCTGACCGGCTTCCATCCGGGAGAACTGATCATCATCGGAGCCAGACCGTCCATGGGCAAGACCAGTCTGGGACTGAATATCTGTTCCGGCGCCATTGCCAACAATGCCCGGGTAGCCATGTTTTCCCTGGAAATGCCGAATGAGCAGATCGCCATGCGTCTGCTCTGTGCGGATGCCCGGGTGGACATGCAGTCCGTGCGCAGGGGCATGCTCAACGACAAGGACTGGAAGGAACTGGCGGACGCACTGGGCCCCCTCGGTTCCTCCCAGCTGTATATCGACGACACCTCCGGCATCACGCCGTCCCAGCTGCGTTCCCGCTGCAGGAGACTGAAGATGGAGCGCGGCCTTGACATGATCATGGTCGACTACCTGCAGCTGATGAATGCAGACGGCCGTACCGAAAACCGGCAGAACGAGGTCAGCGAGATTTCCAGGCGCCTGAAAGGGATTGCCAAGGAGCTGGGCGTGCCGCTCATCGCGCTGGCGCAGCTCTCCCGTGCCAATGCCCAGCGCCAGGACAAGCGTCCGGTGCTATCGGACCTGCGTGATTCCGGTGCTATCGAACAGGATGCAGACGTC
>CAMVHE010000065.1 GCA_947167215.1 uncultured Clostridia bacterium
CCTGCCACGGCGAGCTGGAGGTGCTCAGGCGCTTCCTGGACGCCTACGGCAAGGATATGGAATTCTGCCAGCTGCAGCTCAACTACCTGGACTGGACCTTCCAGCAGGGCAGGCAGAAGGTAGAGCTTCTCCGGGAATGGGGCATTCCGGTCTGGGTCATGGAGCCCCTGCGGGGCGGAAAACTGGCAAAGCTTCAGCCCGAGTACGAGGCAGAGCTGAAAGCGCTTCGTCCTGATGAGGAGATCGCTGCCTGGGCCTTCCGCTTCCTGCAGAGCATTCCCGAAGTCACCATGATCCTTTCCGGCATGTCCGAGCCGGTTCAGCTGGAGAAGAATCTTGCCACCTTTGCCGAGGACAGGCCGCTGAGGGAGGAAGAAAAGAAGGTGCTGATGGACATCGCTTCCCGGATGCTCTCCCTCGGCACGGTTCCCTGCACGGCCTGCCACTACTGTGTCAGCCACTGCCCCAGGAACCTTGACATCCCGCGGCTTCTTTCGCTGTATAACGAACATGTCTATACCGGGGGAGGCTTCATTGCGCCCATGGCGCTGAGCGCTCTGCCGGCGGATAAGCAGCCTGGAGCATGCCTGCATTGCCGCAGCTGTGAACGGGTCTGTCCGCAGCAGATCAAAATCTCGGAGATCCTGGCGGATTTCGCTGAAAAACTTGGATGATGTCAAGTAGCATGAAAGTACTGGCAATCAATGGCAGCGCAAGATCTGACGGCAATACTGCCCTTCTGATCCGGACGGTATTTGAAGCGCTGGAAAAAGAAGGAATAGAGACGGAAATGGTATGCCTGGCAGGACAGAACCTGGAGCCCTGCAGGGCATGCTGGGCTTGCGGGGGACGCGGGAACTGCGTGAACGGCAGGGATGCCTTTGGGGGAAATCTTCGAAAAGATGAAGAAAGCAGACGGTATCCTGCTGGGTTCTCCGGTATACTCCGCCAGCATTTCCTCCAGTCTGCAGGCGGTACTGGAACGTGCGGCGGTGGTCTGCGATATGAATGCCGGACTCATGCGGCATAAGGTTGGTGCCGCAGTTGCGGCTGTCCGCCCCGGAGGTTCCCTTCAGGCCATCGATACCATGAACCATTTTTTTCTGAACCATGAGATGTTCCTGGCCGGTTCAACCTACTGGAACATGGCATATGGCCAGTTGCCGGGAGATGTGCTGAAGGATGAGGAAGGAATCGCCAATATGCGGAACCTTGGACAGAACATGGCCTTCTTATTGAAGGCGCTGAACAGGGAGGATTCGAAATGAGAAAACTGGTGGGATCCATCTTCACTTTTCTTGCTGTACTGATTGCCTTCGGCTGCGCTGCGGTGGAAGGCACCGGTTCAAAGACCCTGGTGGTGTATTTCTCCGCCACCGGAACGACCAGAGCGGTTGCAGAACAGGCGGCGGAAATCCTTTCCGCTGACCTGTATGAAATCGTACCGGAGCAGCCGTATACGGCAGATGACCTGGCCTACTATACCGGAGGCCGCTGCGACCGGGAGCAGGAAGATCCGTCGGTAAGGCCCGCCATTGCTGGTGAGCCTGTGGATATGGCGCAGTATGGCACCATCCTGATTGGCTATCCCATCTGGCACGGGCAGGCTCCCCGCATTATCAGCACGTTCCTGGAAAGCTGCGATTTGAGCGGGAAAACCCTTGCATGCTTCTGTACTTCCCATTCCAGCGGTATCGGCAGCAGTGACAGAAACCTGCAGGAGCTGGTTTCCGATGATGCAGCCTGGCTTCCCGGAAAGCGGTTTTCTTCCGATGCTTCCCGGGAAGAGGTGGCAGGGTGGCTGGACAGCATCGGCATCAGGGCCGTAAACCAGAGGGGACAGGCAGGCCTGTTTGATCTTGCCAGCGGAACTGTCCTTCTGAACAGCGGCTACACCATGCCCATCATGGGACTTGGTACGTACGCACTGGATCATGATAGCTGCGTGAATTCCGTCATGGCGCTGATGGAAAACGGGGGCAGACTCATTGATACGGCGTATATGTACGGAAATGAAGAGGCGGTAGGGGAAGGGGTCCGCAGGGCCATGGCGGAATACGGCATTCCCCGGGAAGAAATCTTCGTGATCACCAAGATCTATCCCAGTCAGTTCGACCAGCCGGAGGAAGCCATTGAAATGGCGCTCGAGAAGCTTAATATCGGCTACCTTGACATGATGCTCCTCCACCATCCGGGCAGCGGCGATGTTCAGGCGTACCTGGCGATGGAAAAATATGTCGCGGAGGGAAAAATCCGCTCCCTGGGCCTGTCCAACTGGTATGTGGAAGAACTGAAGGAGTTCCTGCCGCAGGTGAATATTCCGCCGGCACTGGTGCAGAACGAAATTCATCCTTATTATCAGGAGACGGAGGTAGTGCCGTTTATTCAGGAGCAGGGCATGGTGGTGCAGTGCTGGTATCCCCTTGGCGGACGGGGCTATACGAAGGAACTGCTTGGAAATGAAACCATTACCGCCATAGCAGAGGCGCATGGCGTATCTGCGGCACAGGTCATCCTCCGCTGGGACCTGCAGCGGGGAATCGTGGTGATTCCGGGGTCATCCAATCCGGAGCATATCCGGGAGAACCTGGATCTGCTGGGGTTTGAACTGACGGAGGAAGAGATGGAACGGATTGCCGCACTGGACCGCGGTGAAAAGCACGACTGGTATTGACGCAGAAGAACGGAAGGCCTGCTGCCCGTTTGACAGAACGGTACGGCAGGCCTTCGCTTTATGGCGGTTCCCGGAGGCAGACGAAGGAACCGTTTCCCGGAATACGGCATTCCAGGTGCATACTTCCGGGATCGTTCAGAAGAGGACAAAGTGATTCTTCCGGACAGAAATCAGTCCGTCCCGCTGCATTCTGCCGAGTTCCTTGGACAGGGCGCTGCGATCCAGATTCAGATAGTCTGCCAGCTGCTGGCGGTCGAAAGGAATATCAAATTCCCGGAGGTTTTTCTGCAGGGAGATGGAGTTCAGGTAAGCCATCACCCGGCCCCGGATGGTTTTCGGCGAAGTATGGAAGCTTCTCCCGGAGAGAAGCAGGTTCTTGTGGGCGGAGATCGTCAAAAGGTTCAGAACGTATTTCAGTACCCAGGGCTCCTGCCGGTCCTGCATGTCCGGAATGATGCTGCTCTGAAGAAAGAGAATGCGGCAGGCTTCGCTGGCGGTCACATCCACCAGCAGAGGCTCATGCTGAAGCAGTGCAAAGGTTTCCGCGAAAACCTGGCCGGGTTCGACATGACCGAGGATCGTGCGGTTTCCCCAGCTGTCATTGCTCTCAATGGTTGCACTTCCTTCAAGGACTAGCCCCAGGCACCCGGTGGTGGAACCCGCATTCAGAATGGTTTCACCTTTTGCATAGCTTTTTTCATGCGCTGCCAGCGTCATCAGGGCATCTGCGATTTCCGCATCGGTCATTCCCTGAAAAAGCAGTGTTTTTTTCAACGTACGGATATCCATCTTTTTCTCCCATCTTTTTTCAAAATGTGGTTAAAACCACATACATCGCCTGCCTATCATATTACAATACAGCAGTAATAGCAAGGAGGCGTTCTTCATGATTAGGAAGATCATTCAGATTGACGAGGAAAAATGCAGCGGCTGCGGACTGTGCGCGTCCGCGTGCCACGAGGGTGCCATCGAAATGGTGAACGGAAAAGCGAAGCTGATGCGCGAGAATTTCTGCGACGGCTTTGGAGACTGCCTGCCGGGATGTCCGACAGGTGCAATCTCCTTTGTGGAAAGGGAAGCACCGGAATACGATGAGGCAGCGGTGAAAAAAGCAAAGGAGGAAAAGAACCGGGAAACGAAAACTCCGGAGCATCTCGCGGGAGGCTGTCCGGGCTCGAGAATGATGCAGTTTGTTCATCCTGAAGGGGAGCCCGTGCCGGCAGGGCAGGAAAAACCCGTGTCCCGTCTTGCGCAATGGCCTTGCCAGATCAAGCTGGTTCCGGTTCAGGCTCCGTTCTTTGACGGGGCAAAGCTCCTGATTGCAGCGGACTGTACCGCCTATGCCTATGCCGGTCTGCATGAGGATTTCATGCGCGGAAAGGTGACCATTATCGGCTGCCCCAAGCTGGATGCGGTGGATTACACGGAAAAGCTGACGGAGATACTGCGCAATAACGATATCAGGAGCGTGACCATTGTCCGGATGGAAGTGCCCTGCTGCGGCGGACTTCAGCGGGCAGCACAGAATGCCCTGCAGGCCAGCGGCAAATTCATTCCCTGGCAGGTGGTAACGATCACGCGCGACGGAAGAATTCTGGACTGAGCAGAAAACGGACCAGTGAAGGACGAATGCCGGTGGGAGAAGTTCTCCGGGCGGCTGGCATGGAACCCGTACGATGGAGTATAATGGGGAATCAAAAGGGTCCGCCGGCGGTAACCTTCTGAAGTAATTCTTCAGGGAAAAAGGGGAAGGAAATGCGCATCCCGGGCGGTGCCGTCAGCGGACAGGAAGAGATGGATTCAGCAGGAGGCAGTAAAATGATCAGGGTAGCTTTCTTTGACACAAAGGGATATGATAAACCCTCTTTTGAACATTATGGCAGCGAGCATGATATGCAGTTCCGGTTCCTGGAGACGAAGCTGAATGAAGATACCGTGGAACTGGCCAGAGGCTGTGATGCAGTCTGTGTATTCGTCAATGACACGGTGAACGCCGCAGTAATCGACAAGCTGTATGAATATGGCATTCGCCTCATTGCCCTTCGTTCTGCCGGGTATAACAATGTGGATGTACGGGCTGCCTATGGCAAAATTCATGTGGTGCACGTTCCGGCTTATTCTCCTTATGCTGTTGCGGAGCATGCGATGGCGCTGCTACTGACCTCTGTAAGGCGCATTCACAAGGCGTATAACCGGACGCGGGAGTTCAATTTCTCCCTGAATGGACTGACGGGATTCGATTTCCATGGAAAAACCGTCGGGGTAATCGGCACCGGAAGGATCGGAAGGGTCTTCATCGACATCTGCCGCGGCTTCGGCATGAAGGTGGTGGCTTATGACCGCTTCCCTGCAAAGGACAGCGGCATCGAATATGTTCCGCTGGAGGAACTGTTTGCCGTCAGCGACGTGATCTCCCTTCACTGCCCCCTGACCGAGGAAACGAAGCATCTGATTGATGCCGATGCCATCCGGAAAATGAAAAAAGGCGTTGTCATCGTTAACACCTCCCGGGGAGGACTCATCGATGCAGAGGCGCTGCTCGACGGCATCAAGGCCAGAAAAATCGGTGCTGCCTGCCTGGCTGTGTATGAGGAGGAAGCGGATATCTTCTTTGAGGATCGCTCGGGGCATATTCTGAACGATGATCTTCTTTCCCGGCTGATTTCCATGCCCAACGTGATTGTCACTTCCCATCAGGCATTTCTGACGGAGGAAGCACTGAATAACATTGCGGAAACCACCGTCAGCAATATCCTGTCCTGCTTTGAAAAGGATGGCATCTGCGAAAATGAGCTGTGCTACCGGTGCGGCAATATCGAACGGTGCAGAAAAGAGCGGAAGGAAAAATGCTTCTGAGAAGGGAAAAGGAACAAAACAACCAAAACAGAGCAAAACCCGCAGTCCGGCGCAGCGCCGGGAGGCGGGTTTGCTGCATTATGACGAATTTCTGATCTGAATGGATGGGAGGAACCGCAGGACGGACGGCCTTTCCGGAGAATCGGGAAAATGCGCCGGTGATTTCCGTGTAGGTGCTCCTGCGGAGTGTTTACGGCCTCCGGGCCTGAAAAGAAGGATAAAAAGAGCCGGAAAATATCAGAGCAGAAGCAGCAGGACGATCAGTATCACAACAGGTACCGTAACGGTATCCCATTCACTGGGGGAAAGCAGCTCTGCACAGGTGCCCAGGAGAGATCCGGCCAGGGCACTGACGGCTGCTGTTTCCACAGCATACCCATGATACAGCCAGAGCAGTCCGAAGCCTGCTGAAAAGGAAAGGACAAGCATGGCACAGGAGCCCTCCCAGGATTTTTTCCCGTTGACAGGCTTCAGCATGATTTTGTGAAGGCCGAAGGGAATGCCGATCAGCGCGGCAGCGGCATCGCCTTCGCCCCACATCAGCACGGAAGCTGCCGCGGCTGCAATGTTCCCGAAGATGCCCCAGGCAACGGCGATGACAGACGCGAACATGAAGAACAGCATGAGCAGACTTCGCTTGATTTCACCGGGAGTTTTCTGCACCAGTAACCGGGCGTACCAGTCTGCGCCTTCCATCAGGGAAAGGATCGGATAGAGCGCCAGGGCAATCACCACGGATGCCAGCGATGCGGCCGCCCAGCTTTCCGATGCCAGCAGCATGACCACAAAACAGGTAAAGGCCACGATGTGCAGCAGTTTCCGGAAGATGAAGGAGGGAACCCTGGTCAGCAGCCGGATGGGGAATAGGATCAGAACGCAGGGAATGATGTAAAGGATGAGTCTGCTGATACAGCGGATTGTCTGGAGGATGAGGGGAATCCCGGAAATCTGCGGCCAGAAATGCAGCAGCAACATTCCTGCTCCCAGCAGCGTCAGCACTGCGCCGGTTGTCAGGCCGACGGTGCGGCTGTTGACGCGGTTGGCAAAGCGGGCGGAGATCAGCGAAGAAGCAGTGGCAATGGTGATGCACAGGAGCATTACGTTCCATTTTTCAAGAAGGATTGCCGGATGGATCAGGATATGGCTGACCGAAGCAATCAGTGCGGTAAAGGTCATGATGAAGGTACTGGTGCCGACTGCAGTTTTCAGCTCCATTCCCAGGAAAACCGTAAATACCACCAGCATCATCATCCCGCCGCCGGTTCCTACAAATCCGGTGCCGAAGCCGATGGTCAGGCCGAAGAAAAGGGAAATGGCCACGCCTTTTGCATCCAGCTTTTCGCCTTTTCCGGCGGTTTCCTTCCGGCTGGTGTCCGGCCGGACTAGGAAGCGGATTCCGATGAAAAAGGTGAGGAAAAGGGTAAAGCTGCCCAGCACCACGTTCCCGACGATAAAGGCTACATAGCTGCCGACCGTGCACATGGCCACGATGCAGGCCATCATGATACCCCCGCGCTTCAGGTCGATGTTTCTGTGCCTGGCATAGGTGTAGGCGGTCACTGCAGAGCCCAGAATATCGGATGCCAGAGCGATCGCGGTTGCCTGATATGCGCCGGTTTCCCCCGCAAAGGACGGACAGAGAACGATCAGGATGGGCACCATCACAGTGGCAGCGGACAGACCGGCCAGGCCGGTTCCGATTCCTGCGCCCAGTGCAGCGATTACATACCAGAAATACTCCATGGAATACACCTCGTTTTGCCATGACCTGGATTGCAGGTCTTTCTATGATTATAACGGACAGGGGCAGCGTTTGCAACCGTCACACTCCTGTCCGGTGTACGGAAGGAAGGCTTTACGGCGGAAAGAAAGGAGGCTTCGTAAGGTTTGCGCATCCTTCCTTTGCAGGAGCGGAGCCGATAAAAGCAGAACGGCGTGAGCAAAGTCACGCCGTTCCATTTATATGATGAAGGGACATGCGAAGCTGCCGGAAGGGGATCCTTTAGGTTTCCGCAAGATGATCGCAGTAACGGCACCGGTAGGTATCCTTCTCTCCTTTTACTGCATAGAAAGAGGGAATCAGACCATACTCAAACCGGGTAACACAGTGGGGATTGCTGCAGAGCCGGTTCAGGTAAAGGGGAGGGGTACCCGGCTGCGGCTGGGATTTTCCGAAGAGCAGCTCGATGATCAGTGCCATGCGCATCATCTTTCCGTTATAGACCTGTTTGAAATAGCAGGCACGGGGATCCTTGTCGATGTCCGGGCTGATCTCATTGACCCGAGGCAGGGGATGGAGGATTGCCATTTCCGGATGGGCCAGGGTCATTTTGTTCGGGGTAAGAATATAGCTGTCCTTCAGCGCCAGGTAGAGGGAATGGTCATCGAAGCGTTCCTGCTGGATGCGGGTCATATAGAGAATGTCCAGTCTGGGAAGTGCATCTTCGAGGCTGGTGGTCTCTTCAAAGGGGATTCCCTTTTCCAGCAGGGAAAACCGGACATAATCCGGAATCTGAAGCTCTACCGGGGAGATCAGGATAAAATTCACCCCGGGATAGCGGGAAAGGGCAGCGATGAGGGAATGAACGGTCCGTCCATACATCAGATCCCCGCACAGGCCGACCGTGAGGTTTTCGAAGGTTCCCTTTTCGCGGTAGATCGTGAACAGATCTGCCAGGGTCTGGGTAGGATGGCAGTGGCCGCCGTCTCCCGCATTGATGACGGGAATGGTGGCACTTTCCGCGGCAACCCGGGCAGCACCTTCCAGCGGGTGCCGCATGGCGATAATATCGGCATAGCAGGAAACGGTGCGGGCAGTGTCGGCGAGACTTTCGCCCTTGGCCATGGAGGAACTGTCCGAACCGGTTACCGTCAGGACACGGCCTCCCAGCGCCAGCATTGCCGATTCAAAGCTGAGGCGGGTCCGGGTGGACGGCTCAAAAAAGAGGGTTGCCAGCTGGCGGCCGTCACAGACATGCCGGTAAAATTCCGGATGGGAGATCATATCGTTGGCCCGGTTCATCAGGGAAGACAGCTCATCCGTGCTGAAATCCAGAATATCCAGTAAACTTCTCATAAATGAATCCAGCTTTCATCGGAAGGATTATTGCGGAAAGCAATCAGACGCTCGACGTCTTCCGGGCGGATATAGCCCTCTTCCGCGGCCACGTTGGCGATGACGTCAAAATTGGTCAGGGAATGGTTAACGACATTGGCTTCGGCAAGGCGATCCAGGCCTTTCTTCATGTTGTAGGTGAAGATGGAAACGACGCCCAGCACATCTGCGCCGGCTTCCCGGAGAACGTTTACGACTTCAAGGACGCTTCCGGCGGTGGAGATCAGGTCTTCCACCACGACCACCTTCTGTCCCTTTTCGAGCTTTCCTTCAATCTGATTCTGACGGCCGTGGTCCTTGGCACCGGAGCGGACATAGCCCATGGGGAGGTTCATCAGATGTCCGACGATGGCGGCATGGGGGATTCCGGCAGTGGAGGTTCCCATGAGGACTTCGCATTCCGGATAGTAGGTCCGGATGAGGGTGGCCAGACCGGTCTCAATATCGGTACGCACCTGGGGCGCGGTCAGGGTCAGACGGTTGTCACAGTATACGGGGCTCTTGATGCCGGATGCCCAAGTGAAGGGCTCCTCGGGACGGAAGAAAACGGCGTGAATTGAAAGTAAATCTCTGGCAATCTGTTTTTCCATGGTGGTTCTCCTTTCCGGTTAATCAGCGAATGCGGCGATGCAGCGCTCGTAGGCGGCAACAGGGTCAGGGCTTGCCGTGATGGGGCGTCCGACAACAATCAGGTCAGAGCCCAGCTCCCGGGCACGTTCGGGGGTGGTTACACGCTTCTGGTCTCCGGTGTTTCCGTCGGCAAAGCGCACGCCGGGAGTGACGGTCAGGAAATCGCTGCCGCAGGCGGCGTGCACTTTTCCTGCCTCGAGGGGCGAGCAGACGATGCCGTCGAGGCCGGCAGCCTTGGCGTTCTGTGCATAGTGCATGACCACCTGGTCCAGGGGGCGGTCAATGAGAAGATCCTTTTCCATGCTCTGCTGGTCCGTGGAGGTCAGCATGGTTACTGCAATCAGCAGGGGACGGGTGCCGTCCGGACGCGTCAGGCCTTCCAGGGCGGCTTCCATCATGGCACGGGTGCCGGCGGCATGCAGGTTGCAGATGTCCACGTCCAGGCGGGAAAGCACGGACATGGCCTTTTTGACCGTATTGGGGATATCGTGCAGCTTGAGATCCAGAAAAATGGGATGTCCGCGTTTCTTGATCCTGCGGACGATGTCAGGACCCTCGGCGTAGAAGAGTTCCATGCCGATTTTTACAAAGGGTTTCCGGCCGGTAAAGCGGTCGAGAAAAGAGAGGGTTTCCTCCGCGCTGGGGAAATCGCAGGCAATAATGACATCTCGTTTCATTTGTGAGCACCTCCGATGATCTCCGATAAGTTCGTTATGTTGTAACGGTCCATGACTTCCGGAAGGGAAGCGATAATATCCCGGCAGCAGGCGGGATGAATGAGGTTGGCGGAACCGATCTGCACGGCAGTTGCACCGGCCAGCATCATTTCCAGAACATCCTCTGCACTCTGTACTCCGCCGAGGCCGACGACCGGGATGTGAACGGCGCTCGAAACTTGATAGACCATCCGCAGGGCCACCGGGAAGATAGCAGGACCGGAAAAGCCGCCCATGGTATTGGCAATGATCGGCTTTCTGGTCTTCAGGCTGATGCGCATGCCCAGAAGCGTATTGATGAGGCTGATGCCATCGGCGCCGGCATCCTCGCATGCCTTAGCAATGGAAACAATGTCGGTGACATTGGGGGAAAGCTTGATGATTACCGGCTTTTCCGTCACGGCGCGGACCGCGCGGGTTACCGCTGCTGCGGCTTCAGGCTGTGTGCCGAAGCTCATTCCGCCGCCGTGCACGTTGGGACAGCTGACATTGATTTCGAACCATCCGATCTGCTCACAGGGGGTGAGCAGGCGAACGACCGCCGCGTATTCCTCAAGGGAGAAGCCGCTGACGTTGGCCATTACCGGCTTGTGGAAGACGGCGGAAAGCCTGGGGAGCTCTTCCGAGATCACCTTATGGACGCCCGGGTTCTGCAGGCCGACGGCATTGATCATTCCTTCCGTGCATTCCGCAATGCGAGGCGTCGGGTTTCCGAACCGGGGGTTCAGCGTGGTTCCCTTAAAGGAGAAGGTTCCCAGAATATTGATGTCGTACCACTGGGCATATTCATAGCCGTACCCGAAGGTGCCGGAAGCGGGGATGATGGGATTGTCCATCGGAATGCCGCACAGGCTGACATTCATTCGTCCCACAGAATCACCTCCCTATCAAGCACCGGGCCTTCCCGGCAGATGCGGACGGGGCCGTTTGCGGTCTGCATGCTGCAGCCCATGCATGCCCCGAAACCACAGCCCATCCGGGCTTCAAAACTCAGCTGGCCGGACAGCGGCGTTGCCTGAGACAGTGCGCGCAGCATCGGGAGCGGGCCGCAGGCATAGAAGTACGTGGCATCTGCAGGCAGCGCATCCGTGACCAGCCCGCGCACGCCGTAGGAGCCGTCCATGGTGGTGACCGTAACCGGCAGTCCCAGCGCGGTGAAGGCATCTTCCAGGAAGATGTCTTCCCGCCTGTTGAAGCCGAGAACCACGGAAGGCTTTTTGCCTTCGGCAAGGAGCCGGCGTGCCAGCAGCAGCAGGGGAGGAATTCCTACCCCGCCACCGACCAGTACGGGACGTTCGCCGCTCCGGGAAAGGTCATAACCGTTGCCCAGGCCGGTGATCACATTCAGGGTTTCCCCGGGTTCCATGGAGGAGAGGCGCTCGGTGCCGGTACCCACTACCCGGTAAATGAGCGTCAGAGCATTTTCTGCCAGATCACAGACGGAAATGGGACGGCGCAGGTAAGTGCCGGGAATGAGGAGGTTGACAAACTGGCCGGGAGTGCGGATATCGGAGACATCGCCGGAAAGGGCCATGCGATAGACATCTCTGGTCAGGGGCAGGTTTTCCGTGATGGTCAAAAGAACTTCTTTCATAAACATCCTCAGGCGTCAATGGGAGAAATGGTAAGCGTGGTTTCCTCGAGGACGTCCAGGAGCACCCGGACCGTATCGAGGGAGGTAAAGATGGATACGTTATTGTCCGTGGCAAGACGGCGGATTTCCACGCCGTCGCTGGCGGTTTCCGGGGAATCAATGCGCCGGGTATTGATGACGTAGGCGATGTGTCCCTGACGCAGCGCGTTGGGAATCTCATCACTGCCTTCGCTGATCTTATGCAGGATGTGGGTACGGATGCCGTTCTGCTTGAGGAAATGAGCGGTACCCTCAGTGGCCTGGATGTTGAAGCCGAGATTATAGAAGCGGCGGATCAGCGGGAGGGCCTCTTCCTTATCCTGGTCGGCAAGGGTGGCAAAGACGGTGCCGTAATTCTGCAGACGCATGCCGGCCGCCTGAAGTGCCTTGTACAGGGCGCGGTTCAGCTTGTCATCGTATCCGATGGCCTCGCCGGTGCTCTTCATTTCCGGGGAAAGATAGACATCCATTCCCTTGATCTTATTGAAGGAGAAAACGGGGACCTTGACATAGAAGCGCTTTTTCTCTTCCGGATACAGGCAGAAGATGCCCTGTTCCTTGAGCGTCTTTCCGAGGATGACCTCGGTGGCAATGTCTGCAAGGTGATATCCCGTTGCCTTGGAAAGGAAGGGAACGGTCCGGGAGGAGCGGGGATTGACTTCGATGATGAAGACATTCTCGTCGCGGTCCACAATGAACTGGATGTTGTAGAGGCCGCGGATGCCGATGCCGAGGCCCAGCTTCTTGGCATACTGCAGAATGATGCCCTTGACGCGGTCCGAGATGCTGAAGGCCGGATAGACGCTGATGGAGTCGCCGGAATGGATTCCGGTTCTTTCCACCAGTTCCATGATGCCGGGGACAAAGACGTCGAGGCCGTCGCAGATGGCGTCCACTTCCACCTCTTTGCCGGCGATGTATTTATCCACCAGGACCGGCTTATCCGTATCGATTTCCACGGCGGTTTTCAGGTATTTCCGGAGCTGCTGCTCGTTTCCGACGATCTGCATGGCGCGTCCGCCGAGGACGAAGGACGGACGGACCAGAACCGGGTATCCGATCTCGGCGGCAGCCTGGACGCCGTCCTCGATGCGGGTGACGGCCCGGCCCTGGGGCTGAGGAATGCCGAGCTCCAGCAGAATCTTTTCAAAGCTGTCCCGGTTCTCGGCGCGTTCAATGGCTTCGCAGTCCGTGCCGATGATCTTCACGCCGCGGGCCATGAGCGGCTCTGCGAGGTTGATGGCGGTCTGGCCGCCCAGGGATGCAATTACGCCCTCCGGCTGCTCGTAATCGATGATGGCCATGACATCTTCGGGAGTCAGCGGCTCGAAGTAGAGCTTGTCGGCGGTGGTGTAGTCCGTGGAGACGGTCTCCGGGTTGTTATTGATGATGATGGATTCATAGCCGGCCCTACGGATGGTGGAAACGGCGTGCACGGTGCTGTAGTCAAACTCCACGCCCTGGCCGATGCGGATGGGGCCGGCGCCGAGAACCACCACTTTCCTGCGGTCCGAGAGACGGGAATCATTCAGGTTCTGATAGGAAGAGTAGAGATAGGCAATATATTTTCCGGTATGGAGGGTATCCACCATGCGGAAGACCGGCGTAAGGCCGATGCTCTTGCGCAGTGCATAGATGGCGGTTTCTTCCATATTCCAGAGCCTTGCAATGGTCAGATCCGCAAAGCCCATGACCTTGGCGGCACGCAGCACCTCCTGGTCGCCCGGGTGGCTGCGGAGGTTTTCTTCCATGGCAACGATGTCGCGGTAGGTTTCGAGGAACAGGGAGGTGATGGCCGTCCGACGGTGAATCTCGCTGACGGAGATGCCGCGGCGGAGAAGCTCGAAGATGGCGTAAACCTGGTCATCCCGGAAGGTTTCGATGTAGGAGAGCAGGGCGTCCGTCTCATAGGAATCGAACTTGGCCAGATGGAAGTGGCACACGCCGGTCTCCAGCGACCGCACGGACTTGAGGAGGCACTCGGTAAGGGTGCTGCCGATGCCCATGACTTCGCCAGTGGCCTTCATCTGGGTGCCCAGGGTGTTGGGGGCAGTGACAAATTTGTCGAAGGGGAAGCGGGGGAACTTTGCCACGATGTAGTCGAGGCTGGGCTCGATGGCAGCGGTGCCGCCTGCAACGGCGATATCCTCAAGGGCCATGCCGAGGGCGATCTTTGCAGTGACGCGGGCAATGGGATAGCCGGAGGCCTTGGAAGCCAGGGCGGAGGAGCGGGAAACGCGGGGGTTCACTTCAATCAGGTAGTATTCGGACGTTTCCGGATGCAGGGCAAACTGGACATTGCAGCCGCCTTCGATCTCCAGCTCCCGGATAATGCGGATGGCGCTGTCGTTCAGCATCTTGAGGTCATGCTCGTTCAGGGACAGGATGGGGGCCACCACGATGGAGTCGCCGGTATGCACGCCGACCGGATCCACGTTTTCCATGCCGCAGATGGTGATGGCATGGTCGTTGGAGTCGCGCATGACTTCAAACTCGATTTCCTTGTAGCCTTTGACGCTCTTCTCCACCAGCACCTGGTGCACGGGAGACAGGGCAAAACCGTTCATGCCGATTTCCACGAGCTCTGCTTCATTGTTGGCGAAGCCGCCGCCGGTACCGCCCAGGGTGAATGCGGGCCGCAGGACTACCGGGTAGCCGATGCGCTGGGCAGCAGCCTTGGCTTCCTCAATGGAATAGGTGATCTCGGAAGGAATGACGGGCTCCCCGATGGACTGGCACATTTCCTTGAAAAGCTCCCGGTCTTCCGCACGCTCGATGCTGCGGCTGGAAGTGCCGAGCAGTTCAACGCCGCATTCGCGGAGGACGCCTTTCTTTTCCAGCTGCATGGCCAGATTCAGGCCGGTCTGTCCGCCGATGCCGGGGACAATCGCGTCCGGACGCTCGTACCGCAGGATTTTGGCGATGTATTCGAGCGTCAGGGGCTCCATGTACACCTTGTCCGCGATGGTGGTATCCGTCATGATGGTGGCGGGATTGGAATTGCAGAGGATGACTTCATAGCCTTCTTCCTTGAGTGCCAGACAAGCCTGTGTTCCTGCGTAGTCAAATTCTGCAGCCTGACCGATAACGATGGGACCGGAACCGATGATAAGAACTTTCCTGATGTCTGTACGTTTTGCCATGGTGGGTTTCCTCCTTATTTACGGTAGACGACGGTATCATGATAGACGGTGCCGATGCACACCCCGGACACGGCGGTGCCGGCAAAGGGCGTAGCGCGGCCCAGAGAGAGAAAGCCGGAGGGATCTACGGTTGCTTCCGCTTCCAGATCCCAGATGGTATATCCGGCATCGCCGGGGATGGAAAAGCGTCTGCGGGGCGATTCTGTCATCAGCCAGACCAGCTTTTCGAGAGACAGGACGCCGGTTTTCACAAGGTGTGTGTAAAGGACCGGGAATGCACATTCGAGACCGACAATGCCGAAGGCGGAATGGGCAAGGCCTCCTGCCTTTTCGGCGGCGCTGTGGGGAGCATGGTCGGTGGCGATCATGTCAATGGTCCCGTCCTGCAGGCCTTCGAGGAGCGCATCGCGGTCTTCCCGGCTCCGGAGGGGCGGGTTCATCCGGAATGATCCGTCTTCCTGCAGGTCATCCTCGCACAGCACCAGATAATGCGGGGCGGTTTCACAGGTAATGTCCAGTCCGTCCTTTTTGGCCTGCCGGATCAGCGAGACGCTTTCCTTGCAGGAAATGTGGCAGACATGGAAGGAGCATCCGGTTTCCTTTACCAGACGGATATCGCGTTCGATTTCCCGCCACTCGCTCTCCGAAGAGATGCCGGGATGCCCGTGCTCCATGGCATACCGCCCTTCATGGATGTATCCGCCGTGCAGGAGGCTGTTGACCTCGCAGTGGGCGGCGATGATCTTTCCGAGGGCCCGGGCGCGCCGCATGGCCTTGCGCATGAGCTCTTCACTCTGGACGCCCCGGCCGTCGTCAGAGAAGGCGATGATCTGGGGGGCCAGCCCTTCCATGTCGGAAAGGACCTCCCCTGCCTCATTGACGGTGATGGAGCCGTACGGGTAGACACCGATGACCGCGGTATCGCGGATGAGGGAAAGCTGCGGGGCAAGGTGGGCCGGGGAATCCGGCACCGGGGAGAGGTTGGGCATGGTGCATACGGCGGTATAGCCGCCATGGGCAGCAGCCCGGCTGCCCGCTGCAATGGTTTCTTTATAAGAAAAACCCGGCTCACGAAAATGCACATGCACATCGCAAAAGCCGGGAAATAGGAAATAGGAATGATGATCTTTGAGAGAAAAAAGGGAACAAGCATCCTTCGGTGGACGGGAGGATGTGAATCCGATACAGTTCAGCTCTCGCATGATTTCTCCTCTCTGCTTCCGTGAAGAAGCATCCTAACAGTTTTTTCAGTGCCGGAGTCTATCACATGCGGAAAAACTTGTCAAGCCCAAATGCGGAAAAACAAAGTTCGGAAATTTCGGAGAAAAAATAGGCAGAATTAACAGATGAGGAAAAATGGAGGCGGAAAGTGACGAAAAACACGAACATTAAAGCTGATTTTCGTCACAATATTCCACTTGACACCTCGAAAAAGGGAATGATACACTTGTTTTGCCTTTGTCCCCTCAGAACAAGCCCCGGGAGGGAACCCAATGGGAGGGTCTAACCCGCACATCGGGTGAATTCAACGGAAATTTTGCGGAGGAAACATGAAAAAAGTCGGTATCGTCATGGGCAGCGACAGCGATCTGCCTGTATGCGAAAAGGTCGTAGACACCTTGCGCTCTCTCGAAGTTCCATTTGAAGTACACGTATATTCTGCACACCGTACCCCGGAAGAAGCCCGCGCCTTTGCGTGCTCGGCCCGGGAGAACGGATTCGGCGTGCTGATCGCCATGGCAGGCATGGCTGCGCACCTGGCAGGTGCTCTTGCTGCAAATACTACCCTGCCTGTGATAGGAATACCCTGCAGCGGTTCTGTTTTAGACGGCATTGATGCCCTTTTATCCACAGTCGAAATGCCCAGCGGCATACCGGTGGCAACTGTAGCGATAAACGGGGGAGTCAATGCCGCTTTGCTTTCCTGTGAAATCCTCGCCCTTTCCGACGAGGCACTGGCCGAAAGGCTTCTGGCCCGCCGCAAAGCCGGAACGGAGGCGGTACGAAAGAAGGATGCCGCGATAGCTGCACAATTTAACCAGATATAGGAGGAAACGATGGGCGGTTTCTTTGGCATTGCCGGAAAATTCTCCTGTATCGCGGATGTTTTTTTCGGTGTAGACTACCATTCTCATCTGGGCACACGCCGGGGCGGTGTTGCAACCTATGACCCGGAGATTGGCCTTCAGCGGCAGATTCATAACATTGAAAATGCCCCTTTCCGCACCAAGTTCGAACATATTTTTGAGGAAATGCACGGCACGAGCGCCATCGGCTGCATCTCAGATTACGATCCGCAGCCGCTGCTGGTACGGTCCCGGCTCGGCACCTATGCCGTCTGCATGGTCGGCGTCATCCAGAACGCGGATGCGCTGATTGACAAGTATCTTTCCTCTTCCGGAACGTTCTTTGACAGCATGACCGGCGGACGCATCAACAGTGTGGACCTGGTCTCCGCCATGATCAATCAGAAGGAGACGCTGGAGGAAGGAATCCGTTTCGTCAATGAGGAGATTGAGGGAACCTGCTCCCTTCTCCTTATGCGGAATAACGGCCATCTGATTGCCGCCAGGGACAAGATGGGAAGGCTGCCGATCCACATCGGACGCAGTGAAAACGGGTATGCCGTCTCCTTTGAATCCTTTGCCTATGAAAAGCTTGGCTATGAGAATGTCCGGGATATGGCTCCGGGCGAGATTGTGGAGCTGTGGCCGGAAGGAATGAAGGTTCTCTATCCGGGCGGAGACCGGAAGCGGATCTGTTCTTTCCTCTGGAGCTACTATGGCTATCCGACCTCGTCCTACGAGGGGATTTCCGTGGAAGCCATGCGCTACCGCAATGGGGAGATCATGGCGGAAAGCGATCTGGAAAATCATCCGGACATGGTGAAGGAGATTGACTATGTCTGCGGCGTACCGGATTCGGGAACGCCCCATGCAGTGGGCTATGCCAACCGGAGCGGACGGCCCTTTGCCAGGGCGTTCATCAAATACACGCCCACCTGGTCCCGCAGCTTCATGCCGGTCAATCAGGAGGCCCGGAACCGGGTTGCCAAGATGAAGCTGATTCCGGTGCATGAGCTGATTGAAGACAAGAACCTGCTGTTTGTGGATGACTCCATTGTGCGGGGAACCCAGCTGCGGGAGACCGTGGAATTCCTCTATGAAAACGGGGCGAAGGCTGTACATATGCGGTCTGCCTGCCCCCCGATCATGTACCCCTGCAAATACCTGAATTTCTCCCGTTCCAACAGTGACATGGACCTCATCGCACGGCAGGTGATCCTGGAGCTGGAGGGAGAAGAGGGATTTAAACATATCGAAGAATACACCGACGGCAGGACGGAGCGGGGCACGGCCCTTCGGGAGGCAATCTCGAAAAAGCTGAATCTCGCTTCGCTGGACTTCCAGAGCCTCGAAGGGGTTATCCATGCCATCGGGCTTCCGGCATGCGAGCTCTGCACGTACTGCTGGGATGGAAAGGAGTAGAAAATGGAACACTCGCATTCTGCCAGTTATGCTTCTGCCGGCGTCAACATTGAAGCCGGCTATGAAGGGGTTAAGCTGATGCGCGGGCATGTTGCCCGGACACGCATTCCCGGCGTGCTGTCGGATATTGGCGGCTTCGGCGGACTTTTTGCTCCGGACCTGACCGGTATGAAGGAACCTGTTCTGGTTTCCGGAACGGACGGCGTGGGAACGAAGCAGCGCATCGCCCAGCTGATGGGAAGGCATGACACAGTGGGACAGGACTGCGTCGCCATGTGTGTGAACGACGTGGTCTGCTGCGGTGCACGCCCGCTGTTCTTCCTTGATTATATTGCCATTGGCCGCAATGACCCGGAAAAGGTGGCAACGCTGGTTT
>CAMVHE010000066.1 GCA_947167215.1 uncultured Clostridia bacterium
AGCATCACCATCGCCGGCAAGGGCCAGAACAGGCTCAAGGTCACCAACAGCGCGGAGCCTTCTACCAGCTACACGGTCCAGAAGGCGTTCCACGGCGCGCAGAGCGCTACGGGCGGCCCCAGCTCTGTGACCGGCAGATATCCCACGGACGGCTCCAAGCAGGTCATCATAGAGCTGCAGCAGCGCTACCGCTACGAAAAGAACGAGGGTGACGTCGCCTATGTCTCCGCCGACGGCGAAACCTGGGTGCGCGCGGACAGCGCGGAGGCCGCCGAAACCTGGATTGTCGACTGGCAGGCCGCCGAATCGGCAAGCCCCCAGAGCGTCACGCTGCCCAAGGACAAGCCCGACGGCTCCATCCTCTCCGATGAGGCCTGGTACGGCAGCGCCGCGGCCTGGTCCTACACCTGGGAGGGGCTGGACGTGGTGAAGGAGATTTCCGGATCCGAAGACTCGGAGAACAGGGTGGCGCAGTTGTACTATCGCGCGGTTGAGGTCAGCACGCCCGACTGGTTTAGCATGGTTCTCGCCAGCGAGGAGGAGAACGGGCACAAGGCCATCGCAGACGACAGCCAGACCGCCGCACAGATCCTGGCCGAGCGCAACACTGTCACCAACGAGCGCGCGGAAGTGACGCTTGAACTGAACAAGGAATGGACCGGCCTGGGTGAGGGAACGACCTGGCCCAGCGGCTATGTCGTCTACTACCAGCTGGAGCAACATTACCATCTGGCCGGCGGCAGGCTGAACGGCGGCGTCGCGACGTACTATTACGGCGAAACCATCAAGACCGTGGACATGACCACGTCGCCCACGGACGCGGCAGGCGCCGACAACGTGCATCCCGGCGCGGCCGACACGCTGGAGGAATCGAACCACAACCTGACCCTGAGCGGCCTTCCCATGTTCGGCTTCTTCACCGCGACGGAAGCAGACGTCGAGGAGGCGGCGGGGCATGGCGTGGCGCTGACTGCGGGAACGGTATACCCCGTGGTCTACACCTACAGCGTCAGGGAGACCGCTGTCAAAAAGGGCGGTGTGGACGTAGACTTTACCGCGCAGACAGTCGACTTCACATTGAAGCAGGATGACGGGCAGGACGAACCGTCGGGGAACAACGTCTACGAAGCCACGCTGACGAACGAAATGGTCAGCGTCGACGTGACGAAGACCTGGGGCGGCGGCGACCCGTACGCGGACAATGTGACGGTGAAGCTGTACCGCACGACGGAGATTCCCGCGGACGAGCTGTGCCGCACCACGATCAACGTAAGCTTCGGCGACGATTACGATCAGGTCACCGATTCGACGATCACCGCCACTGTCGGCGGAAAAACGGTCACCCTGACGCAGGAGGACGGCGCTGACCTGTGGACGGGCACTGTAAATCTGGAGAAGGGCTCCACCGTCACGGTGAGCTTTACCGCCCCCGAGGTCAATGACGGCTTCATGGTAACACTGAACAATGTGCAGGTCGAAGTACCCGACGCCGAGACGCATGCCGTGGACATCACAGGCCTTGTGACCGAGCGTCAGGAAGGTCGCACCATTACGGTCAACGTCACCTGGAACACAGAAGGTGACACGCCGCGGGCGTCCTATTCCAACCTGTTCTATACGGGCTGGCAGAACACCTACATCAACGCCACGACCTCTATGAACGGGAAAACCCAGACCTTCATATTCAGCGGCGCGCCGACGAGCGGCAGCAGCGTTTTCGTGCAGTTGGGCTATAACGGCTACGATTTACGCAACAACTATACGGTTAACGTGTCTGGCTCGAATTCCGCGTTAAACGGGAATAACGAGCTGATCCTGGGCGATATCCCGTCCGGCGAAAGCAATCTGACGATCAATGTCACGATTGGGCCGGGTTTGCCGACGCCGGAGGGAACGGCGAGCGTCACCCTGGTGAACGAGTCGGGCCACGGCATCTGGATCAATCAGCTTACGGGCAACGGCGAGCACGGCAACTTCGGAGGCTGGCTGAATGAGGATGGAAGAAACACGATCGATAGACTGCCTGCGGGATCGTATACGGTTCAGCTTGGCGACGTGACAGTTAATCAGATCAGCGGGGCGGATTCCGTCGAGCAATGGGGCGATGCAGCTAAACCAAACGTAAACATCCACATCACCCTGGCGGACGGCGAGCAGCGTGAGATACACGTGATGTCCAGCGGGGTCAGCGCGCCGAGCGGCTTCAGGAGCATGCGCCTTGGCGGCGACTTGCCGGCGATGGGGTTGCGCGCCGCGGCTCCGTCCTCGGTGACGGTCAATCTGGAGCACGGCACAGGGGATAACACGCTGACCGTGATCGGCGCGGATGACTATCCCGTCTTCACGCAGGCGGAGCTCCTTGATGAGCAGACGCTCTCGTCCGGCAACAGCTGGCATTACCAGTGGACCGGACTGGCTGCCTGCGACCCTGAGACCGGGGCGAAGTACTACTACTACGTCGTGGAGGAAGTCCCCGACGGCACGAAGACCGTCACCTACGAGCGCAGCGAATCGGACGGCAGCACCGTTGTCACGATTGACAACCAACCGGTCACCACACAGGAATATGCGTCCCTCAAGGTCACCAAGAGTGTCGTCGACGAGGAAAACACGCCCCTTGATATCAGCCGCGTGTTCACAATCCGGCTGAAGCAGGGCGACAAGTACCTGAAATGGACCGCCAGCGACGATTATGAATGGGTGACGCAGGAGAGCGAGGCCAGCACCTGGACATTCAACAACGGCGGCAGTGTGATGTTCACTGGCCTAGAACTCGGCTATACCTATACGGTGGTCGAAGACACGGGCACGGGCATGATCGAGATCGAGGGATACGATTTCGTCAGAGCGGATTCATATACGGTTTTGATCGACTCCTCCGGCACCGTCGCGGGAACGATTACGAACGTATACCGGCTGAGCGATATCACCATCAACATCCTGAAGGTGAACGCGACGGATATGACGACGCCGCTTGAGAAAGCCCAGTTCACGCTGACAAAACTGAATCCTGACGGCAAGGGCGATTACCTGACTCCGAAGGTGGAGATCAAGTCGTCTCTCACCGATGCAGATGGCGAGGCGTCCATTGAAGGCATCTCTAGCGGTTACTACGAGATCGCCGAGACGAAACTGCCTACAGGCTACGTGCTGATAGGAAACGGCAAGTTCTACATCCATGTTGACAATGGAAACATCACGTTGTTGACTAAGGATCCGGAGAAGGTTGTTACCGATTGGAGCGAGAGGACATTGACGGATGATGACAAGTTTGTCTTTGATGCTGACACAAACACCTTTACCATCGGCAACGAACCAGGTGTCGTCCTGCCCTCCACCGGTGGCCCTGGCACCAACCTACTCTATCTCCTTGGAAGCATGCTCATCACGCTTGCTGGCGCAGGGTTCATCCAGCTGAACAAGAAAAAGAGAGTAGAGTGATCTGACACACAGTCTCCCTCCAATGGCTGCCCAACATTCTGCGGAGGGAGAGAATCAACAATCCACTTCTCAACTACAGCACATCGTGGACGATGCAGAAGAGAACAGCAGTTGAGAAGAACGCAAGACAACCCGGCTTTGTATGGAAGTAGTTCATTCCATATAGGGCCGGGTTGTTGTTTTTCAATGGACTTTAGCGGGGTAAAACGGTGATGAAAGAGAGCACGCCGTACACGGTGGATCGCTGACATGGTAAACTGGAAAGACAAGGGACATGCAGAGGCCATGACTTCGCTTCCGAGCAACACAAGCGGCAGCAATACCGATACCATTATCAGCGGCACCATTGAACATGCCAATGCACGCTACAGCACAACCTATACCAACAGAACGCTTACACAGCAGGTGAAAATCAGGAAAACCAGCCAGGACGGTGCAACGCCTCTGTCCGGTGCGGTATTTTCACTGTATACGGAGAAGGGTTATCAGGAGAATCCCAAGCTTGCTATCAAGGCTGGTCTGACTTCGAACGAACAGGGCGAGATTGATCTGGGCGGGCTGGCGTACGGAACCTACTACCTGGTGGAGACGACGGCTCCAGCAGGATATGCTCTGCTGGAAGCACCGGTGGTGATTACAGTTGCTTCTTCTGGAGTTACCTACAACCAGAGCGGCAGCAATCTCTCCCTGAGCAATGGAGGCGTCATACACCAGAATGCTGAAGATCCTTACACCCTGATTGTTACAAACAATGCCGGATATGAATTGCCTACTACAGGAGGTCCCGGGACACGCTTCTGCAGCCTGCTTGGCGAGATGATGATCCTGCTTGCCTGCACGGCGCTGGTCCGGAAAAGAAGAAACGGAGACTGAGAATCCACTTCAACGGGGCTGTACAGCAGCGTAAAAGCCTGCAGAAGACTGGAACTTCTGCAGGCATCCCATGTGGAAAATCAATCCGAACGTAAAAGACAGAAAGCCTCCCCGGCTCTGTGGCAAAAGACCATGGAACCGGGGAGGCTTTTTTCGGTGGCCTCGGGAAAACCTGCGGCGTGGACAAAGAAAACGGACCGCATCAGGCGGCCCGTTGGGAAGAAAAGCGGATCCGGAAAAAGGATTGTCCAGGAGTCACAGAAAATCCAGCGCAGCGAGGCGATGTCAGGGAGTCTGCTCCGGCAGAAGCCGCTGTACGTCATCCAGGGCTTCGGTACTGCCGGCTTCGGCGGCCTTCAGGTACCATTCGAGCGGGAGGTTATCCACCCCGTAGCGGTTCTCAATGCACCATCCGGTCATGCGCATGGCGTCGGCAGAACCGTTTTCGGCAGCTTTCCGGTACCACAGGTAGGCAAGCCGGGGGTTTTCCTCCGTGCCGTAGGCGTACTGGTACATCAGGGCGACATTGTACATGGCATCAACATTTCCGGTTTCTGCCAGTTTTTCCATCCAGGTGAAGGCCATGGCCGGGTCCGGATCCGTGCCGATGCCGGAGCGGTAGCACCTGGCCATCTGGTACATTCCGAGATCATTGCCGGCCTCTGCGGCTTTCCCGTACCAGGAGAAGGCAAGGAAGACGTCCGAAGGGACGCCGTATCCGTCCTCATAGCAGGAGGCCAGGTTGACCATGCCGGAAGTGTCCCCGGCTTCTGCGGCCAGGCGATTCCAGTAGAAAACCTGTTCCGGGTCTTCCGGGACACCGAAGGCATTCAGGTAGCAGTTGGCGACCGCCATCATGCCCTGGGTGCTGCCCATGTCTGCGGCCTTCCGGTACCAGGTATAGGCAAGTTCCGGCTGGATTTCCGTACCCCAGCCTTTCTGGTAGCAGTCGGCCAGCAGGAGTATGGCGTCCACGTTCCCGGACTCGGCAGATGCCTGCAGAAAGGCAAATTCCTCCGGTTCCAGGGTGTCCTTTCTGGCGAAGGACACCAGGGCAGCGCCGTAGATGTCAAAGGAGAGCTCTTCATTTTTCCGGGAGATGGCGGCATTGCGCCAGAGCAGGAACCCGGTAACGGAGCCTACCAGCGTGAGCAGTACGGCGGCGGTCAGAAGGTTCCGGCGCCTCCGGTTCTTTTCCCGGTCCACCAGACGGTTGAAGCGAAGGTTCAGAAGGATGGAGGCCGTCTTGAGAAAAGCCTTCTCTCGGCCGATTTCCTGGATATTGGCGCCCAGCAGCTCATCGCCGCCTGCTTCCCGCATGGCGGGAGGAAAGCATTCGAGGGAAGGGGCATCACTGTGGGGCTCGCCGGAGACGATGAAGGGAAGAATGTGGCTTCGTCTGCCCAGGGAAATGAAGTACTGGACCTCCTCATTGACCCAGCGGGAAGCGGCACTGTCCGGAGAACAGATCACCAGCAGGTAGCGGGAGGCGGTAAGTTCCTTCTGAAGGGTGGCCTGCAGCTCGGCTCCGGCCAGGTCCGTCTGATCCCGGAAAACCCGCAGGTGCCGTCCCAATGTATTTCCGTCCGCGTCCCTGGGAATGGGGAAGGATTCCAGCCGGCTCTGCAGCCAGCGGCCCCATTTCATATCCCGGTGGCTGTAGCTGATGAAGGCATCATAGGCAAACTCAGGCATGGGCATCCTCCCCCTGTGCTCCGTTTACGGCCAGTACCCGGGAGATCATGAGCACATTGTTCCGGTCCATCTGCTGGTAATCCACGTTCCTGCCGGTAACGGCATTTTCCTTCCGGGAAAGGGCATCCAGGTCCTCCCAGGGGATGAGGCAGGCATGGAGCCTGCGCTCCCGGTCCTTGCCGATGGCAAATCGGGGGGAGAGCCCCTGCTCCTTTTCCCGGGCATAGCGTTCGGCACGTTCCTGCCAGATTTCCGGAGACATGGGAGCATAGCCGAGGACATACTGGTAGGCGCACCAGCGCAGGTGCTCCGTCTTTGAAAGATTCTCCAGCACGTCAGGCTCGGGAGGCCACTGTCCGGAGAGAACCTGTTCGGCGGTCCGGGAAGCGGCGCGCAGCACGGCGGGGTAGAAGTCCGCGGCGGCGCGGCTGCTCTGGCGGTCCTCATAGGCACAGGCCTGCCAGTCTTCCTGGGCGGTGCCGGTGCTGCCGCTTTCTTCGCGGTAAATATGGTTGATCTGCATGGCGGCGGCATCCAGACGCTCCAGGTCCAGGCCGGGGCCGTCAAAGAGGCTGGCACTCTGCTTTTCCTGCCGGTTTTCATCCAGCCAGAAATAGCATTCCCGGGTAGCATGGACCACCAGGGGCATGGATTCGTACCGCGGGTACCAGTTCGCCAGGTCCTCGGCAATCTCATGGTTCTTGGTGGGACTGCCGGTGCATACAACAATCATGCGGATGCTCTGCCGGCTGGCAGCCAGGAAGGCATAGAAGTCATCCGTGGTGCCGTCCGCTTGATGGAACCGGATGTCGTAGTGCTTTGTCAGGGGATGGTCATGGAGGAAGCCGCTCTGGGCGCCGGGATCAAAAATATCGACCCGGAAATGACTCCCTTCAAACTGCCCGTTCATGACCAGCTGGGTGAGGACAGCCCTGCCCATGCGGCCGAAGCCCAGGAGAACAGCATGAAAGTCTTCCTTTGCGGTGCCGGCTTCGGAGAAGGACAGGAGGTTGCAGGGGGGATGGTCCTGGATGATCATCCTTGCGGTCAGGTCATAGTCGTCAAAGGCGAAGACGCTGCCGTAGCCGTGGTCGCCCAGGGCCTGCAGGGAAGCGGCTTCCTCTCCGATGCCTGCAGCCAGCAGGCGGGTCTGGGAGGAGGAGATGCCGGATGCATTCAGGCTGTCGAGGAGCGATCGGGCATAGGCGAGGTTTTTGCGCCCGTCGGTGTGGAGGGCGGCAAGCTCCAGCTGCCGGCTGCCGGCTTTCATGTTGATCTGACGCAGAAAATGGGGATTGGCGGAAAGGGCATCGGCGCCTTTCTCCACCACGCCGCCAAAGGCTTTTACGGCCGATTCCAGGGCCGGGTTGCTGTCCGAATCCACAAACAGCACGGACCGCTCATGCCTGCCGGCCATGCGCCGGCCATAGGCCACCGAGCGGGGATTGAGCCCGTAGATCAGCAGCAGGGGGCCCTTGCGCAGCAGCGTGACCCGGATCCGGCGCAGGAGCCGATCGCCCAAGGTGGCAATGGCGGCGCTGGCCGTCACATAGAAGGCAAGAAAATGGGCGCACCAGAAAACCGCCAGGGCAGCAGGAAACTGGAAGACGGGAGCCGCCTGGATGGAACCGAGGTCATTGACGCCGCCGAACATGCGGCACAGGGCCATCAGGGCGCGGATAACGGAAACCACGCTGATCCCCATGACATAGGAATACCCGTAGCCGTAGAAGAAAGCCCCGCAGCAGACCGCCGTGATGATGGCAAAGCGCATGAAACCCCGCCGGAACCGGCTGTCTGAGGCAAGGTTCAGCACGGCGGCAAAGAAGCAGGCAAGTACAAGCAGAATCATGAAAACCGAGGAAGTCATAAGGCGCGTTCCTCCTTTGCATCGGCGAGCAGGCCAAGCTGCTCCCAGGCACTGTCATCCTTTTCCTGTTCGGCCAGGGTCAGGGAGTCATAGGGCACAAGGCAGGGGTGGGTGCGGGCCTTTTCGTTCTTTTCGGGCCCGTACTGCCAGTTGTAGAAGCGGTAAAACCGGGACCAGCGTTCATGCTCGTTCCTGCGGAAGGCATCCCTGCCGGAAGCCTGCCAGAGGGCATAGGCCCGGCGGCAGGCATCGGGGGTGACTTCCGGAGCATCCGGCAGCAGCAGGGTGAGCTTGGTGGCAAGGGAATCTGCAGCGGCACGGTTGGAAGCTTTCAGGAAAGGAGACAGGGTCTCCCAGGGAATCTGCGAGCCGGCACGCCGGCAGTACAGGTCATGGAGCAGCTTTGCTCGGGCATCCAGTGTGTCCTGCAGCACGTTCTCTGCCGTGAGGGCTCCGGTGGGCCCGCCAAAGGAAATGCCCAGCGCAGGGGGAACGGGAGCCGCGGCGTAGACGGTGCCGGAAACAGCACAGAAGCGGGACAGGAGGCAGGCGGTTTCGGCATTGGCTTCTTCTGCATCCTCACAGAGCAGGATCCGGTCTGCCCCGGCAAGCAGCGGCAGATGGCTGCGCCAGTCTTCCGGATGGAAGAGGAGGGCGTCCTTATCCTCCTCCTCCCGGTCGGAGAAGGCCGTGAGAACAGCCGGATGCAGGCGGCGGAATGCGTTCCAGTCCCCAAACAGATGGATGCTGGTCGACACAAAGGGCAGCCGGCAGGTGACCTGCAGGGCGGAGGTCAGCATGGCTTCCGCCAGTTTTCCGTTTCCGAGGATGCACAGCACCCGCTCCGGAGGCCGGAGGGGATACATGTGCCAGTAAGTACGGGCGGCACAGGAGGCTTCGTCAAAGAAGTGCGCCTTCAGTCCCGCAACCTCGGTGCCGCGGCAGTAGACCGGAAGGGAAAGCTGCGCTGCCAGGGTGTAGTTTTCCGCGGTGTTCCGGCTCACCAGAAAGGCGGCACTGCCGGGATGGGAAAAGGATGGCGCCAGGGTCCGGAGTTCCTGCCGAACCCAGCGGGCCTGGGGCAGGGAGGCATCTGTGGTTTCCGGGTCAGAATGGCAGAAGAGGAATGTCTCCCGGTGCCCGGCAGCGGCCAGGTTTTTCGCCAGCGTCCGGGACAGCGGACTGGATTCCGAGAAGAGGTAGCAGGGTTTCCGGCGCAGGGAGGAAAGCCGAATGCCGGGAAGGAGATGCTCCTTCAGGAAAGAATACAGGAACACCAGAAGGGAGGCGAGCACGCCGGTACTGAGCAGCAGGAAGAGGGACGCAATGCCCCTGCCTACCGGAGAGACCGGATAAAGGTCCCCATAGCCCACGGTGGTCAGGGTGACCAGCGAATACCACAGGGCATCGCCGAAAGTGCGGATGGTGGCCTCGGGGCAGGTGCTCTCTGCATGCAGAAGCAGCAAAAGCAGCACCGCATACAGGAAAATGCCAAGGAGGGCAATGAGCCCGGCTTTCTTTTTTATGGAAACCATCTCCTCTCGCAGCGTAAAAGATCTGTCTGTATCATACCAAATCTGCAGTGCAAACTCAATTCCCGCAAAGAAAAAAGCCCGGTACCGGAAAGGATACCGGGCAGAGAAAGGAGAAAAGTGGCTACTGCAGGGGCCGGAATGTCCGGATCGCCTGGTCGAGGGCCATCATGGTGGCATCCCCGGCACCGTTCAGGTATTTGGCCGTGTAGATCACCGTGCGTCTTCCGGTGGAGTCCATGACGCGGAGCATCACCACGGTATTGCTGCCGACACGGTATGCGTAACGGGCGGCGGGAAGCAGCTTTCCGCCGATCAGATACTGCTCATATTCACTGGAGGAAAGCAGGTCCTGTCCGTATTTTTCCTTCATGTGCGGCGTATACTGCTCCTTCAGGTAATCATAGGCATCCAGGAGCAGGTCTTCGCTCTGATAAACCAGCAGGTAGGGGATGCTGCCGCTGCTGCGGGTGTACACCGTCATGCCGTCCTGCGGGGAAAAGCGGGTGGAAAAGGACGGACGCGCAGAGAAGGAGAATTCCTGCTGTGTACAAAGAACAGGGGTGAGGAGGGCCTCCGTGGCGGTATAGGCCAGGGGATGGCCGGTCACGCTGCGGGCCAGGGAACCGAGCAGAAGGAGTACGTCATCCGGAGATTCGGCGGGGAAGTATCCTTCATAGCGGAGAATCTGCCCTGCATACCGATCGAGGAGGAGGATGCCCATTTTTTCCTTTTTGGCCACGGTAATGCGGTAGGTGCGCCCGGTCATTTCCCGCCCGCCTACCGTGAAGGTCTGCGTCCGCCCTTCGTTCAGCAGCCGGTTGGTGTACCGGGTGACGTACAGGGACCGCAGGGAAGGCAGCCAGGTGTTTTCAATATAATCCTTTTCATCGAACCCGGGATCCTGAGGCAGAACCCGGAGGCGCACATAGGCGGTGTCCTCCTGGTCCAGGATAACGGTGATTCCCAGGGAATCCTTATAGAAGGAATCGTATCCGGCAGGGATCGTGATGGAAAAGGAGCCGCCGGGATAGGAGATGCTTCGGCGCTCAATGCCGGAGGAAGCAGCGGCGGGAGCTTCGGCAGCAGTGGATACGGTGTGCAGGGTCAGATGCACCCGCACGTCGGCGGTCTGCACGGTCAGCTGCCGGTTTGCACTCAGCGAAATGGAGGCAGAAAGGGAGCCTTCTTCATTTACCGTGCCGCCATAGGCGTTCTGAAGCCAGTTCCACAGGGAATCCGCTCCGGAAGGGGCTTCCTCTGCCGGCTCACAGACAAAGCCGTGGTAGGTGACGGGAATGCCGTCCGCCCACTGCATATCCAGTTCCACAATGGGGTCAGAGGGCCTGCCCGATGCGGTCCTTGCATAGAAAAAGCTTTCTGCCTGCGGATGCTGGAAGCTGTAGGTGCCGTCGGATTCGGAGAAGTAAGCCCAGCCGTGGGCGGCAAGATCGTTCACGGTGGTGCTGCCGAGGCGGCACGGGAACCCGTCGATCTGTACAGTAAGCAGTGCAGCCTCCTCAGAGGCAGGGACTGCGGCCAGGACAGCCGTTCCGCGGAGCAGAAGGCTGAACAGAAGCAGGAAAAGCAGAAATCGTTTCATGGTGCGTCCTCCGGAACAGACAGGGTGTACATGCCGTCATTGCAGACCAGCAGGCCTTGGTACAGTTCAAAGGAAAAGCGCTGCCGGCCGTCTGCATCGCTGAAGACAAAGATGTTGGTGCCTCCGGTGACAAATACGTTATTCGCCTTTCCGGTGACCATCGCAGTGCGCAGCATCTGCAGGATGTACTCCCGCTCTTCCTCCGTGACGGAATTGGGAAAGTATCCCGCTTCACAATCGGTGTAAATCCGGGTAACCACGGTATCCGAAAGATCCTGCGTGCCGCCTTTGCAGAAGAGCGACATGGGAACGGGCGAAAATCCCATGGGTCCGATTCCTTCCATTCCCGCATAGCTGGTGACCTCGGGAAACTTTTCCCGAAGGAAGCGGTAGAGTGCCTGGGCATCCGGCTGGGTGTTTTCATAAAACCGGTCGCCGGAGGTTCCAAGAAGAACAGGGACCGGGCTGCCGTCTTCATAGCGGACGGCATAGCTGTTTTCGGTTCCGAAATCGAGGCCGGCATTTACCGGCCCGGTTTCCGGGATTTCCACCGGGTAGATCAGGCTTTCCAGGGAAAAAAGATCGTCATGGGACAGGGTAAAACGGTGTTCCATGGATTCACAGGAAGCGAGAAAGCGGAGCTGTTCCCCGGGATCCCGGGGCCAGGAAAGGGAAGAGGCATCCCCGGTAAGCAGCCAGCCGTTCCCCTTTTCGTCCACAAATCCCACCTGCAGCCTGTCCCCCCATCCTTCCTGCTGGTAAACGGTATACAGAAGCACAGGGCTTTTTTCTTCTGCAGCGGACAGTCCGGTCAGGCAGAGCAGCAATGCGAGCAGAAGAAGCGTTTTTTTCATGTTCATGTCCTCCCGTCAGGGTTCTCTCTGCAGGATAAGACGCAGGGGAGGGAAAAAAGTTCCCTCCCGGAAGAAATATTACTTTTTCTTTTTTTTCGGAAGATGTTCGGAAAGGTAATCCCGGACAAATTCAAAGCTTTCCGGACCGACCCAGATCTGGTTGAAACCGTCAAAGCTGGTCAGGGAGATTTCATCATATTTGGGATGGGGATGGATGCGGGAGATGTTCTCAAAGCGGGTGAGCCCGGAACCGGCCCCGGCAGCCATTCCTGCCCCGGTCAGGCTCTGGCCGACATTTCCGGAAGCGGCGCCGGTCAGGACCATGATGACGGACACGGATTCCATCAGCTGATTGGTGGACGCTTTGCGCACCAGCATGATCGCTTCCTCGTTCATTTCAAACCGAAGGTGGTACGTTCCGCCCATGACCAGTCCGCAGATGCTGTAAATCAGGGCTGCCAGGGCGAAAAGGCCCACAAAGGGGAGCAGTGTCAGCAGGGCGAGCCGCAGCGTCATGCGGCTGCCCGCGGCCACCAGGTACAGGGTGAAAATGTACATTGCCACGGAAATGATGCCGAGGACCTTTGCAAGTACCACCATCAGGTAATTGGGACGGAACATGGGCATGTCATAGGACCAGCGGTAGGCGCCGTCCGGCGTTTTTGTCACCTTGGAGGGGTAGAGAGTATCGTTCATAGCGCTTCACTTCCTTGAATTATTCGGATACCGGAATCATTTCAGGGGATACCGGTGCTCAGCGGAACAGCTGGGACCAGGCGGCAACCATGGCATCATGGGCGGCCTGCATGGTTTCTCCCTGGGCAAGGAGCGCGCGGGTCTCTTCGTTGGAGATATTTACGGCCTTCCGGACATAGCCCGGCTCAAAGGCGAAGGAGCCCAGGCAGCCCATGAGGGTGGGAGCCAGTTCGGACAGCTCCCCTTTGGGAGCGGTTACCCCCATGAAGAGATAGACGCTGTAGGGCCAGCCGTCCGTGCCCATGAAATCGTAGCGCATGCTGTCTATGGGCTGGGCGGTGACGAGGCCTTCACAGGCCTGTCCGAGATAATCTTCAAAGGCAATGCGTGCAATGACGTTCTCTTTGCAGGTTGCCGGTGCGGGAAGGGTGCTCCGGGTCTTGGAGACGATTTTCGCATTGGCGATCTGCGGCAGTACGGAGGGGGAGATGGTCAGGCCCTGGTCCATGTACTTTTCACAGAAAGTGTAGGCCTGCGGCATGGCGTCCAGCAGGGCCTGGAGGGTGCAGCTTTCCATGACCGGGGCATCCGCATAGATCTGGTACAGGGAAGCGCCGGAGGAAGCGACTTTCTGGTAGGCAGCCTTGGCGGCGCGGCTCTTGAGGAAGGGCTCCAGCTTCATGAAGAAGAAGATGGTGCGGTTGGGATTCCGGGGATCCCAGGATTTGAAACAGAAGGTCATGTAATCGCTCTGGGTCATAATCTGCCAGCCCTGGGGCAGGATCATGCTGAAACGTCCGTCCCCGTAGTTGGCGGTGCCGGAGAGCAGGGGGGCGGCAGTCGGGGCGGCCGTTGCTTTCGGAGCACTCTGACGGGCGGCCGGTGCAGCCGTTGCTTTCGGGGCACTCTGACGGGCGGTGGACGCAGGTGCTGCATCCGGCTGGTAGTACCGGACGGCAGCGTCCAGCGCGGCGAGGGTGGTCTCCCGGTCGCTGTTCAGGAAACGGGCCACATATTCGACATCGCCGTCTTCCCGGACTTCCACCAGGTGGATCATGTTGATCGATGCATTGCCGGAGGACTTGTAGATATAGGAGGTGCCAGGCAGCTGCTTTCCACCGATATCGAGATATTCATGGGAAGTGGTGGCGACAAGCTGGTCGCCGAAGGTTTCCTTCATGTAATTGGGATAGACATTGCGGATATAGTTTTCGGGATTTTTCAGCTTGCGGTCCGCCGTGCGCCGGACCATATAAATGTTCGGGACGTAATCGTAGGTTCCGAGCCAGATATAGAACGTTTCGTCTTCGTAGGAACTGGTGGCCTCCGCCGGAATCCTCGTGGTGTACTGCTCTTCGCTGCAGCGGACCTCCCTGAGGCCTTCGGCAACGCTTTCCACGCTGTCCGGTGTATAGGAACGGACGGCGGCGTCCAGCGCGGCAAGAACGGCGGCATCATCGCCGTCGACGAACTTTGCGGTATATTCCACATCCCCGTCTTCCCGGCTTTCCACCAGCCGGAAGAGGCACAGCCGGGTCCCGGAGACCGTATACCGGTACTGGGCGCCAAGCAGCTTCTTTCCGCCGATCTCATAGGAACGGCAGGGGTTGGTGCCGATCATGTTGTCCCCGTACTGGTTTTCCATGTATTCCCGAAAGACGTTGTTCAGGTAGTTTTTGGGGTCGCTGAGGTTTTTCTCCCGGCGGAATACCAGGACATAGGGAACATAGCCCGGCGTCTCCACGGAAATCTGCAGGCCGCTGCCTTCGCTCCATTCTGCACTCAGGTTTCCCGGAATCCGGACGGAGAAGGCCTGCTGGTCACAATGGATTTCCTGCAGGGAAGCTTTTTCTCCCGTTACGCTGCTGTCCGGAGTATAGGAAGCGGCGACGGTTTCCAGGACGGCCAGCGTGGCCTCCTCTTTTCCGTCCACGTACTTGGCGGTATATTCCACATCCCCGTCATCGCGCACTTCCACCAGTCGGAAGAGGCAGAGCCGGGTGTTCTGCACACTGTAGAAATACTGGGCGCCGTAGAGCGTCTTCCCGCCGATTTCATAGGTCTTGCAGGGACTGGTGCCGATCATGTCATTGCCATACTTGTTCTCCATGTATTCCCGGAAAACGTTGTTGAGGTAATTGACGGGATCCTTCAGGTTGGCGTCCCTGCGGTACACTAGAATGTAGGGGATATAACCCGGTGTTTCCACGGAAATCTGCAGGCCGTTCCCCTCATCCCATCCGGCATGAAGGGAAGAAGGTATCCGGACGCGGAAGCTCTGCTCCGCACAGTGGAAGGTGGTGAGGCTGTCCTCGGCGAAAGCGGTCAGAATCCCGCAGAACACCAGAAGCACAGCCAGCAGGGTACAAATTCGCTTCATGGGTATCTTCTCCTCTCTCTTACGGTTCGTCCCTATGGACTTTGACAGCTCCATAATAAGGTATATTTTTCCGGATGAACAGGTGAGAATCGGATCAGAAATGCGGGAAAAGGCAGGGACAGGTTTAGGATAGGTGGGGATAAATGAAGGAATATATAGATTTCTGAAAAACGAAAACCGAACGGGTGCGTAGCCGCTGCTGCCCGTTTCCGGCCGGGAAGCGGGGGAAAAAAGTCTCCGGGAAACAAAAAAACAGAAGCCCTCTGCTTCTGTTTTAAGCTTCAGTTGGGAGCGGCGAAGATGATGTCCTGCCGCAGCCGGTACAGGGTTGCCCCCCGCTTCGGCTGGCAGAAGGCGTCCACGAACCATTCCACCTCTTTTTCCGCATCGTACTGGACATAGGCATACCGCTCGCCGTTTACGGTCTTTCCCTTCATGTTCGAGTCCGTCCAGTGGAGCGTATCGGTCAGGGGATCATAATCGGCAATGAAGACCAGGGAGTGGGCGCCAACCCCGTAGTAGTAGTTGGCTGACATCTGGAAGTAATCCCCCCGCCGGACCTGGTGAAGAAACTCGGCAGCCAGGCGCCGGTTCTCCGCCTTGGATAGACTGCTGTCATAGCGGAAGGATGCGGCAGCCTCGAATGGGTTGCCGGCTTCGGCGGCGATGTCCTTCCATTCCACGCCGTACGCGTAGGGGGCACAGTCTGCCTTGGTCTGGTTGTCCGGAATGACCAGGGGGACCTCCGGGTAAGCGGCCATCCGGAAGCCGGCGCAGTTTTCCCGGAAGAGGTGCACGGTGAAATTCTTGCAGACATAGATGTCTCCGGAATAGTGGGCGCGCTGCGGGCGTCCGTTGGCCTTCTCAAAGAGGGTCCTGGCGGTGCCGAGAATCGCGTCGATCATCGCGGTCCGTGCTTCCGATTCCTCAGCAGGGGGTTGTGTCAGGAACTGCGCCGGCTCTGCACCGGCTGCCTCTTCGAGGGAAAGCATTTCGGCATCCGCCTGGAAAACGGGAAGGAGAAGAAGAAGGAAAAACAGAAGAACACGTTTCATAGGAAACCTCTTTAGAAAAGTGGGGCAGAGAAGTGGAGCAGCGTTTCGCCGAGGCGCTTGAACAGATTGTCAGGCTCCCGGTACTGCTCGGTAACCTCTTGGCACTGGGGGAAGAGGGATTCAAAATCCTTTCGGATGTCGGCAACGGCGCTGCAACCGATCATGAGCACACCGTCCTCAAAATGGTGGTAGAGGCTGCGGTAGTCAAGGTTGATCGTGCCGCAGACAGCGACCATGTCATCGCTGACGCACTGCTTGGCATGGATGAATCCCGGCGTGTATTCATAAATCCGCACGCCGCCCTTTACGAGAAGGCGGTAATGGGAGCGGGTGATGGCAAACGTGTATTTCTTGTCGGGAATTGCCGGCGTGATGATGCGCACGTCCACGCCGCGGGCTGCCGCCAGGGTCATGGAGGAAACCATCTGGTCGGTGACGATCAGGTAGGGAGTCGAAAAATAGCAGTACTGTTCGGCGTTGTGCAGTACATTCAGGTAGACATTCTCGCCGATGCTTTCAAAGCTGAGGGGAGAATCCCCATAGGGCTGGACAAAACCGTCCTGGACCGGATAGGCGGGCACGGCAGGGAAGAAACGGGCCAGGTCCGTTTCCTCCACGTCGGTGCCGCGGATGGCATTCCAGATTTCTAGGAACATGAAGGTCATGGACCGGGCGGCGCTGCCTTCCATGCGGACACCGGTATCCTTCCAGTGGCCGTAGGGCTCCGTCAGGTGGAAATACTCGTTGGCGAGGTTGTATCCGCCGGTATACGCAATGCGCCCGTCAATGACGGTGATCTTGCGGTGATCCCGGTGGTTCATGAACATGTTGGTCAGGGGGAGCATGGGGTTGAAGATGCGGCATTTGATGCCGTCCTTTTCCATTTCCGAGGCGAAGTCCGTATTGATGAAAAAGATGGAGCCGATATCATCATAGAAAAGACGGACCTCGATGCCGGCAGCAGCCCGCTCCCGGAGGATTTCCCGGATCTGGCTGAAAATGACATCATTTTCAATGGCATAATACTCCATGAAAATGAACGAGGTGGCGGACCGAAGGTCTGCCTTGAGGCTTTCGAGGGCTTCCGGAGTATCCGCGAAGAAGGAGATTTTCGTGTCCTGATAGGCAGGGAACCCTGCCCGGGCGCTCAGGTACCGGCTCTGTCCGGCAACGCTGGGATAAGCCGCGGAAAGCGCCTGCTGTTCTTCCGCATCCGACGGAAGGAACGGGGCCAGGCGGGCATCAATCTGACGGAAGCGGCGCTTCATGGCCGGGGTGGATCCGGTGAGGCCGGACAGCAGGTAGAAAGTCAGGCCAAGCAGCGGAAAGGCCATGATTAGAAGCATCCAGGAGAGCTTCATGTTGGCATTTTCATGCCGGCCGTAGATCATGAGGACCGCAATCAGGGAAATGACGCTGATCACCGTTCCCAGCCAGGGAAAGCGGAACATCAGGTAGCCGACGAAGAAAATGATCCAGAGAATCTGCAGGATAATACTGACTCCGGCGAAAACCAGCCGCATGGCTCCGTTTTTGACTTCCGCCTTGCTTTCCTGGGTGGAAAAGTGCGGACCGACATGATGTTTTTCCGGAGGAAGGGAAGACGTCTCCACGCTGGATTGTTGCATATCAGACACGGATGACGGCTCCTGTTGTGCAAATGAAGACATGTTTTTCCTTTCTGATCCCATAAATGAAAGATGATGGGAATTATACGCTTTTTGCGAAAAAAAAGCAATGAAAACGCATTCCGCCGGAAGGCGTCAGGGACCGGGCGGAAAGGAAGGATTTTGCTTTTGCGGATACGGTGTGCCTGGGGTATAATAGGGAAATCCCGGATGCAGGTCACCGGGAAAAGGACTTTCTCTGCCCGCTGCGGATACCGCTACGACGAAAAGCGGTCCACGGAGACAACGTACGTGTTCATCCGGACGAAGGTGCCGGGAGGCAGAAATCCGGAAGATTTTTAGGAGGAGCGACAGGGGAAGCGGAAAGGTTTCCCGGAAAGGACGGAAGAGAATGCTGTTTGGAAATATCTGCAGAGGACTGGAGGAATAACGTGCCACGCCGGACGCAGTGCTGGTGGATGTGCGGGAGGCGGAGGAATATGCAGCGGGACACATTCCCGGTGCGGTCAGTGAGCCGCTGTCCTCGCTTTCCGAAACAAAGCTGCAGAAGGACAGGCCGCTGTTCCTCTACTGCCTGCGCGGCATGCGGAGCAGGCGTGCGGCGGGGATCCTCAGACGGATGGGATATAAAGCGAAAAGCATCGGGGGAATCAGCAGGTACTCCGGAGAGCTGGAACGCTGAACCGGGCTGCGGTCCGAAGACAGAACAGACAAGGAATGGGGGATGACCATGGAGGACAGAAAAGCGCTGGTGACAGGGGCCTCTTCCGGTATCGGAAGAGAGATTGCCCTGAGGCTGGCGGCAAAAGGATACCGGGTGACGCTGGTGGGCCGAAGCCTGGAGAGGCTGCAGGAGGTGCAGAAGGCGGCGGACAGCCCCTGTGAGCTGCTGCCGGCAGATCTTTCGGACCGGGAGGCATGCCGGCAGGTGGCGGAGACGATCCT
>CAMVHE010000067.1 GCA_947167215.1 uncultured Clostridia bacterium
TAATCCGGAAGACCTTTCCAGCCAGACAATCTGGGAAGCAATGGATGGAATCACCGGGGAGCAGATCAGAATGGCTCAGGAGATGCTGACCAGCCAGACACTGAAAATCTTTCCTACAGAATTGACCAGGCTTCATCTGGACTATACCAATTACTTCACGTATATTGATTCCTTCAACGACCGATGTGTTATCTGCAAACGAGGACATAATAAACAGAAGCGGGATGATTTGCGGCAGTTCAGCCTGGCGCTGGTCACTTCAGCAGGGCTGCAGATTCCACTGGTATGGGAACTGTATGATGGAAACAAAAACGATAAGACGGAATTTGCCGATTTCACAGCTTCCGCTGCCAAAGCCATGCAGGCACATGGAATTGACAATCCAAAGAGCGTTATTCTCACTTTTGACGGCGGAAGTAATTCGGAAGCCAATTTTGCTGCCTTACCGTTCAGTTTTATCTGTGCACACACGCTGACATCTTTCCCGGATCTGTACGAAATCGATCTGGATATGTATCAGGAGATCACACTTCGTAATGGTCATACCCGTTGCGCATATGAAATCCCCGAGCTCACTTTTTCCGGTGTCTCCGGGAAAGGCGTCATCACGTTCAGTCAGGCACTGTACGATGGTCAGATGGCTGAACTGGAGAAGGACATGAAAGCATTCCGGGATGCCTGTGCCGAAATAGAATCAAGCGTAGGCCATGCCCAGGGCAGATATGCCCAGATGATACGAAGAGCACGCATGGAGCACGAAGCCGAAGTCTCGCGGATTGAAAAATATAACACCGACATCCAAAGAGAGCGTGATGAGAAGGTAGCCAGTGGCATCCGAATCCGTGGAAAGCAGAAGCAGCCCAAACCCGTTCCAGTATGGGACGAGGCTTCTGCAGCTAAAGACCTGATCCTCTCCAGCGTGCTGAAAGGCAGAAAGCAGCTGCAGTCCTTTGTGGATGTCTCTGTGGTGGTTCCTGATGACAGGAGCAGGATTCCCCAAATTCAATGGACCGTTGATAATGAAAAGAAGGCCGAATATGTCCGCAAGTACTTCGGGAAAAAACTGATCTGTACAGACCGTGTTGATCTTTCAGCTCTGGATATACTGTCCACCTATGCGGAGCAAGAATGTATCGAGAACTTATTCAGAGTAAGCAAAAATACCGATCATTTCTCTGTACGCCCTCAATTTCACTGGACCGACCAGAAAATTCGGGTTCATGTCATGATCTGCCTTATGGGTATTGCTGTTGTGGAAGTGCTCCGCAGAAAAATGGCAGAAGCCGGTCTGAAATATTCCAAAGAAGCGCTTATTGAAAAGCTGGCAACTATCCGCGATGGATGGGTGATTCGTGATATGAAACAGGCTGAAAGAGTTCTTGAAGATATGGATGAAGAACAGAAAAATTAATGGATATCGTCGGAAAACTGAGTACCACATAATCGCAATTCACCGGTTGGGCACTACATTAAAAAGCTCTGGAAACGTTGATTTTAAACGTTCTCAGAGCATTATTTCTGCACAATGTCGAAACTCCCGTTAAGACCTTCCGTTTTGAGTTGACTCCTGAGTTACGCTGGGCTCCGCCCAGACCCGGAGTTTAACGCTTGGTTTTACCAGGGGAGTGATGTTTTGTGCGTACCAAGCCAGTCCGCTAAAAAATGCAAAAAGGGGCAGTGCCCACAAGGCACCACTCCCCCGCAAAACCCCATATGGCGCTCAGGGTGCTCTCCAGCATTGCCTTATCCTCCATATGGGAAAACGCAGGATTATATTACAGGGGGGAAATCTTTCTTGTCAACTGTTTCCCTGTCCGTTATGCCGTTGTTTTTTCGCCGTAACGCCGTTTTCATATTGCCGTAATGGCGTTTTCATTTGACCGTGAAGGTGTTGTTCTTGGTCCGGAATTTACGATATGGAAGGAAATCCGTTCCTGAGGTTTCAGGAATGTAGTATTTGAAATCCTGGCAATTGTTGTTGATCGTATGTGTGAAACAATTCAAAGCTTCACTGCGAGAGCATGGATTAAGAGGGCGTTTTAATTCGAGATTAGTATGAATATATAAGAATATATAAAAGCCTGCAATTCTTCAACACACTTTAATAAAGTGTTTGTTCGAATTACAGGCTTTTCTTTTTTAATTCTCTTTGTAATCAGTTTAGTGGTCCGAACCGACTGAATGGCCATATCCGCATTATGATTCTGCCGACAATCTGTTCATCTGCAACGCAACCAACAGCGGTATTCCGGCTGTCAGCCGACGTCGCTCGATGGTCTCCCATAACAAATATCTTACCATCCGGAACCTGATACGGTAATTCGATATTGCAATCGCCAAATGCTTTCTCCGTAATATACGGTTCATTGAGCGGAACATTGTTAACGTATACATTACCGTCCGCATCGATATCTACCCATTCACCAGCTGAGGCAATCACCCGTTTGATAAGAATTTTATTATTATAGTAGAATGCTATGATGTCAGACTTGTCATATTTAGATCCTTTGAGTGAAAGAACAATCTCACCATCTACCAGCGAAGGAGTCATGGACTCTCCAACTATCTGCAACACAGGCAGAACCAGCATGGAAACCAGTATTGCTATCGCAGCCACGGTTATTAGAACAGCAATTGTGCTGGAGAGTGTTTTTCGATATGTTCTGTTATAGCGAACCCGGTGGAGCTCTTTTTCCATCTGTTCGACAGTTGGCATTTGCGCCGTTCTACTCATGCTTGCCCCCTCCGGAATTCTCTGCGCGGATTATCTTTTCCACTCACCGCATTACGTCCCTTTTCAGGCTTAGTTGACGGAACTTTTCTACTTGCTTGCCGAACATTTGTAGCTTGTGTTGAAACTGTTGTTTTCCTCTGTTCCTTTGATGTGCGAGCAACTGCCGGATGCATACGTTCAGCCGTCATGTTCACAGGAGACGTCGGAGCATCTCCCCTCACATCCTTGGCACGTCCGATGTTATCCAGGTAGAGATTCGCAGCTTCCCGTGCCGCTGCATAAACCTCGCTGAGCCGCAGAGAGGCCTCTGCCAGTGTTTCGGAATCTTTTATCATTTTGTTCCGTGTTCTGAGCACATCCTCTACTCTGCGCACTTCTTTCTCGAGGCGGTTGATCTGTTTCTGCTGTTCAATCATGATCTCCAGAAGATCCGCACGGGAAAGCTTTCGAAGCTCTTTTTCCGTCATTTTACTTCAGCTCCGTACTATTTTACTTCAACTGTTATTGTTTCAAAGGCATCTTCATAAATCAGAATATTGTTATCCAGTGTCACGTTTGTCAACATGAGCACATGTTTCCCTGCTTCAAGACCTTCAATCTCCGATTCTCCAGTCTGACTGAGGCCGATGATGCGCCTTCCTGTGGTAATATCATGCACCGCGACCAGACCGGATACTTTCCAGGAAACCAGCATGCTGCCGTGCCGTACCCGCAGCGTGGTGAATTCACCGGAATAAACCTGTTCTTCAATCTGATCTTCCCCATTCAATGTATCAAAGAAGAATCGATCTTCATCAACAGCTTCATCTTCTGTCTCACTCGCCATATTTTCAGGAGCAGGCATATTCTTCTCGGTATTCTCTGGATTATTCGTATTGATGACAAAAATCTCATCTCCGGTTTCAGCCAGAGATTCATGCGGCTGCTCTTTCTCTGATTCAACATCAGACTCATCGGCTGGCAGTTCATCCTGCTGAGGAGCGTTATCTGTCTCCTCCGTATGAACAATCTCCTGCTCAGCAACCTTTGTCTCCTCTATATGAACAATCTCCTGCTCAGCAATCTTTGTATCTTCTTCATTCTGCTCAACCGAACCAAAGACAGCATCTGTTTCTGTTCCTATTACAGCAGGACCCGCAACAACTTCCTCTTCCTCTATCTCTGCTTCCGGCATTGTTGCAATCAGCATTTCTTCGTCTTCTGCAAGTTCATTTCGAACTGCAGGCATAGGCGGTTCTTCGATGATTTCTTCTTCCTCTTCAATCTCCTCCGGTTCTTCATCCTCTTCGGATTCATTTCCGGTCAAAGCCGCATAGGAAGGAAGATCCACCAGATCCGAACGAATGAAGCCGTCGACCTTTTCTGTCTTGACAGCATACCATTCTTTTCCATCGCTGCCAATGGCAATACCCATGACCAGCACTTCCGTGCCTTTTTTCTCGATAACCTGCAGGTTATTTGCATTTACTGTTGCCTGCTGACGCACATTTACCTTGGTTTTGGAAGTATGTGCCATAACCGGCTCTTTCAGTGCACCATAATAGGCATCCATTTCCTGCTGTGACTCTCTCCCATACTTCTCCATCATGTCCTTCATGCTGAAGAAGCCTGTAATCACGTCGTCATGCAGCAGATAGCCTTTTTCAACTACCCGGTTGCTGACATTTCCCTCAATGGTCTGCAGAAGATCGCCGGAGATGCTCTCAATAATTCCAATATGTCCCCGGGCATTTCCACCCACTTCAAGGAAGACCACATCGCCAGGCTGTGGAACATAATCCTCTTCATTATGATATGCGCCTAATGCTTTTGCCTGATCCATCAACGTTCCGACATTCGCGGAATGGAACTGGCCGGAGAAAGGCAGATTAGCATAATCCACGACAAAGGAAATAAATGCTGCGCACCAGTCTGCATAGGGAGAATGAATATAATCACCATATCGCGTGTAGCCGTCAATGGTGCCATCCGCGCGCATTACAAAGTTGACTGTGCTTTCCGTATACCCTACCTGGGTCTTGGCGATATTCACAATATCCACAGCAAAGTCACCCGTGAGAACAATGCCTTCCATGCTCCGCTCCCAGGCTGCTTTGCTCTCAATCTTATTCACACTGACAGGCAAAATCATATTGGTGATCTTTACGGATCCCGTTGAATCAGTTACCCGAACTTCTATGGAATATTTTCCGCCTTTTTCGACATAAAACGCTATGGTCTGTTCAGCAGAAGTGTATTCGCGCTCGTCAACCAATATTTCTTCATCATCAAGCCGTACAACTGCTTTGACAGTGTAAGGCGCAGTTCCGCCTCTCATCTCCAGAGGAAGCTTTGCGGTTTCCCCGGCTTTGAGTGTAGAAGAGGGTTTGAGAAGTCTTACAAACAACTCTTCCGGGTTAAGAGGCACTTCCGTCTCCGGTGCATCTGCCGATGGAGCTGGAGATACAGACGGTTCAGGAGTAATCTCCGGGGATTCTGTTTCATCTGGTGCAGCACTGGGTGTCGTCCCAGGTTCATCCCCTTCTGGAGCTGCAGGTGTCGGTTCCGGAGATTCGGTCGTAGAAGGGGTTTCTTTCGGAATAATTGTCTCATCCGGTTTTTCCGAGGTATCTGGTGTGACAGTATTTGTTGGTTCGGGCAAAGGATTATCTGTCACTCCTGGAGAAGGACTATCCGTAGGAGCATTTGTTACCTCCGTGGTTGTACCAGAAGAAGGCTGCTCCGTTGGCTCTGGCGTCGGCTTCTCCGTTGGCTCCGGTGTCGGCTTCTCCGTTGGCTCCGGCGTCGGCTTCTCCGTTGGCTCCGGCGCCGGCTTCTCCGTTCGTTCCGGTGTCGGCTTCTCCGTTGGTTCCGGTGTCGGCTTCTCCGTTGGTCCCGGTGTCGGCTTCTCAGTTGGTTCCGGTGTCGGCTTCTCCGTTGGCTTCGGAGCAGATGTCTCTGTTGACTCCGCATTGTTCAATACAGGATTTCCAACAGTTTGCTTCTCTGTTTCTTCAGAGAAGACAGAAACGGGCAAACAGAGCACCAAAATAAGCACAATCATTGCGCTTGAAAATAATGCTTTGTGAACAACTGCCTTCATTTTTTTCCTCCAAATTCAACGCCGAAATACTTCTACGGCCAACACATAATATTATTCTGCAAAACCGTCTGTGTCATCTACTTGACAGATGTTTCAAACCTTTAAAATAAAGCTATGATACTATACTCTTTTTCTGTCGTCGTTGTCAAGTTTCACACACCCACTATTCATACAATGCATCCTGTTTTTTTATGCAAATGATTTAGTTGACATCATTTTACCTTCTTTACATTACACAAGAGGTTACATTCCAGAAATAAATGGAATTACTTCTTTTTTTATACGTCCTCCGCACTATTTATATGTCCAGCTATCATTAATAGTTTTTTGCCATACAATTATGTGTGTTTTTAAAAAATATTTTCCTTTTCCTGTTCTGATACACATTGCAATTGTATTTTAAATTGGATATAATGAGGTAGGTGATTGATATATGAACAGTAGACTTTCCCTTCTGACCAAATCCCTGGTTACCCAGATTTTGGTGGACAACCAGGTGCGCCGAGGACATCTTGCACATAAGCTGGATTACGGTTCCACCACTTCCATTGATCGTCTGGCAAATGCCAATACGAAGGAACGCGCAATTGCTGATTTTATCGGTCGGATTGATAACAGCGATCTTTTATTATCCTCTGCTTCCCTTGCGATTATCAACCAGATCAAGACCATTCTGTATCGGGTTGATTCAACGGACTGGTTGCAGTTTTTTACGCATGCCTCCGAGACCATGTCCCCCTTTATGCTTTTTGCTAAAACAGACGGTAAGTCAGTATCTCTGTCAAGTCATCTGTCTCACTTTGAATCTGTTGAAATGTTTCTGATTGGATGCATGTCCAAATCTCTTTTTTATGATATTGCAGCCTCACAATCCCGTACAAAACTGACTGTTTCACACCTGATGCCTTTCTCTCAGGATGAAACTACGATTCTGTCCCAGCTTTCTACCATATTCCCGCTGATCTTTTTCCCCGGATATCAATGCTTTACTTATGGACAAAAAGACGGAAGTCTTGAAAATACCGTATTTTCAAACAATTGTGCACTTATCATCGGCAAGCGGGAAGGCAGCGACAGGGACATCGGAGAATTATTGCTTCCAAAGGATGGCTCTTCCGGGATGCTGTTGCCTGTAGGTAATCCCCGCGACCTCCTTACTGCCTTCCGAAATTCGTTTACTGCGAGGAATTTAAAAAAATTCAACAATGCCGAAGTCGTTTTCTTTGATTCTGATTATATTTCCTATCTGAACTACCTGCGCACATTGGAGTATAAGCACAGTGTATATCGAATGAAGCCAGACATCGGCATTGAGCTCGTACCTTTTGAAATCCAGGCTCTTGCCAGTCGAGAAGGGCCAATTGGTCATGATCCTGAAATGGCTTCCACTTTGACGGAAATGCTAGAGATTCAAAAAAAGCGTTATACCTCCTCACGCTCCAATAAACATCAGCAAATTCATTTGCTTAAGTATTCTTCAATGATGAAGTTTATGGATTCCGGTATGCTTCATGATCATTTTTGGGGGATGCGTGCCTTTACACCGCAAGAACGGCGGCAAATCCTTGAAGATCTCATTGCAAGGCAGGAACCCAATAATGCTTTTTCAATCCGTTTTCTGAAAGAAGAAAGCTGCTTTGACAATCATGAAACCATCGCATATGATGATGATGCGCTCTGTATGATCCAGGATGGCACCAACTATGATTTGGCAAAAACACATTCCGAAACCATTTTAAAAGACCCTCTGCTTTGCCGTTCCTTCATCCATTTTTTCCGGGACGAACTGATGGCAAAGTGTTCTTACAGTCATAAAGAATCGCTCGAAATGCTGAACAGACTGTTGTCTCAGGTATCTGATGAATAAAAAGCGGCCTTGAAAGGCCGTTTTTTTATAGGAGTGGGGCTATCAGTGTCATCCAGAGATAACTAACCGGCATAGCTAAAATCATTGCCGGTATCATATCTGCAGTCGGAAACATTCGAATCCTGATCATTCGGAAACCGGTTGCCAGCAGAAGAACACCCCCGACTGCCTTAAAATCTCCCACCATGGCTTCTGAAATATGAGGGCCAATTACTCTGCCAAGAGCGAAAATAATCATCATTACAACAAATTGAGGAATAGCAATCAGACTGACCATCTTCCCCAGAGTGCAGGAAAAAATCATCGCTGTAAAAAGATCCAGAATCGCTTTTGCAATAAGAATGCTGTGATCTCCATTCATGCCGGATACCATCGATCCGTAGATTCCGGTACCACTGGCGCAGAACAATACGCTAACTGTTAGAATCTGCGCCGCATACTCAGCATCCGTACTCTCCTTTGAAATGAACGCCTGTATTCTGGATATCCCGCCCTCAATCAGCTCTCCCAAGTGAACCGCTAAGCCGATCATGGTTCCAACTACTACCGACAGTATCACCGCCGGCATATTCACCATAAGGACGATACTGCTTATACCCATAGTCATTGCACAGCATCCAAATATCCAGTTCATCTTCTCTTTGAAATCTTCCTGAAGACAATTTCCTGCAACACTTCCCAGAATTCCTCCCAGTGCAACTGCAATGCAGTTAAAAATGATTCCGATAGGCATTTCTGCTTTTCCTCCTCAATTATATGCATTCCAAATCGTCAGCATCACTGCCCCGTCATTATCGCTTCTTCCCGATATACTGTTTTCCCCCGCTCTGAACAAAGCTGCTTTCTCTTTTTGTCTTTCCTTTGAAAGAGTATCAGAAACAGCCTTTTCACGTTATCCGCCAGGATTATAGCCGTTCATAAAAGAAGAAATGCTTTGCAGAATTCTGTTTACCCTGTTCCCTTTGATAGTGCCCTACCCATCCACCGGATGTAATACCCGCTTACCTTCATTGCAAGACAGGTGAAATGCTACTCTTCACCTGCCCTTAAAACAGTAATCCAATTTCTTGTTAACAGACGGGATCGCGTTCTCTCTTTGAGGATAACTCCGTCATTGATACAGTTTGCGCCGTACCCAGGTGTCAGCGCTTTCAAACAAAGCAGTTCCAGACCTGAATGGTTTGAATTTTCTATATGTAATGCTTTCTTAACCAGAGTGTGCACATTATTGATTTATTACCGTTTCTTGTTTTCCGTTTTTTAAGCGCAAAACACAATTCACAGCAAACAGCTTCAGCGTTTTCTTTCATTTCGCACATGAATTGATCAATGGATATGAAGACAGGTTCTGTTCTGCCGCAATTATAGTATCCTTTGAGAAAAAACTATCTGCCGCAATTCCGTTTTAATTCATTTCATTTTAAAAAAGAAAATGCCTGAAACCTCAAGGCTTCAAGCATGTGGTGCACCTTCAGGGGCTCGAACCCTGGGCACCCTGATTAAGAGTCAGGTGCTCTACCAACTGAGCTAAAGGTGCATGTCTTTCAAGCAACGGGCGTATTCTAGCACGAATAAAAAGAAAAGGCAAGCCCTTTTTTCATTTTATAAGAGAAAGAATAAAGACCTATGTTTTGGTCAACTTTTCCAAAGTAAAAAAGGGGGCAATCTGCCCCCTCTATGCTTTCCTGCTTTAAAACACGTCTGAAAGTGCCGGCATTTTTCGACCGGAGAACACCAGCACATACAGGAGAATTATTCTGACCAGACTTGCAAAACGGATAGGCTTCTGATACAGAAAGCAAAATACCCCTTTTATTACATCATCTCCGCAGCTGCCTGACGCAGTGCTTCAACACGATCTGTGTTTTCCCACGGAAGTTCTACATCGGTTCTGCCGAAGTGTCCAAAGGCTGCCGTCTTCCGATAGATTGGCCTGCGAAGGTTCAGCATCCGGATGATGCCTGCCGGGCGTAAATCAAATACCTTTTTAACGATCTCCACCAGCTTTTCATCCGCCAGTTTTCCAGTTCCTTGGGTATCCACCAAAAGAGAAACCGGATTGGCAACTCCAATGGCATAAGCCAGTTCAATCTCGCAACGCTCCGCAAGTCCGGAAGCAACGATATTCTTGGCCACATAACGTGCCGCATATGCAGCAGAACGGTCCACTTTTGTCGGATCCTTGCCGCTAAAAGCACCGCCGCCGTGTCTGGCATATCCGCCATAAGTATCAACAATGATCTTTCGACCGGTAAGTCCGGAGTCTCCCATGGGGCCGCCGATCACAAATTTGCCTGTAGGATTGATCAGGAACCGGGTATCCTTATCCATAAGTTCGGCGGGAATCGCCTGCCGAATCACCTTGTCAATAATTTCTGAGCTCAGCTCTTCATGCTCAATTTCCGGTGAATGCTGAGTGGATACCACTACCGTATCAATACGGACCGGTTTATCTCCATCATATTCCACCGTCACCTGGCTCTTACCGTCCGGCCTCAGCCAGGGCAGTTCTCCGCTCCTGCGAGCTTCGGAGAGCCTTCTGGTAATCCTGTGGGCAAGAGCAATGGGCATCGGCATCATTTCCGGTGTTTCATCGCATGCAAAACCGAACATCATTCCCTGGTCACCTGCACCGATATCCGTCTCCCCATTTTCTCTGCCTTCAAGGGCATCGTTCACTCCCTGCGCAATGTCAGGGCTCTGTCCATGCAAGGTAGTGATCACTGCACACGTATTACCATCGAATCCGTATTCCGCTTTGTCATAGCCGATATCGCAAACCACCTTGCGGGCGATGTCTTCTGCAGAATAAGTCGCGGTGGTTGTCACTTCACCCATAATCATGACAAGCCCGGTGGTTGTACACGTCTCGCACGCTACATGGGCTTCTGGATCTTGGGCGATAATTGTATCCAGAATTGCATCACTGATCTGATCACAGATTTTATCCGGATGTCCCTCTGTTACTGATTCAGAGGTAAATAATCTTCTCATGGGATTGGCCTCCTTTAGACATTTGCAGATTGCTTTCTGCATCCTGGAAATCTGACTTTTCGATTTCCTTTTCAATTTAAGGTTGCTATAAAAACGCCCGGCAGACTGCCGGGCGTGAAAGCATGCAACTTTCCCTCATCTTCCGGCTTTAGCCGTAGGATTTAGCACCGGCATAAGCCGGTTGCTGCAGCTTCACTGGGCCTATTCCCTCCACTGCTCTCAATAAGGTTTTATGAACGGCGTAGACTATATCAAACTCATTGGTATTCTGTCAATAGTTTTTTCAATTATTAAACAGTAACTGTTCAAGTGTTGTAGAATTGCCGGTCTTGAAAAGAAATATACTCTTTTCAGAAAGACAATCAGTCTCCTCCCAGTTTGTAAGCAGCCAGAAAACCGCAGGCAAACGTAACGATCGAGATGATCACCACGATGGGAGTTATTCCAGAATAATCCAAACTCATCAGAATCGCAAGAGGTGAAGCAGCAACAAGTCCCATAATACCGAAATATGTGGGACCAGGGAAGCTCTGCAGAAGCATTTCGATGAGTTTTGCAATCACAAGAATCCCTACAATTACGCCGATACCGAAAGGCAGTAGCGTACCAACACACTGCAGAATCTCACCTATATTGCGGGCTCCTAGAGCATCCAGCAGCCTGCTGATAGAGCCGACTACAGGATTGTAATAGCCAAGCAGCATAAGCATCATGGATCCGCTGACACCAGGAATAACCATAGCCGCCGATGAAATTACTCCCATCAGGAAAAGGATAAGCAGCTGGGCAGGGCTCAGAGTCAAAACCGCATCCGGGGTGTTTCCCTCGCCGATCACCTGCAGGACAATAATGAGTGCAAAGCAGCAGACAAACGCGATAGCGCTGGCTATTCCCTTCGGTTTTCCCTTCACCTTGCTAAGGATAACAGGAATGCTGCCCAGTACCAGACCGATAAATGCCACTTCTGTCTGTATTGGAAAATTCGCAAGTAACAGGGTAATCACCTTTGCAAGCAGCGCTATCGCCATCAGCATGCCAATCACATACGGGAGCAGTGTCCGAATACTCTTCTTTATGTCCTTGAAAATGCCGTTTATGCTTCCGATGATCTTATCGTATATTCCCATGGACACCATCATGGTGCCTCCGCTGACGCCGGGGATGATATTTGCAATTCCGATAATCATGCCGCGTAAAATGTCCAGAATAAAACTCATTGTCTTATCTCCCCCACAAGGGGGCCTCCTCTAAACATACTGTGAAAAATCCATTTTCATCTGAACTATGCCATGCTCATTGACAGGTTCTTCTCCTTCAAATGCCCCGGTAGGCTCTCTTGACTTCATCCGGTCTTCACGAATTTTTCTTCCCAGTTCCAGAAGGTTTTCCGTTTCAAAAAGCACAATTGAACCCATCGGTGCCCTCAGGGTGCGTTCGATTGCTTCCCGGGTAACCAGCAGTTCCGGAATCACTCGCTCTTCAAATTCTTTCTCCGGAAGGTCCGAAGCCATCAGCAGGGCAATGTGTTCCGTAAAGCAGAGATACATCTGCAGAATCATATTTGCGCACACTGAAATATCAATGGTATAAAAGAGGCCTTTGGAAACTCCTTCCGCGATGATGCGTGCTACACTGTCTCTCATGGAGCGGATCTGACATTCCCGCATCTTCAGACGCATGACCCCTTCTTCTTCCTGGTATGCTACTCCCAGCAGTAGGGAAACAAATCCCATATTCCCGCTTTGCCACAAAGTGGAAGACGACAGCAGAACATTAAGCTGCTGTGACGGTGTTCGTTCCTCCTGCCGCACCATTGCATCTGCAAAGAAGCAGAGTTCCGCTGCATATCGTGTGCAAATGGACTGCAGCAAGGCATGTTTTCCATCATAATACTTATAAAAGGCACTTTTGGAAATTCCGCTGGCTTCCAGGATATCCTGTACAGAGGTCTCCGCATATCCCTTCTCATAAAAGAGTTTTTCTGCTGCGTCCTCCACCCGGTTCAGTTTTTCCGCTCGCATCCCGTTCTCATCAACTGAAGTTCTCATCCAGGCACCTCCGATCAATGATACACAATTTCATCCTGCGTTGCTGGATAATTGGTCGTGAACAGCTTAACTCTCTTGATTTCGTTGCCGAGACTGTCAAAATACACCTTATAGGTATCTACCACATAGCCGGTCCGTTTGCTGTGTCCTGCCTGTCTCGTACCTTTGGGAAGCGTTTCATCCAGAGTATAAAGAACATCATTGGATGGTTTGATTGTCTTAATCGTGTGAGATTCCAGGTCAATGTGATCAAAATCATCGGGATATCTGCCATAGATTTCAACAGTGATTTTCCTGTCTTCATACCAGGCAATCAGGAAAATCGGCCAGTCTGTACTGTTGCGAAACACAAAGTCCCGGTTCGGCCAGTTCACGGTTGCATCCTCACCACGAGGCACATAGATGGACGGCCAGCTGTGTGCATATCTGGTAACGATCTCCAGATCAGCCCGAACTACAGCGTTGAACAGGGTGGAGGAAGTCTGACATACACCGCCGCCGGTATCATCCACCAGAACGCCGCCCACAATCGCATGTGCTTCCCGGTATCCCTTGTCATAAGTCCGTTTCCCGGTACAACTGTTAAAAGACAATGTTGCTCCCGGCAGGACCGCTTTACCATTCAGCGCAGATGCGGAGATGGAAATATTGGTGTTGCGGTCCTTATCATTGGTAGTTTCCGTGGTAAAAGAAGAGATCAGACCAAACTTGCCATTCAGGTCTGCAAGCCTTATTTCCGGTTCCAGAATCTCTGTCCGAACAGAAATCGACTGCTCCTGGGCGCCTTGGTCAATCGCATGCATAATCTCTTCATAAAGATAAGTGCGGTCGACCTTTATCCCCCTTTTTCCCTCCTTAAAAGAAAAAGTATGCGTTTCTGCATCAAAGGCATCAAGAGAAGCATTCACCGGATCGGTATCAATGCTCTCCGCCACCGTATCCACTAAGGAAGAAACGGAGGACCTGTCAAAACCATAGCTGATTGTAAAATCAGCACCTTCCCTTGCAAGCGATTCCCGTGCATCCCGTCTTTCGTTCAGCGTTCCATAATGCCCCTGATGATAGGCCTGTTCGATAACTTCCTGGGTATCAAAAGACATGGGCACCTGCTCAGAGGTGATTCTCCATCTGCGCTCGCCATAAACGAGAGTAATAGCAAACGAGGTTCTCTGCTGGTTCTGTTCCATCTGGAAAAGAGCGATCGCTTCATCCTTCGTCATGCCACTTACATCAACGCCATTGATACGAATACCTGCCGGGAAAGTTGTATCTGAAGCTATTCTGCTCTCTTCCTTATAGGCTTCATATTCTCTCATCTGATCCAAGAAGAGCTTGGCGCCATAGAGCCAGATAGCAACGCAGGCTAAAATGACTATAATTGTCCAGAAGGGGAACATTTTATATTCGGTTTCCTGTATTTCTGTCTCCCGATCCATGACTACCTCCTCCCTGCATTGCGAATGCTGTTATCCATGAAGAACTGCAGATACGCTGATATTCAGAACTAACGGTTAGATCCGCACATCTGATCCATGATTGCGCTCTTCAATTCTTTGAAACAGCTGATCTTCATTCATCATATAGGTCAGAATGTGAAGGCTGTCTGAAAGATGCACATGGTTACAGAATACATTTTCCGGAAGTACCAGATCCACCGGGGCAAAATTCCAGATTGCCTTGATTCCATTCTTTGTCATGCAGTCGGCAATCGCCTGGGCATTTCCCGCAGGAACAGCTATAACACCAATATCTGCAGTATTATCCTTCAGCCATGCCGAAAGACCGCTGACGTTCTTCACGGTTAATCCGTGAATCTGTGTGCCAATTACCTTGGGATCCTTGTCAAAGATCGCAACGACCTTAAATCCTTCCTGAATAAATCCCTCGTAATTTGCAACTGCTCCGCCAATATTTCCGGCTCCTGCGATGACAACACGGTAAGACCTTTCAAGGCCCAAAATATCTCCAATATGCTTCCGGAGGTCACTCACATGATATCCATATCCCTGTTGCCCAAAGCCTCCGAAGCAATTAATATCTTGGCGAATCTGAGAAGCAGTAAATTTCATCTTTTTGCCGAGTTCTTTGGAGGATATTTTTTCCACGCCTGCTTTTTCCAGTTCTTTCAGATGCCTGTAATACATCGGAAGCCTTCTGATAACAGCATCCGACACACGTGTTCTATAGAACATCCCATCCTCCTGCAAATCTGTATAAACATAATAAGGAAAAGACCGAAGCGAAATGTGCTCCGGTCTCTGATGATCTGTATCTCAGGCAAGAATCGCGGTAACAAGTGCACAAACAATAAACACACCAGCCGAAACTTTTGTTGCAAGAGCAAGCTTGCCTTCCATGGACTTCGCCTTGTTCTTTCCAAAGAACGTCTCTGCGCCACCGGCAATCGCTCCAAGGCCGTTTGCCTCACCTGGCTGCAGAAGCACTGTCACGATAAGCACAATTGCGCTGACCACCAACAGAAGTGTAACGATAACATTAAGCGCTGCCATAGCCTGTAGCCTCCTTGTCTCTCCAGTCGATTAACGCTTAGAGAACTGCGGTGCACGACGAGCAGCCTTGAGTCCGTATTTCTTCCTTTCCTTCATACGCGGATCGCGTGTAAGGAAACCAGCTTTTTTCACTGCAGGACGAAGCTCGGGATCTGCTTTCACAAGTGCGCGGGAAATGCCGTGACGGATAGCGCCTGCCTGTCCGGAAAGGCCTCCGCCATAAACATTTACAAGCACATCATAGCGTCCCTCGAGACTGGTAAGAACGAGCGGCTGACGAACGGTCATCTTGAGAGTTTCAAGACCGAAATAATTGTCGATATCCCGCTTGTTGATGATGATTTTTCCGTCGCCCGGAACGAGGCGAACACGAGCAACAGCCTTCTTACGACGGCCTACTGCCTGATACTGAACCTGTGCCATCTTTGTGTTTCTCCTTCCTGGCCTTATTACTTCAGCTCGAGCACTTCGGGCTTCTGTGCCGAATGATCATGCTCAGAACCAGCATAAACACGCAGTTTGCGTGCCATCTGGCGACCGAGAGGTCCCTTCGGCAGCATGCCAACGATAGCATGCTTCACAGCAAACTCAGGCTTCTCAGCCAGCAGCTTGCGATAAGGGGTCTCCTTCAGTCCGCCCGGATACCCGGAATGATGATAGTAGATCTTCTGATCCAGCTTTTTGCCGGTCAGCACTACCTTTGATGCGTTAATTACGATCACATGATCGCCTGTATCACAGTTGGGCGTAAAAATCGGCTTATTTTTGCCACGCAGAACTGCCGCCACCTGGCTCGCTAAACGGCCAAGAGTCATGCCGTCTGCGTCAACAACATACCATTTGCGCTCAACGGCTTCAGCTTTCGCCATAAACGTTTTCACGTGAATTTCCTCCTTGAAAAGATATCCTAGATATCAATGATGCCTCCTGCTGGTCATACATTCGGCAATACGCATCAAACGCCCCGGGGCTACAGGGCGAACACATGCGGCGATTATTATAGGTGACAATTCTTTTCTTGTCAAGACTTTTTTTTAATTTAACAATTTTTATTCTTTCCGTTCTTCTTCTGTGTGATTCGGCTCCTGTTTTTTCCGGGTTCAGGAGAAGATCGTTGCCTCCCCCTTTCTCATGTCCCTTATCATTTGTTTTATTTTAACCAATTCCCGCACTATTTCATATGTAATAATTTTATCCTGCGTAATTCTTGACAAATACAGAACACTCCGATAAAATATACCGCAATTGACGCCCCAAATCAAAGATAATGAAGGGAAGCCTCTTCAGTCTCCTCTTCCAGAGAGCCGGTGTCTGCTGCAAACCGGCAGAGGAACTGTCTGAGTTCTCCTCCTGGAATCGCACAGGTGAAAACTGTAGTCTGTGACGGTTGACCTCGTGATCGGTCAGATCCCATTCGGGATCCTGAGGGCACTATGTGTCGAATCAGGGTGGTACCGCGCTTTACAGCGCCCCTGCGCCTATTGGCCAAGGGGCGTTTTCTTTATTTTTAGGAGGTAAAAAATGAAAACCGGATACGAAAAATATGTTCCCTTTACCCCTATAGCACTTCCCGACCGCACCTGGCCGGATCAGCACATTACACAGGCTCCAGTCTGGTGCTCTGTTGATCTGCGGGACGGCAATCAGGCGCTTGTCAATCCTATGAGCGTAAGGGAAAAGATTGAATTTTTCAAATTGCTTGTGGACATCGGCTTTAAAGAAATTGAAGTCGGTTTCCCCTCTGCCTCAGAAACCGAGTATGAGTTTCTCCGGGCGCTCATTGACCAGGATCTGATTCCGGATGATGTCACCATTCAGGTTCTCGTTCAGGCCAGGGAGCATCTTATCCGAAAAACTTTTGAGGCCGTCCATGGCGCAAAAAATGTCATTGTCCATTTCTATAATTCTACCTCAGAACTGCAGCGTCGCGTTGTATTCCGAAAAGACATGCAGGGAATCATTGACATCGCCGTTTCCGGTGCCAAACTGGTTCGGGAACTCACTGAAGCGGATCATTCCGGTACAAACTTCCGCTATGAATACTCTCCGGAATCTTTCTCCGGTACTGAAACCGATTTTGCCGTTCAGATCTGCGCTGCAGTCATGGATGCACTTGGCTCCACAAAGGAGAATCCGGTTATTCTGAATCTGCCAAATACCGTAGAACTCAATACCTGCAATACTTTTGCCGATCAGGTAGAATACTTCATCCGTCATCTTCCAAACCGTGATGCAGCCATTATCTCTGTGCATCCCCATAATGACCGCGGAACGGGAACTGCCTGTACAGAGCTCTCCATGATGGCCGGTGCAGAGCGGGTAGAAGGTACCTTGTTTGGAAACGGTGAACGGACCGGAAATCTTGATATCGTAAATGTCGCACTTAATCTCTATACACAGGGTATTGACCCCAAGCTTGACTTTTCCCGTATCGACAGGATTCGGGAAGTTTATGAGCGTCTCACGGACATGCGGGTTCCGGAACGCTGGCCATATGCCGGCAAACTTGCATTTACCGCTTTCTCCGGTTCCCACCAGGATGCGATTAACAAGGGGCATGAATACATGCGCGAACACCACAGTGAAACATGGGAAATCCCGTATCTCACCATCGATCCTGCAGATATCGGAAGAGAATATGAACCAATCATCCGTATCAACAGCCAGTCCGGAAAAGGCGGTGCAGCCTTTGTTATGGATCACGATTTTGGATATCATCTTCCAAAGGCCATGCATCCGGAATTCGGTGCTGTGGTTCAGAAAGAATGTGACAGAACAGGCCGCGAGCTGAAAGCGGATGAAGTCTTTGCTCTGTTCCAACGGGAATTCCTGAATATCAGCAAACCCTACGCTCTCAGTCGGGCCAAATTCTATGAAGAAGCCGTTGCAGGAAGTGCTGCCAACATCACCCACTTCTCTGGTGTCCTTTCCGCACATGATCAGTTTATCCAGCTCGAAGCACGGGGCAACGGTCCGATTGATGCCTTCTTTAATGCCCTCAAAGACGCAAATATTACGGACTATGCTTTCGTTTCCTATTCTGAGCATGCCATCTCTTCCGGATCTGACTCCCAGGCTGTTGCCTACATTCAGCTGAAAGGTCCTGGAGGACAGCATTTCTATGGTGTTGGAACGGAGCATAACATCAACTTTGCCTCCGTCAAAGGAATTCTCAGTGCCATCAACCGGTTTGAAAGCGGCATGGTCTGATTCGATCTCCGTCCAAACAATCCCAAATAAAAAGAGACAGGCAGAGATGCCAATGTCAATAAGTTAGTACAACACTGAATACAATAAAAAGGGTATCCAGATTTG
>CAMVHE010000068.1 GCA_947167215.1 uncultured Clostridia bacterium
TACGCTTATAATTGTGTTATCATCACTTATAATTTGCCGGGAGTTAAGGTTATAAATGCGCAGACAAAACCTAAGCAGGAGAAGAATCGACGTTTTACAACGTTGGATTTGTTTCCAAGTACACTTGCTGCGCTTGGCTGTAAAATTGAAGGGGAGCACCTTGGCTTAGGCGTCAATCTGTTTTCTGATGAGGAAACTTTGGCTGAGAAATACGGGTATCAAAACCTGTATTCAGAACTAAAGAAACGATCCCCGTTTTATGACAAAATAATCCTGGGCGGAGGTGGTGAAGTATGAGAAACTGTGTTCTTGTTATGCCCGTAATGTCCTGGCTGCACCACGCCTTTCAACGAGCTGCTGTTTTCACATTGGGACCGTTTTCGTGTTTTTCTTCCGTCTGGTAGGGGATACTTCCAACAGCCCAGAAATGACTATGGCAGGAGAATACCGGTAAAGAGCAGACTTATCCAGCCTTTCCAGACAAATCCTCTTGCAGCGAGGAATTTCAGACGGAGAATCGTAAAAAGCTCCTTCAGACATCCAGATGGTAGTGGCATTTGCAGTCATCCAGGGATACGTATTCAACCCTGTGGGGGGCAGTATGATTTGGTGTTCAGCTTTGCACCACGGGCAAACCGATACCTTCGTGCTTGTAAATAAAAAACTGTCCGGTTCTCGTTGCTTTCAGATTCGAAGTTTGTTATAATAGCAATGTTTTTGACAGGGTCTCAGAGCTACGATCCGCCAGGATAGTAGGGCTCTGAGACCTTTTCCTGTTCTATATACTGTACTTAACAGTTGCAAGTTCACCGGTTAAAAAAGCGTAAAAAGCCCCTATCAGTAAATCTGATGATTTTATCGAAAACAGAGAGTAACTGCAATATTTCACCCTATCATATTTTGAAATTCCTCCTCAACCTTCGGATTTTGCTTTGCGAATAAATTGCATTAACTCTGATTCAGGGGCTGCAGCCAAAAGGATCAAAAATGTTCTTCGCAAATAATACATCATGGTCGCCTCTGAGATTGACCCGGCTGTCTTCGTACGGGTATAACGGAAGTCCTGAATTGCCTGGACGTCTGTTTCGTCATGGAATAGCATCAGCTGAATCAGTCCCATGGCAATACATGCTACCTGTACAAAACGCTCCGTTGCTTCGATCGTGCCCAGTACCCATTGACGTTCTTTCGATCCTCTGACAAGTGCGAGGTTTGACGGTTCTTCCTTTTTCTTATACCGGTTTAGCCTGCCGATTCCTTTGGACCAGAAATGATAGCAGAATCCGCCAATCTGCTGCTTAAATTCGCGGAAGCAGCCCTCGATTTTGAACCTGAGTGCTAGAGTTCTATGATCTGTTCCGCTTTCATCTGCAGATCTGTGCTGACCAGAATACTTTGTTGATCTTCAAGGATGACCAGAACAAAACGCATCTTCTGGTAAAGCCCTTTTCCCCACAGCAGGTCCATGGCTTTGTACTTCACGGCGCAGCTTTTTCCGTAGATCGTCACGGATGTTTCCTGGAATTCGGAATCATTCCGGAAGAGTGCGGCCAGCTTGACAGCATCCCCTTTTTTTCTGGGACGCCCACACTTTCCAGGTTTCCTTGGTTCCGGCTCCAGATAAGCAGTACAGTTTACCTTGGCTTTGGTCACGATCTCAAGGTGATGACCGGTTTCTGAGGCATTCAGTACCTGCATTTTTCTCAGGGCTCGAACTGTCAGAAAGTATCGATCCAGCAGGAGAATGGAGTCGCCGAATGTTTTTGCTGCGTTATAGCCGTTTTCGATCATCTGGACTACATGGCTTGCGCTGCTGATACTGCTGTTTTCCCAGGAAGCCGCTTCCTGAAGACCATCCTGAATATTGATTTTCAAGGGCAGGCACAAGGTATGGGCTGCCGTACCAACGAGCACGCCAATGGCACCAAAGAGATGACCAAAGATAAACTCTGCCTTGGATTGATCTTCTGATTCCTGGTGAAGTATTCTACCCCGGGCATGTGACGTCCTTCCTTTGACTGTTTGACGCCGTCACCTGCAAGGATGGTCTTCCCGTTGACTTTTACGGTCTTCCCGCTTTCAAAGACAATCCTGTACCACTTTTGACGAATAGTCTCGGTTACCCAGGCAGTGGAGTGAAGAAAGTGCAAAGCCCCGTAGTACTTGGATGCTTCCATTACAAATGTCCGTATTACTGATGTAACACCCAGATGATCATCCCGAAGAATGAAGGCGATAACCAGAATTACGAACCAGCGAAACGTTGCTTTCCTGTGGAAACAATCCCTGAAGGACATAATGGACCGTTCCAGAAATTCAATCACTTCATCCAGTCGCGTGGCGGTCTTGAGGCGATTGCCCCGGGAAATCAGTTCTTCAATTGTTGGAGAATTCGTTCCAGCTGCCTGGCGATACTGTCCTTTTCTGCTGTCAGTGCAGATATCCTGCTTTCGGCAGCTGCCAGTGCAGCCTTCGTCTGAAGCAGCTCACGATGACAGGTCTCATACATTGCAGAGGGAGTAGTGATTTCAGAGTCTGCACTCGATGTTTTGGCATTATGACCCTTTGCTGTGCTTTGAACTGCATGTTCCTCTATTCCCGAGTCAGTTGTCTTTGGTTTTCTTCCGCGGCCGGCGGTAGGAACGATTTCTCCGGTTTCCGGATCAATTTTCCCGATCAGTTTCCTTTTGGAACGAGGCTGCTGTTTCTCTTTATCCCAGTAGGAAATCGATTCTAAACATAGGTAGTTTTATTGCCTGCATTATATTTTTTAATGATAGCCACGCGCATTCCTACTAGTGGTAATTATATCATACCACTAGTCTAGTACCAATGCTTTTCTAGTGGTATTTTGTAAAATTTTCACTAGAATTGTATCATTGTGCGGGTTCTCTGTCACGAATTTTCCCATCATTTCAGGGCATTCTCTGGCAGAGAACTTGCAACTGTTTAGTACTGTAATTGACAGGATGCAAATCAGAATGGTGACATTCAGGCTGATCAGTTTATAGCCATATCAAGTGGTCAAAAAAAGTCGGAAAAAGAGGCCAGAAACAGCCAGTACAGACAAGTTGGACCCGCAGGGTCCACTTTTCAGGATTCCCATGCGATATTCTCTGTATATCAAAGTAGAGGAGGAGATCGGGAATGTCGGATCAAAAGAAGAAAATACCTCTTGACCAGCAGGAAATCCTGCATCTGCTGAAGAACGGACGCAGTGACGAAGTCCGTGCCATGGTGGAGCAGCAGAAGCGGGAGAACTATCCCAATGAGTTTGTGCCGTTTATGGAGGCAATGCTCTCAGAATACAGGGTTTCCCGGAAAAATGTGGCTGTGCGCTCCGGACTGTCCCAGGACTATGTCTATAAGCTTTTGCGCGGGGATAAGCACACGGATGAGCGGGATTATCTGCTGGCAATGTGCTTTGCCATCGGGATGAACCTGCCGCAGGTGCAGCATGCACTGTCCAGCTACGGTATGCCGACTCTGAGTGAAAGGGATCTGCGGAGCCATATCATCATCCTGGCGATCCGGAACAGGGACGATATCGACCAGCTGAATGATATGCTGGAGAAGGCAGGGTTCCCGTTGCTTAAAACCAGCCCGAATATGCCAAGCGCGCCCATCCTGGATACGGTTGCCTATATGGATGAACCGGAGGTTCCGGCGGAGAGCAGCACGAAGGGAAAAACGCAAAGACATACTTTTGAGGAAATCGATGCCTATACGGACGGGCATCATAATGGCGGCAATGCACCTTTTGATTATGACTATCAGGGGTGGATACGGCTGAGGGATGAAGAAGGAAATATCTATCAGGTGGAAGCCATCTTCGCATCCGAATATGACAGTTTCCTGGTGTTCACCGAGGAGCAGCGCAATGCAGCCGAACAGGCAAGAAGGAAAAGGAATTCTATGAAAAGCATAAGGAGACCCTGGAGAAAACCGGCGGCGTCATCAGCCCTTATTATGATATGGAGCTGTATTTCGAATACCTGAGTCTTGGAGAAGATATTCCCCAGCCGGATACGCTGGAATTCTACGACACGCTGGAAGAAGCAGCCGGCTCCGAGTTTTTTCCATACTTTCTGGAGCTTGACAAACGGACGGATAAAAAGGTCCTCGAAGTGATGAAGAAGATCGATGATACCCGGGAATACGGGATGCGCGTCGGCTCTTCCATGCATGGGGGCGAACCGGCGAAAATTTACATTGAGATGTTCAACAGCAAGCAGCCGGAATTAAGGGAGTATTTCCAGCTGGTGGAATATCAGGACGGAAGACGGCGCTATACGGCAACCCATGAAAGCTGTTTCATGCAGCTGGAAATGGGTCAGGAACTGTATGAGGCCTACTTCGGTCCGAAACGGGAGCCGGAGTATTACATCGATACCGATAAGAATGAGTTTACGGGGGCCAGAGTCCGGTACCGCTTCATATTCCATATGATGCAGGTCATGCTCCATGAGCACGTCATGAAAACGGGCGGATTTGTAGAAATCGATCCCGGGACGGTTTCGGAGGAAAAGGTGGAATTCCTGGTGGAGCAGGGCGTCATTCATCATATGGAAGGGGATGAACAGGCCGCTGTTCCCTGTTTCAGGGAAGCGGTGCAATTGCTGGAGAAACAAGGAATCCAGGAAAAGATGACGGTGTACTTATGCACCTGTCAGAAGATCGCCATGTCCCTCGAACGGCTGGATGATCCGGAGGCGGAAGCATGGTGGAAGAAAATCTATGCCCTCCGGGAAGAAGCAGCGGATGAAACGGCTGCATCCTGTGTTGCGGAGGCAGTCATGTCCTTTTACCGGCAGGCACGCCAGAACAATGAGGACGCAAAAGCGAAAAAGTACCTGAGGGAAGTACTGGAACTGATGCAGGAGCAGCAGGCGCTGGAGGAGGACTGGGAAACGCAGTTTGAGGTCCATCTGGGCTATGCCTATCTGATGGAAGAAGAGGACCTGGAAGAATCCCTCCGGGAATACCGGAAAGCCATCCATATCGCGAGAGATCATCATCTGGAGCAGGTACGATACTGTGCGAAGGCAGTGGAAACCGCCTATAACAATTACGCATGGGTGCTGTGGAACAAGTGCGGAAGCGAAGAGGCGATTCTCTATTATGGAAGGGCCATCGAACTGCTGGAAAGCTATCTCTTTACCGGGATCATCGACAAAGAGGCCGTATATCACGAACTCCGGCACGTTGGCTCTGCGCTGAACCGGCTGTATCTGGACACCAACCACCTGCAGGAGTCGGAACGGCTGAAGGAGCGTCTGGCAGAAAACGGAGTCGCTCCGGATGAAAGACCGGCGCAGAACTGAAAGTTGGACCTTATGGGTCCACTTTTTTTATTTTGGCAATGATAGAATCCGTATTGTTCAAAGGAACGAAACAGAACGAGGAGGACGAAATCATGAAAAAGATCCTTATTGAAGAAGTGAAAGTGGGAGTATCGGACGGTGGAATCGGAGGCTGCGGACCGGTATCCGGAAATGTTGTGGCAGAGGCGAAGCTGCGGCTGGCGAAAGACCGGATTTCCTATTATGGCATGGTGGAAGTGGACGGAACCCTGAACTTCTATGAGGGCAATACGAGCCGTTATGAAAAGGAAATCGCAGAAGCGTTTGATGAAGAGAACGGGGAAGAGATATACAGTGACGGCTACTGTGATTACAGCGATTTCTATGCAGCCGTGGAAGAACTGCAGGAGGAAGATAAGGCAAAAGCGCTTCTGCAGAAATACATGGCCTGTCTGGTGCGGCTCTCCTGGGAGGAAGTCGAGAAACTGAAGAAAGCCAGTGTCGGAAAAGCCATCGGGTCCTTTGACATCCCGGTATGCGATGCGGAGGAGGAGTATCTGGAAGATCTGGAGGAAGAAGAATCTCCGGAAGAATGAACGGCAGCGGGGCGGAGAAGAGAGAGATTCCGGCTTCTATCTCCTTCCCGGCGGAGAGGGAAGCCCGGAATCCGCGGGAAAATGCTTTTACCATCCGGAAAGAAAAGGGAAACACGAGGAGGAACAGGATGATTATCAACGGGCTGAAATGGCTTGCCACCTTCGGAGGCTGGGGAGAAAATGTGGCACAGGTGGAATTTTTCGACGAAGACGGAAGCAGAAGGTATATCCTTGCGTCAACGGGAACCGAAGACTGGCAGATCACCATTTCCGGGGAGAACATCATTGAAGACCTTTATGAGGAGGAGTCGGAATCGGAGAAAGCGGTTCTCCAGCAGTTTGGCGCGGAACTTCCGGACCTGATCCCCAGGATCATCCTGTCGGGCGGACTGGATATCTGTTTCGTGATGCAGGCCCTTCAGGCATTTCCCGGGTTCGATGAAGAAGATCAGTGGGAAAGCACTGCGGAAGCGTATATTCAGCAGTATATCGGGAAAGATACAAAGGAACTGTATGAACAGAATACAGTTGGAATGAACTGCTGAACCTGGACCGGTGCCGTACCGGGGAAAGAGATGAACGTGCCTGTAGAAAAGAGGACCGGTATTGAAACACTGTTTCAATCCGGTGAAAAAGGAGCATAATATGTTTGGATTTGGGAAAAAGAGCAGGGACGCCCTTGCCAGAGAGATCATGTCACGTTCCGTGAAAGCAGCGGAAGAATTTCTGGATTATCTGAAAGAAGACAGCTATCTGTATGGGAAATGCATCAACCAGGTCCCGATAAAAAATACGGCGGTGCTGTTCATGGTGAACCTCTACGGAGAAATCCTCAGGGGAAAATATGAGGACAAGGAAGTATATATCGTGATGCGTTTCATCATCCTGTCCCTGGGAAAGACGAAAAAGGATCAGGAGCTGTTCTGGAGCACATTCATGTCCTATCTGAAAACCTGCGATGAAGCACAGACCTATTATGAACAGTTTCCGGATTATGACCCTTCGGCCGTCCTCACCAAAGTTTTTTTCTCGCTGGTGATAGAGGATAGGCAATATCTGGAAAACGAACTGGAGCGCTCCATTCCGGCATCTGTCAGCTATCGGAAAATCTATCATCATATCGATGGGGTGTTAAGATATCAGACGATCCTGGACGAAGAGTATGCGATGAAACGAAAATAGAACGGTGGAAAAAGTGCCGGAGATGTGACAGAAAGGACCCGAATATCTTCCGGAAGGGCCGGATTCTGCCGGACAGGGTAAATAAGAAAGTCCGTACCGGACATCGCGTGAAACGATGCCCGGCACGGACTTTTGCGGTTGGAGATGTACAGCGCAGCAGAGAAACATCATCCTGCTGCTGCGGGATTCCGGAACGCCGGAATTACTTTCCTGCGCGCTCCGCAATGACTTCTGCGGCCTTCTTGCCCCAGATGAGGCAGTTGCCATGGCCCATGCCGCCGATGGAGTTGAGGCCGCCGACGTTGGCCATGCCGACGATTTCACCGGCCATGTAGACGCCGGGGATGACCAGGCCGTCGGTGTTGACGACTTCGCAGTCCTTGGTCATCATGGGTCCGCCGGAGGTAATCATGACATAGGGGATGGTCTTTACGGCATAGAAGGGACCGTTCTCCATGGGGATCTCCCGGTCCTTCCGTCCGAAGGGATCATTGCCGCTGGCGCAGCCGTCGTTGTAAGCCTGGATGGTGGCCACAAAGGCATCCTTCGGGACGCCCATCATGTCGGCCAGTTCCTCAATGCTGTCTGCCTGCCAGCCGATGCCCTTTTCCACCAGGGAAGCCATGTAGGGCTCAAACTCTTCGGTGACGCTTCCCCAGGCACCGGTGGAGAAGATCTTCTTCTCGGGATCCAGCATTTCGCGGGTGAAAACGGTGTAGACGATGTTCTGGTCGTTGCGCAGCCAGGTTTCGCTGCGGTCGTGGGAATCGGCACCCATTTCATCAATGGTACGCTCGCCGGCCGTATTGATCCACAGGCAGCCGGTCTGGGTGTTGAAGTAGCCGAAGTCGCGGAAGTTGTCCGGATTGGTTTCAATGCCGCCGGCATAGCTGGTGCAGAAATCCATGTTGGTCAGCGCCGCGCCCAGATCCTGCAGCCAGAAGTAGCCATCGCCGGTGACGCAGGTGGGGGAAGTGGTCAGCACGTTGGTGAAGTTGTAGGTGGTCAGCAGTTCCTTGTTTCCGCCGTAGCCGCCGGTGGCCACTACCGTTGCGGGAGCCAGGAATTCCTTCTCGGTGCCGTCTGCCAGAACAGCCTTTGCGCCGATGACAGCGCCGTCGGCATCGGTCAGCAGGCCGGTCACCTTCGTGTTCAGGGAAACATAGGCATTTTTGCCGATGTACTTGTCAAGCTCGGCGGTCAGGGCAGCGATAAAGGCCTTGGCGCCGTTCTTGCCAGAGTAGTTGCGGGCGATGTTCAGCGGCTGATAGACGCCGAAATAGGGCTTGCGATCACCGAAGTCCGCACCCAGGTCATCCAGCCAGTCAACGGCTTCACCGGAGATGCGGGAGAATTCCCGGCCCAGTTCCTCGTTGAAGGTGCCGGCGCCGCCGAGACGGACAAAGTCTGCAAAGCACAGGTCCGGATCATCCGTAATGCCGGCTTCCGCCTGCATGCGGGTTCCACAGCCCAGCAGCGTGCCGCCGGCGACCATGGCAGAGCCGCCCAGAGAAGCGTTCTGCTCGAGCAGCAGGACGTTGAGGCCCAGCTGTGCAGCGCGGGTTGCGGTCACTACGCCGCCCATGCCGCCGCCGAGGACCAGGATGTCTGCCTGTTCAAAGGGAATGCCGGCATCTTCGGCTTCTTCTTCCCCGGACAGGGCATTGGCCACGGCCTCCATAATGCCCTTGGACGTGAAGGTGGCGCCGGCTGCGGCATCCACTTCCGTGGACTGGGCATCAATGATGGCCTGGGGAATGGTTTCAAAGGCAGGATCGCTGACAGTGGGGGTTTCCTGGTGTTCGAGGACATTCACTGCCGTGATTTTGCCGCCGTCAACGGTGACCTCTACGGTAATCTTTCCATTGAGGCCTGCACCGGAGCCGGTGTAGGTGCCGTCGGTGAGGGTTTCCGCCGCACCGAGGGAACAGAGCATCAGGAGCATCAGGAATACGGATAGAATACGTTTCATGGTAAAATCTCCTTTCTCTATTTAGTCCTTAGATCAGGATCAAACTTCATTATACCACATCTTTGGCATGGGCGGCGGAAAAAATCGGGAAAAAGCGCCGGCAGGACCGCGGAAATGCAGCGGGAAAGGGGAACGGAAGCGGATTTCCGGGAAGAATCCTGCTGTAGGCTTTTTCTGCCCGGGAAGAAAGCAGAACAGAACCCTCTGCAAAAGTGTGCGGAAAGGGTCAGGAGGGAAAAACGTGCCGCAGAAGTAAGCCCGGAATGGGCGGCTCCTGCACTGCTGCATTTCCGGACAGGTACAGGGGTCCCGGCGCCTTCTTCGGAAAGCGGTCCCTGGGAAAGAAGAGGCCCCGGTGCGGCGGCGGAAGGGCCGCATTTCCGGATGCTGCAGCCTATGGTATCCCGGGCACGGAGCGCGAAAAATCCTGCCTGTGGGTCATTGGCTTTCGGCCGCCTGTCAGGAAGCACAGAAATCTCTTGTGAAATACGGAGAATTACGATAAAATAAAAGGGAGATTTCAGGTGTTCTGCGTCGCTGCCGTTTGCCGGCAGGGGAGCGCGGGACAGAGGACAGCCCCGGAAGGACGGCTTCCGGTGCAGGCTGCCCGGAAACCGCCGGACGGAAAGGAGCAATCAGAATGGATCTGCTGGATGTACTGGGTGGATTTGCGATTTTTTCCTCCATCGGATGGATCATGCTGATCGCCGATCTGGATTCCCATCGCTCCTGGCGGAAGCGCCTGCAGGAGGAAACCACCATGACCACCGGTGTGGTGACCGGCTATGTCTCCTTTACCACCCCCATGGGAAAATCCCGGCACACGTACTGGGTTCCGATGGTGCGCTTTCCGGTGTATGGCCAGGAGACGGAACGCAAATCCCCGGTGGTCACGGCGAAGGACCATTTCCCCGTGGGGAGCCAGGTCACGGTGTACTATGACCCCCATGACCCGGACCAGTTCCATCTGCAGGAACTGGCAGACGAAGTCATGAATGACCGGAAGCTGCGGACCATCGGCATGATCTGGATTCTGGTGGCCGCGGTGATTGCCCTGGCTGCGGAGATGATCTCCAGCGGGTCCGATTTTTCTGGGCTCGGGGCAGAACTGTCGCGGCTCGGTCTGCGCATCCGCTTCTTCCTGCGGAGGCTGTTCCGATAGACGGAAAGCCTCCGAACACGGAAGCATGGCGGGAAAGAAAAGGGAGGATCTGGCATGGATACGGTACTGCGGACCTACGGAGAAGCGGTGAAAGACACGGTACTGAGGCAGTTTTCCTGGGAAAGGATTCTGTCAGAGTCCCCTCTCTGGGAAAGATGCAGCGGAAATCCGCCGCGGTTTGAAGCACGCCCGGACGGGGGAAATGCGTACCGGGTATTCGTGCACGGACCTGTCCTGCAGCCGGAGGATATGGGGCAGCTTTCGAAGCTGCAGCCGCTCCTCCGGAAGGCCGTTTCCGCCTTCTACGGGGCAGACTGTATCCTGAAGGCGGATTCCGAAGGAAAACGGATCACGATATGGATGCACCGGCCCGTGGGGCACCCCGTTTACGGGTTCCGTCCCGGGGACCAGGTGTACTATGGAAGGTATCCGCAGGGACCCGGAGGCGAGGTGCTGCCCATCCGCTGGCGGGTGCTTACGGTCACCGGCAGCGTGGCCTTCCTTCTGGCGGAAAATGCCCTGATCCGTTCCGCCTACTGGGACGGACCGAAGGACGATGAAAATACCTGGTACCGGATGTGGGGGAATTCCCTGGCGCGACAGGTGTGCTGCGGGCAGTTCCCCTTTCAGGCTTTTTCGGAGGAGGAAAGGCGGTTCCTGTACCCGGTGGAGATCCGGGAGGCCGCAAACGGTCCCCGGTGCAGCGATGCGGTGTTCCTCCTGTCGGAAGAGGAGGCCTTCCTCTTCCTTCCGGATCCTGCAGACCGGGCTGCGGCACCGTCTGCGTACCTGCGTGCCCGGCAGGAAGCCTGCGGGACGTATGTGGACTGGAAAACCGGGAAAACCGCCTGGTGGCTGCTCCCGCATGAGCATGGACCGATTTTTCCCAAGGCCGTGCTGCCGGACGGAGGAATCCGGATTTCGGGAAGCACGGTGTACCACGCGGACTTTACCATCCGTCCCTGCATCAGCGTGAGGCTCGAACCGGGCTTTCCGGGACAGCGGGTGCGGGAGGAGGACGGCGGGAACCGGAATTCCGGAAAGGATGCAGCCGGACCGCAGGCATCTTCCGGTTATTCCCTTCAGGAGGTGAAGGCCCTGCAGGGGAAAACCCCGAAGCGGGGCGTGGGGGAAAGGCGTGTCTGGCACGACACGGTGCTGGGAAAATGGCACCTGACGATCCAGCTGGATGCGCAGGCGCGCTGGTTCCTTACCGTATATCTGCGGGAGAACGGGTCCGTCGACGGGTACTGCCTGGACGATGAGTCCGCTTCCGATTCGCATTATGAATTTGCAAACGCCGGCGCGGTCCGGAGCAAACTGGCCCGGCCCGGGGACGAACAGAAGCCGCTGGAAGAGCTCCTGATCCGCCATGCCGCGGAGAATGGCGGGAGTGCACTGCTGTCCGTGATCTATCCCTATGTCACGGCCCAGTTCCATTATGACTGACCAGCGGGAGGCGCGGAAAAGCCGCGCCGGGAGCGCTGCCGGGAAAGCGGCGGCAATTTGAATCAACAGGGGGAAAACCGGATGAGACGAGTGATGGCATTATTCCTGATGCTCTTATGCCTGCAGGCGCCTGCACTGGCAGTGAAGCGCGAACGCAGCACCACACCGGTGCCCACGCCGGCGCCCACGCTGCCGCCCACGGCAGCCCCGACGGCCACGCCGGTGCCCATGGAAGGGTATGGGCGCATTGTGGAGGAGGAAGCGGAACTGCACCTGGAGCCAGAGGAGGATTCCTATGTCCGCAGGACGCTTTCTGCAGGAGCGAGGGTCCGGCTGATGGCCCTGGTGGCGGATTCCCGGGGCAACCTGTGGATGCAGGTGGATTACGGCGGCGGCCCGGAGGGATACCTCCCGGCGGCTGCCGTGCAGGAAATGGTGGCGGAGGAAGTGGAGCCGGTGGTGATCGCCATCCCGGAACCGGAGGAGACTGCGGTGCCGGTGGACCCTGTGGTGCTCAATATCCAGCTGGGCGGGAATGCCTCCGGCTTCCCGTTTGAGGCAAAGACCAATGCATCCAGCCTCAATGTGCGGAAAACGGCGGACCGCCGCAGCGAACGGGTGACGCAGATCCGCAATTCCGGTACTGCCGTGGACGTGCTGGGAGAGACCACGGACGAAAGCGGCAGCCTCTGGTACCAGGTCCGGCTGGCCAGCGGAAAGCAGGGGTACGTGCTGGCGGAATACCTGACGCCCACCGGAAAGCAGGTGCAGACCACGCCGCATCCCACGGCGCAGCCGGCCTCCGCGGATCCGGCAAACCTGTATGGTCTCGCTATCCAGAAGCTGGCCACCCGCAGCGGGCCCGGCACCAGCTACAAGGACGCAGGCACCTATGAGATGAAGGGAAAGTATATCCATGTGCTTTCCCGGGCCTACAGCAACGGCGTATGGTGGGTGAAATGCGAGATCCCCTATCAGGGAGAGGTGCGGGTCCTGTGGACGGGGTATAAGCGCTTTGATGCCTCCACCCTTCCGCTGGAAGCCATCCCGCTGGAGGAATGAACCCGCAGCAGAAGGAAAGCGGCGGGAAACCGCGATTCCCCGCAGAGGAACCGCACAGAAACATCTGGATGAGGCAGGAGGTGCAGTATGTTCTCCTTTCGAAAAAAGACCGCAGTGCAGCGGTATGACCCGGAGATAGCGGAACCCGTGATCCGCTCCTCCATCTGTACCGGAGAGAAAACCGCAGGCTTCCGGGACCGGAAGACCGGTGTGTTCCGGGAAGTCATGCTGATCCGGAACGAGGAAGACCTTGAAGCCTTCCGGAAGGAATTCGGGGTTTCCGGGCCCCTGGAGACGATCTATTAGGGGCTCTTTCCGGGGAGAGGGAGCAGGAGCCGCCATCCCTGCCCGGGAAAGGCAGCGGCACGGCGGAGGCCTGCAGGCAGGGCTTTCCCCGGAAGCACCGGCAGATTCCCTTTCCCGCCTGTGTGGGGCAGCATCCGGAAGGATGCTTTTTTTGTGCCTTCCGGCTTTCCGGAATCTTCCGGAAGGCTCTCTTCACCGCCGGAATTCCTTTGGAATCTTGCATTATTCCATATGGACGGGAGATGGTTTCTCCCTTATGATACTCCCCGAAGAATGTCCCGCAGCAGGGACAGCATGGGGAAAGAGGTGCGGAAGATGGCAGAAGGCTATCGCTGGAAAGCGGAAGAACAGGGAGTATTCACCTTATACTGCGGGGATATGCCCCTGCTTCTTGCCTCCGCTGCCGCAGCGGAGGCGGAGGGAGGAAGGATCGACAGCAGGGAAGCGGTGCTGACACGTACCCGGACGAAAGGGGACAGCCTGCTTCTGGTCTATGAAAACGAAGCGGGACTGGTGCTGACAGAGCGGCTGACGGCCGATCCGGACGGCGCCACGGTGCAGTGCAGTCTGAAGCGCAGAGACGGTACTCCGGTGCGCAGCAATTTTCTTACGCCCCTCATTGCCCGGGGCAGGGACGGGGACACACCGTACCTGTGGCGGGACCTGGGGGCCAGAATGCTGCTGGTGCCCTATGACAACGATATGTGGATGCGGTATGAAGCCGTCCCGCTCCGGGCCGGAAGGAAGAGCTATGATGTGACCGTGCTGTTCCATCCGGAGCGCCGGGAAGGACTGCTTATCGGGGCCATGGATTTTTCCATATGGAAAAATGCCATTGCCTGCCCCGGCATGGACGCCCGGATCCTGGAGGCCAGGTGCGGCCAGCCTTATCCGGACGAAGGCACCCACGACCAGGAGCCCCACGGCATCCTGGAGGAGAAGGAGGTGTTTTCCTCCCGGTTCCGGATCGCCTGGGGCCCGGACTGGCGTACCCTGCTCGAAGAGTATGCGGCCCTCCTGGGCCGGGAACGCAGTCCCCGGCGGTGGAGCCGGGGCGTTCCCTTCGGCTTCAACAGCTATGCGGGGCTTGCCAGGACGCTTAACGCGGAGAATTTCCGGGAAAGCGGGGATTTCGTATGGGAAAAGCTCATGCCCGGGAGCTTTGAGAACCACGGGGAAACCTATATCAACCTGGACGGCGGATGGCAGCGCGTTCCGGAGGAGGACCGCCGGAGCATCCTGCAGGACCTGCACCGGAGGGGACAGAAGGCGGGCATCTATGATGCACCCTTCGCCTGCTTCTATCCCCTTGACCGGGAAATTCCCGAAATGCCCGGCCACACCTTCCGGGAGATCGTGCTGAGGGATGCCCGGGGGAACCCGCTGCCCCGGGTGGACCGGGCGGTTCCCTATGACGTGACCCACCCGCTGTGGCTGGAGTGGACGGCGAAAAAGGCCAGGAAGTGCCTGGAGGAAGGCTACGACTACCTGAAGCTGGATTTTCTCAGCCATGGGGGAATGGAGGGCGTGCATGCGGACCCCGCTGTACGGACGGGACGCCAGGCGCTGAACTTCGGCTACCGGGTGCTGGAGCGGTTCTATGACGAACGGGAGATCGGGAGGCCCTTCTTCCTGAGCCTGTCCATTGCGCCGCTGTTCCCCTTCGGCAGCGGCAATGCCCGCCGCTTCTCCTGCGACGCCTTCGGTCTGGCGGAAGACGTGGAATATGTCCTGAACGCCCAGACCTATTCCTGGTGGACCGGCGGAACACTGTACCAGTTCAACGACCCGGACCATATCGTGCTCCAGCGGGCCTTCTGCATGCCGGAGGATTCCACGGAGGGCGAGGCCAGGGCACGGTACACTTCGGCCGTGATCGCCGGCTCGGTCATGCTGCTGTCGGAAGATTACAGCCGTGCGGGGGCAAAGGAGCGCACGCTTCAGATTGCCTGCAATCCTGCCGTCAACGCCGTTGCCAGCAGCGGAACGGTCTTCCGGCCGGCAGATGCCGCGGGCAGCTCCGCCTGCCGGGTTTTCACCGCACAGATCTGCAGGGAGGACTATGTTGCCCTGTTCTCCTGGAATCCGGCGCCGGATACCCTTTCGGCGGACCTTGCAAGGTGCGGCCTGCCGGAGGGCACCTATGTGGACCTGTGGACCGGGAAGCGGGTGAGAGCGGAACGGAGAGCGCTCTGCTGGGATTTCCCCGGGCCGGATGCGGCGCTGCTGAAGTTTGTCGGGACAGAAGGGGACTGAAGGAAAGAAGAAGACTGGGGGCGTCCGCCGGGGCCGGCGGACGCCTTCCCTATATCCGGAATGCCGCCTGCAGATTCCTCCCGCAGGTCCGCCGGCGGAACAGACATAACGCCATATTTTCCTGCTATTGTTCCATAGACGGGACAAGACATTCGGCCATATAATCAGCCCAACAACCACAGCAGAAGCTGGGTAAGGAGGAATACGATGAAAAAGTTGGTTTGCTCCATGCTGGCTGCCATGATGGCCCTGACCCTCATGCTGCCGCTCGCTGCCCTCGGAGAAGGGGCAGTGACCATTTCGTTCTTCGACAAGAACTCCGGCGTGCGCACCTTTGACGATCCCGTCGCCAAGGCCCTGGAAGAGCGCACCGGCATCAAACTGGACCTGATCAGCCCCTCCGGCAATCCCGGGGAAAAACTGAGCCTGATGCTGGCCGGTCAGAACTATCCGGATATCATCCTGATGGACCGCGGCAGCGACATCGTGAACCAGTACATCGAGGCGGGTGCCCTGGTGAACCTGTCCGATTATCTCGACCAGATGCCCAATGTGGTGGCCATGTACGGCGAAACGCTGAACAAGACCCGCTACAGCGACGGCAACAACTACTACCTGTCCAACTGGTACGGCTATGATCCGGACCCCGTGAATGGCTTCATCTGCCGTTATGATTACATGATCGAACTGGTGGGCCAGGAGCGGGCCGATTCTGCCGAGCCCTTCACCTGGAGCGAGTTCAGGGACCTGCTGCAGAAGTTCAAGGACACCAACCCCGACGTCACCAGCCCGCTGGTCATCGGCGACCCGGTCAGCGGCAGTATCAACGGCATGTTTGCCGGCATGAACAGCATTTATCCCTATTATGTGCATGAAGGCAAGCTGTACTTTGCCGTACGCGATCCCCAGTTCATGGATGCAATCCATCAGATGAACGACCTTTACCGCTCCGGCCTGCTGGATCCGGAATGGACCAGCAACAACCAGGAGCTGCGCAACCAGAAGCTGAGCAACAACGGCGTGCTGGCCTATGCCGGTGCCTACTGGGATACCTGGACGCCTTCTGCAAGCCTGCTGGTTTCGCAGAATGCCAACGCGGAATACCTGGCCTATAAGGTGATCCCGGACGGTGCCGCCTCTGCGGACCTGCCGCTGGCCGGCCGTTCCTCCCTGGGCTGGGATGCCATTGCCATCACCAAGAACTGCAAGAATGTGGAAGCCGCTGTGAAGTTCATCGACTACTGCGCCTCTCAGGAAGGCCAGGACCTGCTGCTGTGGGGCATCGAGGGCCAGGACTGGGAGTTCGTGGACGGCGTCCGCACGCCCATCGGCGACATCGTGGAACGCTACCAGGCAGATCCCTCCAACGTGGTGGACCAGACCGGCATCACCAAGTGGACCTGGTTCGTCAAGAACGACGTGCATCCGGACGACGGCACCACCTGCCGCATCTGGTTCAACGAAAAGGACCGCAGCGCATCCTTCGCCTATCAGAACCTGACCAACGGCTACTATGACAGCGCCGAATTCGCCAACCTGGAGCCCGCAGGCAGCACCATCGAGGCGCTGATGTACCAGGGCGTCATCGACGTGTTCAACCAGTATTATCCCCGGATGGTCAACGCGGCCACCGTGGAGGACTGCGACCGCCTGTATAACGAAATGATCTCCGCCATGGAAGGCGCCGGCATGGCCGACATCGAAGCCTACATGACCGAGGCGTACTTTGCCCGTCTGGCACTGTGGGGAATGGAGCCCGTCGCCAGCAAATAAAGCCTGAGCGTTTCCTCACTCCCTGGAGGTAAGCAAACGGAGCAGGATCGGATTTCGTTGCTTCCGGGTAACTGATCTGATCCTGCTTTTCTTTCTGCAAAGGAGGATTAACTATGACTCAAGTCACACCGGACGGGAGGAAAAAGAAGCCGCTGAAATCCAGGCTGCTGGACCAGAAGTTTCTTTTCCTGCTGATGATCCCCGGAATTATCTGGGTGCTGGTGATCTGCTATGCGCCCATGACCGGCCTCTACATGGCCTTCACCAACTACCGCCCCTCCCAGAACGGCTATTTCTACGACCTGTTCAACGCCAAATTTGTCGGCCTGCAGTGGTTCCAGTACTTCTTCAGCAAGGATTTCGGCATGATCATGCGCAATACGCTGGCTACCAGCGTGCTGACCCTGCTGTTTTCCTTCCCCGCGCCCATTATCCTGGCCGTGATGCTCAATGAGCTCCGCAGCATCCGCCTGAAGAAGTTCATCCAGACGGCCTCCTATCTGCCGTATTTCATCTCCTGGGTTATCGCCGCCAACATCTTCCTGACCTTCCTCTCCGGCGGCGGCCTGATCAATGACCTGCTGATCGGCCTGGGGCTGACGAAGGAACGTATCCTGTTCTTCCAGCACGGCCCCTATTTCTGGTGGATCATTGCCATTGCAAACACCTGGAAGGGCATGGGCTACAACGCCATCGTCTACCTGTCGGCCATTTCCGGCATCGACGAGCAGCTCTATGAGGCAGCAGCCATCGACGGAGCCAGCCGCGTCAAGCGCATCTGGCACATCACCCTGCCCACCATCCGGCCCACCATTTCCATCCTGCTGATCCTGGCCATCGGCGGCATCCTGTCCACCGGCTTCGAGCAGCAGCTCCTGATGGGCAACAATGCTATCCTGAACTATTCGGACGTTCTCGATACCTACGCCTACCGCTACGGCCTGGCCAAGGGCATGTATTCCTACGGTACTGCAGTGGGACTGTTCAAATCCATCGTGTCCTTCATCCTGGTGATGAGCGCCAACAAGATCACCGCCAAGCTGA
>CAMVHE010000069.1 GCA_947167215.1 uncultured Clostridia bacterium
CGCTCAGGGCACTTCCGCCTTTGCTGTTCATGCTGCTTTTCCCGCTGCTCTTTCCCTTGCTGGTTCGTCTGCTGAAGGTAAATCCCACCGGCGCATCACTCCCGCCGGCAGAAGCCAGCATCACCACATCCTCCGGAATGCTCATGCGTGCTCCTTCCGTAATCGTTTCTGTCGAATATGGATTGCTGATCACAATTCCCACGCTTTCCTGGCGCCGGGGCAGCACATGATGAAACAGGGCAAACACGACCAGTACCAAGCCTGTACAGAGTAAATCAATGCAAATATTTCGCAGCACGCGATGCTTTTTCAACTTAATCACTCCTTTATCGGAATCTGTTTTCTCCGACGTCAGGAAGCTTATCATCCCCTCCTAAAATGAACCTAAAAGATTCTCCTGTAAAATGTGAAGAATTTGTGAAATTGTTTTTCCCGTTTCCAGGTATCCGTACGGAATGCGCCTATTGCTCCTTGCAGTCCTGCACGGGCAAACCTGTGCGGCCTTTTCCCCTATGAAATGCAATTTCTGCAAAACATAAAAAAGGAGCAGGCCTATAGCCGCTCCTTGAAAGGCACCGTACAATCTACCGAATGAATCTGCAGTCTGAAAATCCGTGTTCCGTTTGAACGGTTCCGTCTGTTCTCCGGGCTGTCACGCCTTGTTTTGGATAAACAGAATGTAGCCGACTACCAATGCTGCTCCGGCGGGAATTCCAAGACTGCTTCCTGAGGAAAAATGATAAGCGCTTCCCGTAATTAGCAAGGAATACAGATAATCCCGCAGATTCCAGATTATCAGGGCGAAAACAAAAAACAGCACAAATGCAGCATACTTATTTCGGATCAGCTTTCTTAACCTTCAAACGCCTTATTCTGTATTTTACATACCCCTTTTCTCTTTAGCTAAAGCCTCAGTCCGGGGAACGCAGGCATCTGTCCGCAGGGACAGCTTCCGTTATTCGTCAGAAAGGCATCGGGAAGGAGAAGGTCTGAGACGCGAGCTCAAAAAAACTATACAGCAGGAATATTACCATGCCGGGGTTCAGGTACGCGGTTTTCAGAACCTGGCCCTTTGGAATAGCCTCCGGGTAGGAATTATTAAGAACAATGTCCTTCCTCTTCAGATGGAGGATTATCAGGATGATGCCCGAAATGACCAGAACAATCATCAGCAGGGTGATACCAAGGACAGCCACCACGGAGCTGCCGCCGGCACCTTCACCCTCGTTCTGCATCAGAGGGAGCAGGAGCATGATGGATGTCGAAAGGGTATTGTTCACGATATGCAGAATGATGGTGTAGTGTATTTTCCCGGTTTTGCAGTAGACATACCCAAGGAACAGCCCCACACCTGTAGTGTAGAACAACTGCGTCACATTTCCGTGGAACAGGCCGAAGCACAGCGCGGTAAACACGATAACAGCGGTTTCTCCATAATTATGCAGCCTGTCGATCATCATTTTCCGGAAGATCAGTTCCTCCAGGATCGGGGCAAATACCGCAGTGATCAGGATTCCCAGGGGCAGCTTCGTGTTGACGACCTTATCAATGATTTCCAGCTGCTGGGATCCTTCTCCCGGGGCAGCGCTGCTGACGGCAGTCCCTACCATGTTAAGGAACATGGTGACTGCATACATCATGGCAAAAGCCTTTACCAGAGAGGCAAAGCGCATGGGTTCCTTCTGCCATTCCATTTTGGGAATCTTCCGGATGATCAGCCAGAAGACCAGCAGAAAAGCAATATTGGGAACATACATCAGCATCAGAAGGGAAGACGGTCCAAAGCTACTGTTCAGTTTTTCCAGAGTATCCGCAGCCGTCAAAGGTATCATCAGCACAGAAATCAGAAGTATTGCCAGCCCGCCGACCAGCTGGGCGAAACCAAACCGGGAGAAGACGTTTTTTACTTTTTGCATATTCTTTTCCTCACATATATCCGGATAGCACCGCAGGCAGGGAAGTACGTTCCCATTGTCCCGGGCTTCCTGTTTTATTGTGCCAGGTCCAGCCCAAGCTGGTAGACCTTCTTTCTTTCTTCGGGGAATACCGTCTCATGCCTCCGCAGTTTGGCTTCCCCGTCAAAATACCATGGCCAATCCGTTTTACTGTAGTCCTTCAGCTGAAGGGTATCTCCGCAGGCAAAAACCTCGGTCGGTCCCACGAAGGCCGTCAGGGTCTGCTGATAATTCTTCAGAACCTGCCGGTAGTAGCCCTCCGGTGCATTGCTTGTCATAATCAGAAGCATCGGAACAGGATGGGAGTTGCAGCAGGGCTTCTCCGCGTTATAGGTAAGGTTCTGGAAAATCAGCCGCTCATAAAGGGCACGGAATACGGCAGTTCCATTCCCCAGATAATTGGGTGTGCCGAGGATCAGCCCGTCCCCTTCCCGAATGGCATCCAGAACCGGTGTCATCCCGTCACGGCATATGCAGTGCCCCTTGTTTTTCTCCCTTTTGCATCCGAAACAGGAAATGCATCCGGTAAACTCTTCCAGCCTGTAAAGATCAAAGCGCTCTACAACGGCTCCCGCATCCTCTGCACCTTTGGCCGCATCGGAGACCAGTGTATCCGTGTTCCAGCCCTTTCGCGGGCTCGCATTGACTGCGACAATCCTTTTTGCCATGACCATCCTCCTCCTATGCTCTTTTTCATTCCATCCCCGGCTGGACAGCATCTGCCGCCTTCCCGTCCGGGGTCTTTTTTTCCGCAGACGCTTTCCTTCCGGAACAGACGTACCCGCCCCGTGAACCGCCTGCTGTTTTCCACAATTGCCGTATGTACGGCCTCCACGCACGTAAGCGGCGCAGCCTGCGGGAAACAGAGCTGGAACTGTCCCGGCACGGCTTAATGCAGAACAGGCGTTATTTTCCCTGTTGGTAATGAAGGCTGCCTTCCTGCCGTGGCAGCTTTTCTCCCGCATTTTTGCCGCAAAGCATATCACAAATGAACCCGATTGAAAAGCTTCCCCTCTTCCGAAATCAGGACGATTTCACGAATGGAACGGCGGTATTTTGATCTTTTCACACTGCCCCCGGTGTGGTAGAATTAGCTGAAAGCAGATAAAAACAGAGGCGCCGCAGCAGAAAACGGAGGATAATATCATGCAGCAAAACAAACTCTACCGTGAGGAAGCCCTGAACCGCATTTCCTCTCCGGACCAGCTTAACGGATACATCCGTACATCCTCTTCCGGGGTCTGGTTTGCATTGGGTGCAATCCTGCTGGTGCTGGCCGGCATCATCATCTGGGGATTCACCGGTTCCTTTGAAATCACCCTGGAGGCTACCGGCGGCACCCACGACGGGACCTCCGTCTGTTTCATCCATACCTCCGAACGGAATCTGATCCGTGAAGGGATGCAGGTCCGGTATCTGTCTCCCGACAAAACCAGAGTTCCCGGCATTATTGCCTCCATATCGGATAAACCCATGTCCTACAGTGATGCCTGTGATGTGTTTTCCGTAGGTCTGGCGACCCGGATGGGTTTCACCCCCAACTCCGAGTTATACCAGGTCAAGCTTATATTGAATACCGAGCGGAAGGATGAAACCGCCATCGTCCGGATTGTCCGTGATACTGTCAAGCCCAACAGTCTGCTCTTCGGCGACAGTTCGGACCAGAAGGATGGTGAACCATGAAGCTGAATAAAGTCCATGCTCCCATCAGCAGGGGAGTAGCGCATGTGCCATTTGTCATGCAGCTGGAAACGCTGGAATGCGGTGCCGCTTCGCTCTGCATGTGCCTGGCGTATTTCGGAAAGTATATCCCTCTTGAGCAGATTCGGAGGGACTGTGGCGTCTCCCGGGATGGATCCAATTTGAAAAGCATCTATCTGGTGGCAGAAAGCTACGGCCTGAAGGCGGAAGCCTTCCGCTACCAGACCCAGAGTCTCCTGCATAAAGGAACCTTTCCATGTATTGTCCATTGGGATTTCAACCACTTCATCGTTCTGAACGGATGGCGGGGAAAATATGTATGGATCAATGATCCCGGCCGCGGTCTGGTAAAAATGACCATCGATGAGTTCGACAAGCATTTTACCGGTGTCTGTCTGCTACTCTCCCCCTCGGAAACGTTCTGTCCGGATGGCTCCCCGCCCCGCCTGTGGGATTTTACCCGCGAGCGTCTGAAAGGCGCCGGCCCGATGTTTATTCTGATCATCACAACCTCCCTCATCGCGGCGATCATCAGCATCATCACCCCGGCCATGTCGCGTTTCTATATTGACCAGCTCCTGGCCACCTTCAGTGACGCCACCCCCTTCTTCCTTTTCTTTCTGCTCATCGCATTCCTGCAGCTCAGTGCCCTGTCGATCAAATCCGTCTATCTCCAGCGGCTTCAGGGAAAAATGGCCATTGTGGCCAACACCTCCTATGTCTGGCATATTCTGCGCCTCCCGCTGGACTTTTTCTCCCAGCGCATGGCCGGTGACCTCCTGAAGCGTCAGGAATCCAACCAGGAAATTGCATCCACCCTGATCGGCATCATTGCGCCCCTTTTTCTGGATGCCGTTTCCATGCTCTTCAATCTCTTTGTCATGTTCACCTTCAGTCCGCTGCTGGCGGCGGTGGGCGTGCTGTCCCTCATTGCCAACCTGTTCCTCAGCCAGCTCATCGCCCGCAAACGGGTAAATATCACCCGGGTGAAAATGACTGCAGACGGCAAGCTGAACGGCGCCACCATCTCCGGAATCGAGATGATCGAAACCATTAAATCCGCCGGTGTGGAAAAAGGCTTCTTCACAAAATGGGCCGACTATGAATGCCAGTATAATGACCAGGTGGTACAGTACAACCGGCTCGATCAGTATCTGGGACAGGTTCCCAGGCTCATCACGCTGCTCACCGGAAATATCGTGCTTTTCCTCGGTGTGGCGCTGGTAATGCGCGGGCAGTGGACCGTCGGCATGATTTCCGCCTTCAACGGCTTTCTGACCGCCTTCTCAACCCCCGCCTCTTCCCTGATTGCCGCCGGCCAGAGCTACCAGGAAATGCGCGCCAATATGGAACGCATCCAGGACGTCATGAAATACCCGACGGATGTGCCGGAAGGACCGGTGGATCTTGATGCTTTTGATGATGCCGCCAAAATTTCCGGCCGCCTCGAAATCAGGGACCTCACCTTCGGGTATAACCGTCTCCTGCCGCCGCTGATCCAGAATTTCTCCATGAAGCTGGAGCCGGGGAACAGCGTAGCCCTCGTCGGCTCCTCCGGCTGCGGAAAATCCACCCTGGCCAGGCTGATTCTTGGAACATACGAGCCATGGGACGGCGAAATACTCTACGACGGTAAGCCGCGAAAGGACATCAACCGCTATATTTTTACAAGTTCCGTCACTGCAGTGAACCAGGATATCTTCCTCTTCCGGGATACAATTGCCGGCAATATACGTGCGGGCGATCAGTCCATTGAGGATTTCGAGGTTATCATGGCTGCCAGGGACGCGGATATTCATTCCTTTATCTCCCACCGGGAGGGCGGGTATGAGAGCATGGTCACCGAAGGCGGCCGCAATATGTCAGGCGGCGAGCGCCAGCGGATCGAGATTGCCAGGGCCCTTGCCCAGCAGCCGACCCTCCTCATTCTTGACGAGGCCACTTCCGCCCTGGACACCGAGTCCGAGCACCGAATCATTCAGGCCATACGCAACCAGGGCATCTCCCTGGTCATCATCTCCCACCGGCTCTCCATCATCCGGGAATGCAGCGAAATCATTGTCCTCGACCACGGAAAGGTCGTGGACCGCGGGAACCATGAGGAGCTGATGGAGCGCTGTGAAGCGTATCAATCCATGATCCTCAGCAACTGACACAGGAGGAAATGCCCAATGGGAACCCAGTTTGGAGATCAACTGAAAAAAAGACTGCGGACCGACCAGAATAAGTTTTCCGGCAGCCTCTCCGACATCAGCAGCATCATTATCGGCTCCCGGACTCTGGAAATGAACCAGGAGTCCATGCGCCGGATCATCATGGACGCGGTCTCCGAATTGCTGCATGTTTTCCACCTGGAGCCGGAAGACTGGCCTGAAAAGCTCACGGAACCGGAGGAAATTCTGGATTACTTCATGGCGCCTGCCGGAATCATGCACCGAAAGGTGGAGCTCATTGATGACTGGTATCGACACGCCATCGGCATCTATCTCGGCTCCACCAAAGACGGGCGCCTGATCGTCCTTACGCCCCGCAGCGGGCATTATGAATACGTTGACCATGCCACCGGCACGACGGTGCGCGTAACTGCCCGCAATGCCGCCAGCATCTCCCGCGAGGCCACCTGTTTCTACCGGCCCCTTCCCCAGCGGCCGCTGACGGTCCGGGACCTTCTGTCCTTCACATTCAAAGAGCTGTCTGTCCATGATTATCTGAGCATCACGCTGATCATTCTCACCCTGATCATCATGTCCATGGTCACCCCGCTCGTAACCAAGTACCTCCTGGCCCAGGTCATTTATGCTGAGAGTCTTTCCCCCCTGATTTCCGCCGGCTTCCTCCTGGTGACGGTCAGCATTTCCACCATGCTCATGACCATCGCCCGGGAAATAACCATGAACAGAATCCTGATCAAAACGGATGTTTCCATACGTGCTGCGGTCATGATGCGCATGATCAGCCTGCCTGCTTCCTTCTTCCGCGGATATTCCACTGCAGAGCTGGCTACCCGTGCCCAGACAATCAACGCCCTCTGCACTTCCATCTGTCGTGCCCTGTTTTCCTCCGGGGTTACCGCCCTGCTCAGTCTCATCTATCTCCTTCAGATTTTCCGCATGACCCGGAAGCTTGCCGTTCCGGCGCTGACCGTTATTCTCGTCATGGCACTGTTTATCGCGGTCACTGTCTGTCTGCAGATGAAGGTTACGGAAAAGCAGCTGCGCTACAATTCCGAGCAGCACGGCATTCTCTACAGTTATATTACCAACATTGAGAAGATCAAAACCGCCGCCATGGAAAAGCGGGTCTTTTCCACCTGGCTCAATGCCTACCGGAAGAGTGCGGAACCGCAGTACCATCCGCCGAAGCTTCTGACGCTCCGGCCTGTATTCACGGCGGGAATCCCGCTCTTCGGCACCCTCTGGTTCTATCAGATCGCCGTCTCTTCCCATATCACCCCTTCCGCCTTTATGGGTTTTCAGGCTTCCTTTGGCCTGCTTCTGGCCGCCTTCACCCAGCTCTTTGACGTTGTCCAGCAGATCGCCATGATCCGGCCGATCCTGAACAATGTCAAACCCATCCTGGATGCCTCCCCTGAGATCGGGGACAACAAGAAGAACGTTCGTTCCCTCTCCGGCGCCATCACCCTGACCGGCGTCTCCTTCCGCTATGCGGATTCAGGCGTTCCGATTCTGAAAGATCTGAACTTAAAAATCCGCCCCGGTGAATATGTTGCAATCGTCGGAAAAAGCGGCTGCGGAAAGTCCACCCTGATGCGGCTGCTGATCGGCTTTGAAAAGCCTCAGACCGGCACGATCAGTTACGATGGCTATGATATCCGTTCCGTCAACATCCAGTCGCTCCGCCGCCAGATTGGCTGCGTCATGCAGAATGACCGGCTTTTCCCGGGAAACATCCTGTCCAACATCGGTATTTCCTCCCCGGATATGACTGAGGAAGAAGCCTGGCAGGCCGCTGAAACGGCCGGTATTGCTGATGATATCCGGGCAATGCCCATGGGCATGCAGACCTTTATCTCCGAAGGCTCCAGCTGCATCTCCGGCGGTCAGCGCCAGCGCTTGATCATTGCCCGGGCTATCGCCTCAAAGCCGAAAATTCTCCTCATGGACGAAGCTACTTCAGCCCTCGATAATCTGACTCAGAAGGCGGTGTCCGAGGCCCTCGACAGACTGAACGCGACCCGGATCGTCATTGCCCACCGTCTTTCTACCATTCGCAACTGCAGCCGGATTCTCGTGCTTGACCAGGGAAGAATTGTGGAAAGCGGAACCTATGACCAGTTAATCGAAAAAAACGGCCTCTTTGCCGAACTGATCCGCTTCCAGCAGGTCTGATGTCCTTCCTGCAGTCCGCGCATATCAAAAAAGAACACCGGCATTACCTGTCAGTGTTCAGCATTTTTTCCAATAATCCCCGGCGGATGGCGTCGGGGGTTTTTTTCTGCCATCCTTCCCGGAAATATTCACAGCAGCTCTCATCGCAGCCGTAAAACCCGTTTCCAAAGGCAAGGGCGTTCATTCTGCATCCTCCGCCGCATTCCTCTGCCGACGGGCATGCAGCGCACTCGCTGTTTTTCTCCCACTGTTCCCCGGCTGTATAATCTGAAAACTTCCGAAAGCAGGGCGTCTGCATTGCATCAGCCAGCGGCATTTCAAGGAGAGACGGAGCCTCATCGGCAAAGCGTTCCAATGCAGCCAGGCCCGCGCAGGGAAGAAGCTTCCCCTCCGCCGTCAGAAATGGAAAAACTTCCGCATGTCCGCAGAGGCGCATTCCCCCGCCACTGTCCTTCTCCAGGGAATGCTTCATCGGGACATTCCATCCGTTCCGCTCCGGAACTGCCGCGAAAAATCCGCCCAGCCGCAGCCGCAGCGGGTACTCTCCTGCATAGTATCCGGCAATGGCATCCAGAAAGGCATCGTAAATCTCCGGAAAACCGGCGCACTTCACTTCCGCATCTGCTTCCGCTGCCCTGCCCAGGGGAAGCAGCGGCTTCACCTTCACGATGCCGCACCCGTGGGCAGCCAGCTTGCCAAGTCCGCTCCGAAGACACCCAAGGTTTCCCCGGTGCAGTGTCATCAGTGCCCCGGTGGCAAAACCTTCCCTGCGGCAAAGGTCCAGTGCCCGGAAAACGGCTTCTTCCGCGTCTTCCGCATTCCGAAGCCAGTTGTGCTGCCCACCGTCCCCGTCATAGCTCACCATGATCTCCGGCTGATGTCCGCTCTCCCGGATCTCCCTCAGAAGATGCTCCGTAAGAAGACTCCCGTTGGTGGAGATGGAAGGCACACGGATGCCGTGCTTTGCAAGCAGCCGCAGGAGTTCCGTCAGGTCATCCCGCAGCAGGGGTTCGCCGCCGGTAAGAATGACATTCTGCACGCCTGCTTCTTCCATCCGGCCGCATAGAACCTCCAGGTCAGAAAAAGGCAGCTCATCCTTCGTGTTTCCTACAAAGCAGTGGCGGCAGCGGTAATTGCAGCGGCCGGTCACTGCCCATTGAATGACAGGCACCGGATTCATCGCGTTTCCTCCAGCAGTTTCTTCAGTCGGGCAAAATAGCCGCCTTTGTAAAACCGGCACTGAATGGGATCCGGTGTACAGATGCCTTTCATGGGATCCATGCCGTGATAGGTTCCTGCCCGGACTGCCAGCGCGGCAATGCCGCACGCCCGGCAGATCCCGCAGTGGCAGAGGCTGCACCATTCACACGCCCGGCATTCCGGGTTATACTCCAGCAGCTCTTTCTTGCTCAGTGCAATCATCCGGCTGTATTCGGAATCGTTCAGTATTTCCCGCAGAGGGCGGGTATGCACGTTGTTGTCCTTCATCAGGAAATCGCCCGACACCGTTCCGCCCTCAAAGGCGTCGCAGGGAAGCACACGACCGTCGCCGGCCACAAAAAAGCTGTCCACACACTTCCCGCACCAGGCGCTGTCTTCCACCTCTTCGGAAAACCAGTTGCATTCCTCGCGGCTGATGTCTTCCGGCGTCGTCTCCGGACCGACTTCCAGACCGTTGAAAAAGCGGATTCTTGTGTTCCACTTCCTGCTTCTCCGAAGGATTCCGATCAGCTTCAGCTGCATTTCCATGTACTCATCGTCCCCAAGCGTGTTTTTCCCCTGGTCCAGCCACTTGGGTGTCTGCGTCGTACGGATGATGAAAATGGTATCCGTCCCCATCTCGGCCAGCCGGACCACCGTTCTCTCCGCACTGGGAAGGGTCACGGCATTCAGGTTCATGCTCACCCGGATCTTCAGCCCGTGCTCCTTGCACATTGCAATGGCCGCCAGGGCCTTTTCCTCTGCCCCGGGCACATTGCGCATCCAGTCATGCACTCCCAGCCCGTCAAAGCTGATGATCATTTCCGGCCGCTGGCCGTCCTCTTCCAGACGCCTCAGCGTTTCCTCCGTCAGCCTAAGCGCGTTGGTATAGATCCGGGTGACATGCATTCCCTTTTCCGCAATGGCTTTTACAATGCGGAAAAAATCCGGGTGTACCAGCGGCTCGCCTCCGGTCAGCATCACATTCCGGATCCCGCATTCTTCCATCTCCCCGATCAGCTTTCTGCATTCTTCCCAGGTAAATTCATCGGGTGTAACCGCCGTATCCGATCCCATGAAACAATGGCGGCAGCGGGCATTGCACCGTCCGGTAATGCCCCATGCGGCAGAGATGATGCGCCGGTTGTCAAAATAGCGGTATTCCTGCCAGGGCTGCCAGGGCTGCGGCGTCCCGGAGGAACGGACCAGTCCATGCTTTTCCAGCTGCTGCAGTGTCCTTGTTTCTTCTTCTGTCAGCGAGTCCATGGGGGTCTTTCCATCACAGCGGCAGAGCAGGGAAAACATTCCCGCAGAAATTGGCCTCGGCCTGTCGCGGAAACCGGCCGCCTCCAGGTACAGCAGCCGTCCTTTGTAGCCCCGAAGGGCCCATGGTTCAAGCAAAGTATAGTACATGCTCTTTCCGTCCTTATCCAAAGATCGCCGTCGATTCCATCAGTCTTTCCTTCAGGAACCTCACCGCTTCTTCCTGGTCCGTGGTCGTCAGCAGCCTCTCCCGCATTTCAGGCGAAAGGTCCCGGAAAAGGGGATACAGCGAAAGCGTCTGGGAAAGAACCCCGTTCTCCTCAAACATCCGCTCGCTGATCCTCGGCGCCGTAAAATCAAAGGCGCCGGGGATGCCGCCGCATATGCCTTTCTTCAGATTTCCGCTTCCCAAAAGGCCCTCCGCGGCACATCCGCCCCCGCAGAACATCAGGTAGGGACAGATCCTGCATTCCGGCATGTTGTCCACCGTTCGCGTCCGCCATTTGCTCAGGTCAAAATTGAAAAGGAACCGGCCTCTTTCCACGTCAGTGAAGCCGATGGCGTACTCCTCCATGGAAACCAGGTCCCAGCAGGGATAGAGCGTCCCTTCCGGGTCCGCCACGATCATGCCGGATTCCGCACCGCAGTGAGCTGGCGAAAAAGCAGGATAGCTTTCCCGTTTCATGGCCTTGAAGAATCTGGCCGCCACTTCGTTGTAAATCCTGCTGTGCGAAAAATCGGTATCGGTGCAGATTCCGCGGTCCAGCAATACACGAAACAGCTCTTCTTCCGTAATGGCGTTCTCCGGATTCTCTTCAAAGCAGGCGGTGGTAGCTTTAAAGTAGTACCGGAATTCCTTGTGCACGGTGAATCCCCGCTCCCGGAAAGCTTCCGGCAGCGCCATGGCACTTTCCAGATTGGAACGGTTCACGTTCACCCGTACGTGGATCTGGATTCCATTGTCCAGCGCCAGGCCGATATTGTCCATGATCCGGTCATAGGTTCCCTGCCCTCCGGCCAGGAACCTCCTTGCATCGTGGGTCTTTCCGACCCCGTCCACCGTAACCTGAAGGAATAAGAACGGGTGCCCCTTCAGAAGGTCAATATACCGGTCCAGTTCGTATCCGTTCGTCACGCACATGAGATTCATCTTCAGTGCTTCCGCCCGTTCCACGATCCGGGAAACCATCTCCCGGTTGGTGCTCAGCAGCGGTTCCCCGCCGTACAGTGTGCAGCTTCTCAGCTGCACGCCCTTCGCATGGAAGGCCTCCATCTGCCGGAAAATCGCGTCCGCCGTCTCCGGGGTCATTCTGCGGGAAAGCCATTCCTGGCCCCGTTCGAGCCGTGCCCGCTCAAAGCAGTATTCGCAACGGAAATTGCAGTTGTAGGTTGGCAGGATCACCAGGTCCAGGTTCCCCCGGTAGGGAATCAGCCAGTACATTCTCGAAAGGATGCGGACATGCTCCGTCTCTTCTTCCGCTGTCTCCCGAACCAGATGGCCTCTCTGTGCAAGGCGGTCAAAGGTTTCCTCCGGCAGTTCCTGCAGTATCTCCGGATTTTCCTTCCCCCTGCGCAGGATTTCCGCTTCTCCTGCAGTCACCACATCAAAAGCGCCGTACAGTCCGTTCACGGCTGCACAGCGGTTTTTATCCCGCAGGAAAGGAAAGACCAGCTCGTACCCGCTGACCCGGAACCGTTTTTCCATCTGTTTCCGCCTCCCATACTCCGATATATAGGAGAACCGCCGCACAGAATGCAGCGGTCCCCCGTAAAGCTGATTAACCTCAGGCAACTCCCGGTCCCAGGCAGGCGATGCTGATGGCTGCACCGCACAGTCCTCCGGCAACGTTGTCAACATCATCCAGCGTCAGGGCCTGGTCGGTCACCTGCGCAAGAAATTTCTCCGCTTCTTCCTTGGGAAGGTCAATCTTGAGCTCATTCTTCGCAAATGCAATCAGCTCTTCCGCTGTCTTGCATTCACAGGCTTTTACAAACTGCTCTTTTGTAAGCTGCATATATTCTTTATCCTCCCTTTCCGTCCGTGTCAGCATATAGCGCTGGCATCTGCGCCGCAAAGGTTCGTAAGGCAGCCACCGGAAACAGCTTTGATGTCATCCAGTTTCAGGGCGGTTCCGCTCAGCTGGGCAAAATACTTCTCAGCCTCTTCCTTCGCCAGCGCAATTCCTTCTGCCTTGGCCAGCTCCAGCAGTTCTTCAACGCTTTTGCATGCAGCCGCTTTCTGGATCTGTTCTTTTGTGAATTTCATAGCAACTCAATCTCCTTCAGTTTATCCGTATCTCAGCAGACAGCGGGTGTGTTTGGGCAGCAGACATTGGACGCACAGACATTGGACATACCGCCGCCGGCCACTTCGTTGATATCATCGAGGGTCAGAGCGCTTCCGCTCAGCTGGGCAAAATACTTCTCGGCTTCTTCCTTCGCCAGCGCAATTCCTTCCGCCTTGGCCAGCTCCAGCAGTTCCTCAACGCTCTTGCATGCCGCCGCCTTCTCGATCTGTTCTTTTGTGAATTTCATGGATTTCCTCCTTTCGTTTCAAACAGGGTCGTTTCATTTTCTGTAAGCAGTTTAAGGATATCACATTGTACGGCATATCGCAAGAATTGTGTGCAAGATGCCGTTTCCTTTCTTCCCGTTTCCGTCAGCTTCCGGGATTTTCCTCTGCATATCCAATCTGCATCACGCCGGAGGGAATCACCTGGGAACGCACTTTTCCTTCCGCGTCACGCCACATGCAGACACTGGACTCTCCTTCCCGGTAAACGCCCCTGCGCATGGCCGAAATCAGGTCCAGCCGGTAGGTGCTGATCTGCGGTCCCGGTTCCGATCCCTTCATGAACCGTATGGTGTCCGATTCAAACCGGAACAGCTCGTCCAGGATCGGATTCCCGATTCTTTCCAGCAGTTCCCCCAGCAGCTGGTCCATCATCCGTTGGAAGCCGAGCCGGGCAAACATCTCGCTGTAGGAAATGTAAACCTGCCGGAAGAATTCCTCCTGCATGAAATAGATCTTTTCGATCCCGTAGGTCCGGATCAGGCCGCAGCAGGTTCTGTAGAACCGTTTTCCTGTCGTGCAAAGCAGAAGGAACACGCTCTCCAGATAAGGAAAAGAATCCCTCGGCTCCGAGTGAAAAGTATAGTACTGCATGAACAGCTCCGGATAGGCCCGGATCAGTGCCAGTCCTTCCTCGTCGATAACCGTCCGGTTATAGATCGAAAGATCCACGTCCTCGTCATCGAAATACATCCTTTCCCGAACCTTTTCCGTCTCCTCCGTCCGGGGCAGGGGGAAGAACCGGTGCAGCTGCACATCACAGGCTCCGGCCAGATACAGTTTCTCGGTCAGGGCAATGGTCTGCCGCAGGTCCTCCAGTGTTTCCTCCGGCAGTCCATAGATCAGGGAAATGGTCGCCAGTATTTTCGCTTTCTGGATTTCCGACACCCGCTGGCATACATCTTCCAGTTTCAGATTTTTCCGCAGGATTTTCTGCATCCGCGGGGACCCGGTCTCCACCCCGAGGAAAATATTCGTGCAGCCGGCCTGGGCCATCATCGAAATCAGTTCCTCGTCCAGCACGTCCGTCCTCGAGGAACAGCGCCAGTGGTACGGTGACCCCCGCTCGATCAGTTTCCTGCAGAATTCCGAGATGTGGGAACGCTGGCAGGTGAAGTTGTCATGCTCGATGGAAAAATGGGTCGTATGATACAGTTCGTGAAAGCGGTCCATTTCCGCAATCATCGTATCCACCGGTTTCACCCGGAAATGGCGTTCCCAGAAGGAACTTGTAGAGCAGAAGGTGCAGGAAAAAGGGCATCCCCTTCCTCCTTCCAGGGCAATGTCCCGGATCTCCCCTTTTTCATCCGGCTGCCGCTGAAACACGGTATAGCGGCCAAGCTCCTCTTCCGTCAGCAGCGGGGCCGACGGGTTCTCAACGATGCTGCCCTCCCGCAGATAGGTGATGCCGGGTACTTCCTCCAGTTTCCCGCCTTCCAGCAGCGCTTCTGCCAGAGGAAGAAAAGTCTTCTCGGATTCACCGCGGCAGACCGCGGCAAGGAACGGAAAAGACCGGAGGCAGGCATCCGCCGTCACACTGGCGTGGGGTCCGCCGAAAACAATCCGGATCGCCGGATTTTTCTCATGCAGCCTCTGCGCCAGTTCCAGCACCGTGAGAAAGGAATTGCAGATCGTATAGAACCCGACCAGTCTGGGGGAAAAGGAAAGCATGTAATCCGTCATCCGTTCCAAGGATTCCCGGATCGTTTTTCCATGGGGCAGAATCCCCAGGCTGTGCAGCGAATCGAAGTTGATCATTTCGGTCCGGTAGCGCTCACTCACAATCCGGTGCAGGATTCCCTGGCCAATCTGGTAGACCGCGCCTTCCGCACTGGTAAAGTCCAGCCCGCTGATCAGCAGGATATCCCTCGCCGCTTCCGTATCCGGCATGGACGCTCCCATCCTTTCCGTTGTTCAGTCCTTCCCATAGAGCACTGAAGGATCGCGAAGCCATGCCTCCGGCCGCTGTACCGGCATGCCGCTGATCATTCTTTCCTTCAGTTTCCGGTGAAGCGTATCCGCCGCTTCCTGCCGTGCTTTCTTTCTTGCCTCCCGCCGCGGTGCGTTTTCCACCCACAGCATGCTGAGCAGTCCCGTGGGGTCCTGCCACCGTGCAAGGGCGCCCTCCCTCTCCCTGAGGATAAAGGCGACCGACCTGGCAGTCTCCGCACCGAAAAGGCGTGCAAGCAGCGCATCCCGTGCCTCCGGGCTGATGCCGCGCCTCTCCAGCTCCAGGTAACGTGCCATGCAAAGCTCCCTGGGCGTTCCGGACGCTTCCAGCAGCTGCTGTGCTTCCCGGTCATCCCCCCGCATGTAATGGATGAGTCCCCTCACGGTTAGAAGCGGCCATTTCTGCTCCAGCCGCTGTTCCCATCCGCCGAGCGCCACATCCGGGTCTTCCAGTGCATCCAGCAGGTTTTCAGCCTCGTCCCTTGTCAGCGGCCTCCTCGCCACTTCATCCATCAGCCGGTGAAGGACCGGCATATCCTGCAGCCGGCGGGTCAGCACCCGGGGCAGCATCGACACGCCAGGAATGTAAATCCGGAAAGTCGGCACCCCAAGGAACCCGGTGTTCCGGATATAGATATCCGGCGCTTCCCGGAGAAAAAGGCGGATCAGCCATGCCAGGGACTGTTCATTGTCCTCCCCGGTTCTGTCTTTCCATGGCGCCCAGGGCCAGGAAGGCGGTCCGGCCAGGAAAGTATCCGGCACCTGGGAAATATCCATCCGGAAGGCGGAGACCATGTTCTTCGAAGTATTCCACGGCACTTCCTGTCCTGTCCAGGGAACCGTCATCAGGTCCTTCATCACCGGATCCCCCGGATCGGCTCCCTGCATGAGCTCGGTCATGCACCGCTCCGCTGCGACTTCAAACCGGGGATGGGCACCATATTTCACACGATAACGATGATGCTCCTCATCCACCGCCAGCAGTCCGGCCACCGGGAACCCCCGGCCCAGCGAAAGATCCCGCAGGTACAGCTTCATGCCGCTGCGTTCCTCAATCTGCCGTTTCAGTTCCGCAAGTTCCGGTGTCAGTGCATCCTCCGGAATGTCCGGCGGCGTCAGCTTCTCCTGCATCATCACGCATTTCACGTATCGTTCGGCAATTTCGCTGAGCGTCTGGCACAGGGCTTCCGCGCAGGTATTGCCTGCCGCCATGCCGTTGGTTCCTGCCAGCAGCGTGATCAGCATCTCCGGAAGCATCACCGTTTTTCCTTCCCGGACGCTGTAATAGGGGACAAAAGGTGTGTCCTTCATGCCTGTCAGCACCTGGAAAAAGGGAATATCCTCCTCTTCCGGTTCCTTTCCCCGCATCCGTCGGAAGTCCCCCCACAGCAGAGGATTTTCCTTCATGCGCTCCGCAGGAAGAAGCACCTCGTCCGGAGCACAGAAAAAGCCCATGGCGCTCCGGGCAGCCGGAGACAGCTCGTTCAGATCGTAGGCAAAACGGGTCTGAATCCGCTCCATCGCCTCGCCAAAGGCGCTGGCCCGACAGTATTTTTCGTCCGTCCCTTTCCCGTTCACGTGCCATCCGTGTACCGGATCCGTCAGCGTCAAGCTGCAGGCACCTTCCACCACGTGCAGGGGAGACTCCAGAAACCGGATGCCCAGTTCCCTCAGAATCCCTTCAAAGCGTTCCGCCGACTGTTCCGGTGCGCAGTCTTTTCCCTTTGCGTCCATATTGCACGCTCCTCATCTGTCAAAGCCGTCCTCGTGCCGGAGAATCCCCTGCCGGAACAGTCCGGCCAGCGTCATCTGCGTCTCCGGGATTTCCCCGGAAACCATCCTGCAGATTTCTTCCGCACATGCCGGCCTTTCTGCCAGTATCCGGCAGATCTCTGCAGCCTTTCCCTCCAGGGAAAGCCGGGTATAGCCCGGATTTTCCAGCGTGAAGCTGTCCCCATCGCCCATCCGGAGGAACGGCTGCAGCGCCAGCGCTTTGCTTTCTTCCGGCACCGTCCGCATCCTCCCGCAGATTCTTTCCATCCTGCAGAGGGCTTCCTCCGCGGTGGTGAAGGCCATGGGCTCCGAAACCATTTCTCCGTTGGGCCGCTGCGCATCCGCCCGGCAGGGAGTGGAAAGCCGCAGTGTCCGTTCTGCAATGTTCACAATAAAACCCGATACGCAGGCAATCGTTCCCTGATCCGTCATCAGGCTTTCAAGGCCCGCCGCCATCCTTCCGCGCCCGGCCTGCACCAGGCCCGTCCGCCCCTCGCGGTACCGGGGCAGGAAATCCACATACAGCGTTTCCTCCGGGAGGAAGCAGCCGGCACACTGCCGGAACACCTCCTGCGAAAGGAGGGAAAACCGGTGAATCCTTCTCTCCGGTCCCCGGTCAGCGCGAAGGATGCTGCGCATCTTTTCCGGGTCCCGCATCGGCACCGCTGTGGTCATCACGGGCATCCGGCCGCAGACTTCCCGGAACACCTGCGCAAACTGCAGGTAATCCGGCGTATCCAGCGGTTCCGTGGCATAGTAAAGGATGGCTTCCCGGACCCCGGAGCCAAGCAGTTCCAGTGCTCCCCCCAGAATGTCGCGGAACAGCTTCCGCGTTTCTGCATCCCCCCGGCT
>CAMVHE010000070.1 GCA_947167215.1 uncultured Clostridia bacterium
CAATTCCTCCCACGACCTATAGAGGTCGGGGTCTCCTTGCTTACGATTGATGAAAACATACGAATTTGACGCAATCATCCGGGTGGACCCGGAAAGCGGCGGCGCATATGTCGCTTTTCCCTGGGATATCCGTGCGGAGTCAGGTAAAGGCAGAATAAAGGTACATGCGGAGTTTGACGGTATTCCATACGATGGAAGCATCGTCAACATGGGCGTTAAAAACAAAGACGGAAGCGTCTGCTATGTAATCGGGGTCCTCAAGGCAATTCGAAACCGCCTCGGCAAAGGAGATGGGGACTCCATCCATGTTGTGATCACCGAGGCTGGGGGTGCAAAACCATGATGCTGGATGAGATGCTGTTTTTCGACCGCCATCCCGCCGCGCTGCCCCTGTATGAAAGGCTGAAATGCAGCATTCTGGCAGAAGTGCCGGATACCAGGATCGAGGTCAGGAAAACGCAGATTTCTTTCTTTACGAAGCACATGTTTGCAGCAGTATCCTTCACGCCTGTCCGGAAAGCGAAGGAGCGCCCGGACCCTTTCCTGACCGCGACCTTCGGCCTGCGCTATCGGGTCACTTCACCGCGTATCGACGCAGCAGCGGAACCGTATCCCGGCCGCTGGACGCATCATGTTATGATCGGCACCACCGAAGAGGTGGATACGGAGCTGATGGGCTGGATCCGGGAAGCTGCTGTGTCCTCCTCCGCGAAACGCTGAAAGGAAGGGAGATTCCCCATGCCACGAAAAACGGTCTTTGAAATGAAAGTCTCCGAAGTATATCCGCTTCTCATAAAAAAAGCGGAGCGCAAGGGGCGCAGCCGGGCGGAAGTCGATCAGGTGACCTCCTGGCTCACCGGCTATGATATGGCATCCGCTGACCTGGATGTCACCTATGCGGAATTCTTTGAGCGCGCGCCAGCAATAAATCCGCGGGCCAGCCTGATCAGGGGCAGTGTCTGCGGAGTAAAGGTGGAAGAAATCGAAGACCCGCTGATGCAGAAGATCCGCTGGCTGGACAAGCTGGTGGACGAGCTGGCCAAGGGAAAGCCATTGGACAAAGTACTGCGGTAAACCGCGCCTGCTGAAGTACCCGGAATGCGGATGGGAGTTCAGAAGCCGCTCCTGCCGCGCCTGCTGATTTGGATATCTGCCCTTCTCCCCCCTGCAGCTGACTCTGGAAAGCACGATCCAGGGAAGCTTCCGGAGGGAGAATTATTGTAAGTACCTGAACGGGATACATTTAAGAAGTGAAAAGTAGACATCCGTGCACTCTTCAATCGAAGAGGTGACAAAATCAAAATCATCACGGGGTGACAAAATCAAAAAACGACAACAAGGAAATTTCTCAACGCAAAAAAATAACCGTGTCCACCGGTTATTGTGCGTTAAATCTTCTGCGTGCCTCGATCAGGTGCTTGCCAATCTTCCCTCCTGCGATTCTTTGCAGGGGCCCTTTGACGCCTTATGCGGCGGTCTTACGCAAATGAGAACTCCGCAAAATCCAGCCTGCCTTTACCCTCGTAGCAGAAATACAGCGGATAAACTCCTGGCTGTACATGTATTTCACCTGCGTACTGTGTCCACGTCTTACCGGGCCATACAGAGATCTCGCCGACCACGGCGCCCTGCGGCGCTGTGCGGATCAGCAGCTTCCCCCTGGCTGAGCCCCGCAGCTTTACGGAAATCTTTGTGTCCCGCTCCAATCTGAAATACTTATAGGCTGCCACCATGCCGTCCTTCCCGTTGGCAATGTACTGCATGGGCGGCTGTCCCCTGTCTTCCGGTGACCAGTCGGGACCGTCCTGGGTAAGATAGGGATGACGGCGAAACATCAAGGGAGAAGATATCTCTGGAGTGATCTTGCCGTAAAGGTTGCAGCAGATGGCAGCGGAGTAGGTCCCCGCGGCTTTGAGCGGGCCTCCATTCAGACCGCAGGAGCTGAGCTCCACCTGGGGAATGCTGCCGTCGGCAAGGGTCTCCACTTTCTCGGCGCAGCCCTGGCGGGAAAACATGGTCCGGTTGGTCTGACGATGGTAGAAAATATAATATGTCCCGTTGATGCATTCCAGTCCGCCGTAATTGTTTCCGTAGCAGTTGAGCGGTTTCCCCTCTTTCCCGGGGAACAGGTCACAGTTGGACACAAGGACGCCGCCGTTGCGGAAATCCCGGTCCGGGTATTCACTGACTGCATAGCAGAGCTCATGCAGGCTCACAGAGGAATACACCAGATAATACCGCCCGTTGATCTTCCGGATGGAACTGGCTTCAAAAAACTCGTCCCCCTCAAAGCCAGTTCCCTCAGACTCACCCAGGGTAGGCAGCAGCTTCTTCGGCTGAGTTTTCAGCGTGCACATATCATCCTCCAGCCTCATCACCATGGATGCCTTCGGCTCTTTGCCGATCGCCCGCCTGGTCCTGGGGCCGTTGCCCGAGTACAGATATACTTCGCCATCCTCATCCAGAAACACGCCCGGGTCAAAAGCAATGTTGTCGCCGGGGCGCTCCCCGAGAAGACCACCATCTGCATCTTTTACGATTCCATGGAAACGGAACCGGCCTGCGGGCGTGTCGCAGACAGCCACTCCTATGGACTTGATGCGGTCGTCCGGGCAGTAATACAGATAATACCGTCCGTCCTTGCCGCACACCACATCCGGCGCCCAAAGCTGGTGTTTCCCGTCCGCCATCCGGGGATCCTGCGTTCTGCCATAGATGACCCCCTCATAGCGCCAGTCTGTCAAATCGGTGATCGGGGCAGAATAGCACACATAGTCATTCATGCAGAATTTTTTCCCGTTGAACCGGTCATGGCTCCCGTAGAGATAGACCCGATCTCCGAACACGTGCGCTTCCCCATCCGGGACATACTCGTATCCCGGCAGATAGGGGTTTGCGATCTGTTTGACTTCCATCCATACTCCTCCTCGTATCGGTCTGCCGCCCTTCCAAGAGGCTTTTTCTGTTTCAGATCATTCTGCCGGCCACACTCCAGCCTGTGGTGTTGGAGACATGAGATAATACCTGCCGCTGACCCCTCTTATCCGCACCGCGGCCTCCCGCATGGAACCAGGAAACAGCCGGATAATGGGTTAGATTTTCACAAATCAGAATGGCATGGCAGAATTTGGCATCCTCATCATTTTTTTCAGAATTTTTTCCTGCCCACCCCATTTTTCATCCCCTTTTCTCCGAATTCCTTGGTGAAGGGGATGAGAAAAATATTCCCCCGCTTCCCGCCTGCTGAAAAAACCGATGAAGTAATTCTGTTGAGAGGAAAGCGTGCACCTTTCTGTCCGACAGAACGCGGAGCAGACCGGGAATCATCCAGCAGCAATCATAAGGAGGAAAAAAATATGAAAAAGATTTTTGCAGCTATTCTGGCAATCGCGATGCTGGTGCTCTCTGTGGCAGCCATCGCTGAAAGAAACAATGCGGCTTCCGGCAGCGTGCCTTCCGCACAGATGCAGGGCGGCCCCCGGCAGGGCCGTGGGCCCATGGGACAATCCTCCCATGGCAGGCAGAACGGTCAGGCTCTGCGAGGTGAAAGGCCTGCAGCACTTCCGGAAATGAACGGCCAGACTCCAGGCTCTGATAAGCCCGCGGACCTTCCCGAAACGAACGGCCAGGTTCCCGGCTCTGATATGCCCGCATACCTTCCCGAAATGAACGGCCAGGCTCCCGGCTCTGATATGCCCGCAGGCCTTCCCGAAATGAGCGGCCAGGCCTCCGGCTCTGATAAGCCCGCAGACCTTCCCGAAATGAACGGCCAGGCCTCCGGCTCTGATAAGCCCGCAGGCCTTCCCGAAATGAGCAGCCAGGCTCCCGGCAGAATTGATTTTGATGCCATGGTATCCAAAGGCATCATTTCCGAGAAAACCTGCAATCAGATCAAAGCGTACATGGAAGAGCACAAGCCGGCGGATCTGCCGGAAATGAACGGCGGGAAACCTGCCGGCCTGCCCGAAGCGGACGGTCAGGCACCGTTGGGAGAAGCGCCCGCGGATCTTCCCGAAATGAATGGGGAAGAGCCTGCCGAAGGCGAAGCGCCTGCAACCGGCGGACTGCTCTCCGACCTGCTGAAGGACGGCATCATCACCCAGAGCGAGTATGAAGCGCTGGCCGCAGCACAATAAGGATTCCACACAGCCGGGAGAGTTTTCTCCCGGCTCTTGTGCTTTCCATGAAACTCACCTTTTCTACCCGGTGCTACGGCTGCGTTCATCCCCTGTATCAAGGACTCCCATCCGGTGGAGGAAGATCATGGCGGAAACCGCATTGCAGTCTGTCCGGTCAGGGGTGTCATCAAATCGCCGGCGGATGAAACCCTCCTCAGGCTTCTTCAGCAGCAGTCTGGAAATGTCTCCGGCTCTGTCCCCTACCGTTTCAGGAGAACTGAGCTCACCGCTGGTGTGAAACGGTCGTACTGTTTTTCCGAAATATCCCCTTTTCCATCTTTCTGCGAAAGTCCCATGGAAAAATCCAAGCTGCGATAGGGTGGACTATCATCGGTCGTGATGTTCCATTTGTGGAGCGAGAAATGTTGGATGGACATCCACACTGACTTATGCTATTATATTGCCACGCGAATGACAGTTTATGTAAAATTCGGACAATTATAGGAGGTTACAAAATGGCACTCAACGAGAAATGGTTACCAGTTTTTCAGAATGAAGAGCTCGCTCGCAAGGTTCTTCCCTTATCACCAGAAGAAGCACAGAAAGTACTCGCTGAAAATGGTTTTGATTTTACCATTGATGAAATTCTCGATGCCGGTAATGAGCTTAGCAAAATGCAGGAACAATTCACATCCGGCCAGCTGGATGAAGATGATTTGGAAAATGTATCCGGTGGTGCATCCGGATTTTGGAATGCTGTTAAAATACTCCTCAAAGCGATGTCAATGGCTCGTCCATGGTAAAAGCTTATTGTCGGCCATTGCATACAATAGCGTCATTTGCTTTTCCTTTCATATGTTATCAGCCTGAATTTCTGAAAATTGCAGGTATTCATACAAAGCAGGCAACAAACCGGAGGCGTGCATGTGTCCGTTGGGATACAGATGCTGCCACCGGTCTTTTCTATTTCCGCAAAGATGGAATTTAAAGCTTATTTTGCTGAGCTTTGCTCATAAAAGTGCTGCTCGTGAATTCGCAGCTTAACGGTGCCACCACTCCTTGAACTTTTCGGTTCCTACATGTCCAATTCAGTCATACATCTCTCCGAGAGCCTTTGCCCTTCAAATTCTGTCTGCAGTCAACTACCCTGATGTTGCTGCCGGTTACTTTTCTGCAGTTATCATGCTATAAAAAGATAAAAAAATAAACCACCCCGCATAGTGGGGTGGCAATCACCAACCGGTGAAACAAGTGGAGGCGCCATCCAGACTCGAACTGGAGAATAAAGCTTTTGCAGAGCTTTGCCTTACCACTTGGCAATGGCGCCATGGAGCGGTAGACGAGATTCGGACTCGCGACATCCACCTTGGCAAGGTGGCACTCTACCAGCTGAGCTACTACCGCAAATGGTGCCCAGGGGCGGAATCGAACCACCGACACGGAGATTTTCAGTCTCCTGCTCTACCGACTGAGCTACCTGGGCAAATGGCGACGCGGAAGGGGCTCGAACCCTCGACCTCCAGCGTGACAGGCTGGCATTCTAACCAACTGAACTACCGCGCCAAATATGGTGGAAACAACAGGGCTCGAACCTGTGACCCTCTGCTTGTAAGGCAGATGCTCTCCCAGCTGAGCTATGCTTCCAAGCTCTCGCGCGTCATCTGCGCGACAACATGGTGAATTTTACATGATTTCAATTTCCTTGTCAACCCCTTTTTTCAAAAAGCAGGAAAAAAACTATCAGACGGATTTTCAGAAAATAACTGAAATCATTGATTGCATCCTCCTTTTGTAACATTCTTTTAATAATTTGGACGAAAAAAAAGAGGATGCTGGCGCATCCTCAGGCATATCTATTCAATGGTTTCACCGCTTTCACGGTGAACTGCGGAAAAATCACATGTCATCCAGCTCGATGAGGCCGCATCCGCCGTCTTTCCTGCGGTAAACCGTTGCCACATTGCCGGACTCCACATTCTTAAACATATAGAATGAATGTCCCAGCAGGTCCATCTCAAGAATAGCATCGTCAATGCTCATGGGCTTTGCTGCATACTTCTTGATACGGACAACCTGGCCCTCTTCCTCGTCCTCTTCGATTGCAGGAACTTCTTCTTCAATGACTGCGGGTTTCTTGCGAAGATCTCTTCCCAGACGGGTACGGAGTTTCTTCATCTGTCTTTCAAGGACATCCAGTCCTTTGTCCAGTGCGGGCAGCGAGATTTCCCGCTCCTGATTCTCCGTTCTCAGCGTGTGTCCCATGTACGGCATGGTAAGCTCTACTTTATACGTATTCTTCTGTTCCGTGATCCGTACTGAAACCACCGTTTCATTTCCCGTCTCATCCTTGAAATAGCCATCGAGTCTCTGATGTGCACGCCGTTCCATCGTCTCGAGAATACTGGTCGGAACATGTGCATCTTTTGTCAAAAAACGGACCTTCATAATACTAGGCCTCCTTTACTGGAAAATGCCTTTGGGGTAGCCATGAAATTGTCTGCCCCCTCCGTTCTTACAGTATACGCATTTCATCCGCCTTTTTCAAGCTGTTACGGATATTATTTATACAAATTTAACAATCGTTCGCCCTCGATATAAGCTTATTGTAGATAGGAATCATCTCTTTTTCTGTGCAATATTTGGATAATTCTCCTGCAGGAAGCCATGCAACCTTCTGGTTTTCCTCCGGCGCAATCCGCAGCTTTTGTTCTTCTCCGGCTTCGAAAAGATAGGAGATATTCAGATGAAGATGGCTCCCGACCACTTTTCCCCTTTTCACATGGGTCCATACCGGAATGATCTCCATGGATGCCATCCCATCCCCAAGCAGGGAAAGGCCCTGGACACCGGTTTCCTCTTCCGCCTCTCTCCGTGCCACTTCCTCAAAATCCCCGTCTCCGTCACAATGCCCGCCGGTCCATGCAAAACTCCGGTAAATGTTGTGCCAGGCCATCAGGACCCTGCTGCGGTCCGGAGTAAAGATCATGGAAGACGCCGTCAGATGATAGAATGGACATTCCCGGGTAAGCAGCCGCTCTCCTTCCTTTTCTGCCAGCTGCAGGATCATTTCCTGCTCCGTTTTCTCCGTTTCATCCTGCGGATGATACTGTCTTATTGCCTGTATCCACTGCGGAACGTTCGTCTTTTGCATGATTTCCCCCTCCATCGTAAAAAGCCAGAGGCCACAGAGGCGCTCTGGCTGTATTATATCAGAATTCGAGGGGTTCCGCATGAATATCGAAAACCGTCGTCAGCTTTGAAATATTCAGTTCTCCGCTCATCGATTCAAAGGAGATGGGCAGTGCACAGGTCCCGTAGCGGTTCGGTCCGAATTCATTCTGGATGCTGGCGTGGATGCCGGATGCCTCCGCCTTGAATCCGCGAATGTCTTCCGGCACCGCCAGGTGCGCATTTCCGGACAGGGTTGTGATCTTGATCCGTTCGGTCGGAACCTCCGTGCACAGCAGCTGGATATCCCCGGAAACGGTGTCCAGGTGGATGCTGTTGTAAACGCCGTCCACTTCCATGTTGCCCGAAACAGACCTGGTGCTGATCACATTGGCCTTGGCGGATACGGACATGTTGCCGGAAACCGTTGTCACCGTCACCTTCTGGGTAACCACTTCCACATCCAGGTCACCGGATACGGAATTGGCTGCCATTTCTTCCCGAACCAGCCCCGTCTTCACAAACACATTGCCGGAAACGGTACTGACGGAAACCATCTTCCCCGTGACGCCTTCCACGCGGATATCGCCGGAAGTCGTATTGGCCGTAAAGCGTTCCAGGCTTCCCAGCGGCACCCGGATCGTCAGGGTTCCGCCTTTTTTCTGGAATGCGGAGAAAAAGGTTTTGAACACATCCGGGTTCTTCTTCTTGATGGTCAGGGTGCTGCCGTCTGCAACCAGTGCCGGTTCTGCCCCGCCCTTCGCATCATACTCCCAGTCCACCGATACATTCTCATAGCAGCCTTCAATGATTTCCACATCGTCTGCGTCCACTTCAACGGAGATCTTCCGGATGCTGTCCTTCCCGAAGGAACGCTGCAGACTGCTTTCCGGTTCTTCCTTCTCTTCCTCCCCGGTCTGCGCCTCGGCGGGCTCCTTTTCCAGCACGTCCTCCGCTTCCCGGATAACAGCTTCCACCTCCGGCTCCAGTTCCGGCTCTTCTGCAGCAGTCTCCTCCGCTGCCTCAGCCTTTTCCGCTTCTTCCGCCGCTTCGGCGGCTTCCCCGGCTGCTTTGGCAGCTGCCTCGGCTGCCGCCTTCTCCTCTTCCGCCTTCATGGCTGCAGCCTTGGTTTCCAGTTCATAGGCTTTCCGGCGCAGGAGCCTTGCTCCTTCCTGGTCATCCGCTTTCTGCTTCACTTCCGCCTGCACACGCAGTTCCTGTGCGCGTTTCAGCATCTCCTCCGCCGTCAGCTCCTTCTCCTTTCCGAAGGAGAACAGGTCCTCCTGCATTTTTCCGAACATTTCCCCGGCCGCCTTGGATGCGTCCATGACGCCCTTCACCGTGGCTTTTCCGATTTCACTGAAAACGTTTCCGGTGGCATCGTTGGCCTGCCGCACCAGTTTTTCCATCTGCGGGCCGAGCTGCTTCCCGAATTCTCCCAGCGCATCCACGGCCTTTCCAAGGGCTTCTCCCAGGTCCGGTACCGCATTGCTGTTTTTCTCCTTCGGCGCAGATTCCTTCTTCCGGCTGTTCATTTCCTTCAGCAGGTTCTGCACATCTCCCAGGGAAGAGGCAACTTCCTCAAAGGCCTCCTCTTCTCCCCTGCCGCTGTTCACGGCGTCCTCAAAGCGGGCCTGTGCATTTGCCAGCATCTCGTCCCGAAGCGCCAGGTTTTCGGGGCTCATTTTCATATCCGAAAAGATTTCATCAATCATGTCGCGAATCTTCTTATTCATTCTCCTGTCCTCCCGTTTCAAATAATCTGGTGAGCATTTGCTGATATTGGTGCCATTCTTCCAGATTTTCCGTCAGAATGGCTCTGCCTGTCTCGGTCAGATGATAATACCGTCTTCTGGCTCCGGCGACATTGTCACCCCAGTAGGATTCAATCATCCCGCTGCCTTCGAGACGTCTGAATGTCGTGTAAAGCGTTGCTTCCTTAAGCTGTATGATTCCGCCGGTTACATCCTGGATCACCTTACTGATGCTGTAGCCATAGCTGTCTCCCCTGGCCAGCTGCGCCAGTATGATGGTATCCATATATCCGCGGAGAATATCCGATGAATTTAGCATTTCATCACCTCCGGTGAGGTATAGTCTATACCATAGTACCTCGCCTGTCAATATACTTCATCAGAATTTTTTCGTTCTTTTCCCGCGGTCAGTCAGCAGCCTTTTCTGCTTTTGTCCGCAGGGACAGAAAAAAGCAGAGATCCTTCCCTGCTTTTCCCTGTGCCGCCTTCTTCCCTTCGGCATGCCTTTCTGCCGTCCCTGCTCCGGCAGGCGACTTCCGGAGCAGCAAAAAGGGGACCCGGATGTCCGGATCCCGTAAGCATTTTTACTTTTGAAGCAGGTGGAAGGCGAATCCCCCGATTTCATCCTTCAGGTAAATTGCCTTGAGCTCGCCGTCCTTGATGTTGGCGCTGCTCTCATCAAACACGAAGCCCCTGCGCTCGAGATGGAATTTTGCCCGCTCGATGAAGTTGGTGCGGATGCCGATATGCCCCTTGGTTCCCAGGAAAGGCATCTTCATGACTTCCACCGCAGAGCCTGCAAAAATGGACTTGTTGCCCACTTTTACCGGCCATCCGAAGAGCGTGCAGAGTCTGGTGGCAGTTTCCATGGCTTCCGCTTCATCTGCGGAATTGATGCCCACATGGGCGATTTCAAAGCCCAGCATGAGCTGCACCGCCGACGCCGTCAGCTGGCGGATGCGGTCAAAGTCCTTGGCTGCCAGGGCATCTGCCGGCACCATCCAGCTGCCGCCGCAGCAGAGGATCTTCCGGAAGGAAAGATAATCGAGCAGATTCTTCTCATTAATGCCGCCGGTGGGCATAAAGCGCACATCCACATAGGGAGCGGCGATCGCCTTGATATATTTGAGGCCGCCTGCCGCTTCGGCAGGGAAGAACTTCACGTTTTTGAGGCCCAGAGAAAGCGCCGCTTCCACATCGGAAGGATTCGCCGTGCCCGGGCATACCGGCACGCCGATCTCCTGGCAGTGACGGACCACTGCCGGGTTCAGTCCGGGAGAGACGATGAACTTCGCCCCTGCCTTCACCGCACGGTCCACCTGTTCCTCCGTCAGTACCGTTCCGGCACCGACCAGCATATCCGGGAATGCATGGGTCATCCTGCGGATGGCCTCCTCGGCGGCAGCGGTACGGAAGGTCACTTCCGCACAGGGCAGTCCTCCCTCACAGAGCGCTGCGGCCAGCTGTTCCGCATCGTTGGCATCCTGAATCGCAATTACCGGCACAATTCCCATCAGGGAAAGCTGCTGCATCATATCCATTTTTTCCTTATCCTCCCTATTTCAGAAAGTCTTCCCGCACCGGGGTGAAAATATCGAGAAGTACACCCTTTTTGAGGCATTTCAGGCCGTGAACCTTTCCGCTTTCCACCGCCACGGAATCTCCGGGCTTGAGATGATATTCCTGTCCCTCAATATGATAGAGATATTCTCCGCTGAGCGCATAGGAAATCTGTGTATGCGGATGAGTATGGTCGGCACCTACTGCCCCTTCTTCAAAGTCCACTTCCACCAGCATTTCCTGGTCGTTATAGGCGCATATCTTTCTGCGCTGTCCCGGCCAAACCGGTATCCAGGAAAGCTTTCCGGCTTCTGCAAACACCTGCATGGCTGATCCTCCCCATTCTTTCGCAGGCGCATGTCCGCGCCTGTTCTTCAGGACAGAGTATACTTCCCTGCCGGAATTCCGTCAAGATTTCTCTTGATTCACTGTCCGTGAAATGTTATTATAACAGAAAATTTCACTCATCATCTGAAAAGTCTATGGAGGTAACTGCATATGAAAAGACGTATCGGCATTCTGACCAGCGGCGGGGACTGTCCCGGACTGAACGCCTGCATCCGCGGAGTTGCCCGTGCCAGCTATTCCCAGTTTGACGCGGAAATCATCGGCATCCAGGATGGCTATGCCGGCCTCATCAACGGCGACTATAAGGAAATGAAGGAATCCGACTTTTCCGGCATTCTGACCCTCGGCGGCACCATTCTCGGCACCCGCCGCACCCCCTTCCGCAACATGCGGGTCATCGGGGAGGACCAGGTGGACAAAGTCAAGGAAATGAAGAAGAACTATAAGAAAATGAAGCTGGACTGCCTGATCACCCTGGGCGGCAACGGCACCCATAAAACCGCCAACCTGCTGTCGGAAGAAGGCCTCAACGTTATCGGCCTGCCCAAGACGATTGACAACGATATCTGGGGCACCGATGTCACTTTCGGCTTCCACACGGCGGTGGACATCGCCACCGATGTCATTGACCGCATCCATACCACGGCTGCCAGCCATGGCCGCTGCATGGTCATCGAGATCATGGGCAACAAGGCCGGATGGCTCACCCTCTATTCCGGCATCGCCGGCGGCGCGGATGTCATCCTCCTGCCGGAAATCCCGTATGATCCTTCCATCGTCGCCAAGGCCATCGAGCGGCGCGCCGAAAACGGGAAGGACTTCTCCATCATCGCCGTCGCCGAAGGCGCCATGACGATCAATGAAGCGAAAATGAAGAAGAAGGAACGGGCAGCCTTCCGTGCCGAAACCAACTTCTCCGGCATTGCAAACCGCCTTGCAGCGGAACTGCAGAATATGGTCGGCGTCGAAGCACGCGCCGTCGTTCCCGGACATGTGCAGCGCGGCGGCACTCCCAGTGCCTATGACCGCATGCTCTCCACCGTCTTCGGCGTCCATGCCGCCAGACTCATCAAGGAAGAACGCTACGGCCAGGCAGTTGCCATGATCGGAAATACCGTCGGCCACAACCCTCTCTCCGAGATTGCCGGCAAGACCAAATTTGTCCCCGAAAATGCCCAGGCAGTGCTTGCCGCCAGGAAGATGGGCATCTCCCTGGGCGACTGATTTCCCGCAGCGCCTTTTCCTGCTCCTGTCACGGTCCCGTGGCAGGAGTTTTTTCTTTCCGGCCGGGTTCCCCCTTCTGCCCGGAAAGGCTGTTCTGCCGCCTGCCGGCGCCTTTCCCGTGCATCAGAAAATCCTGCCGGTGCAGAGCAGGCAGGAAGGTTATCCGCCCCCGCAGCAGACAGCCTCCTTTCCTCCGTCCCTTGCGGGAAAGGAGGCAGGAAGCGAAAGGCGGGGGGTTTTTTCTCCCGAATGCAGGGACCTTCTCCGCTGCTTCTCAGGAAGAGTGCGTCAGGAGAATGCGGTCATCATCCAGGGCATGTCCTGACGTGGACTGGAAACGCTGCAGCAGGTCCGATACGGACAGCTTCGCCCGGGCATCCCCGGAAATATCCAGCACGATTCTGCCACGGTCCATCACGATGGTCCGGTTTCCCATTTCCAGGGCAGCCTGCATATTGTGGGTAATCATCAGGCAGGTAAGGTTTTTCTCCTTCACAAGGCGCCGGGTCAGCGACAGCACTTTCTCCGCCGTGCCCGGGTCGAGCGCTGCCGTGTGCTCATCCAGCAGCAGGAGCTGCGGGGCGGCAATGGTTGCCATCACCAGCGATGCCGCCTGCCGCTGGCCTCCGGACAGCAGGCCCATCTGCATTTTCATGCGGTCCTCCAGGCCCAGGTCCAGCGTGGCCAGCAGTTCGCGGAAATAGGCGCTGTCCCTCCGGTTCACGGCAAAAAAGGAATGCCTCGCCTTCCGGGTATAGGCCAGTGCAAGATTCTCCTCAATGGTCATGTGCGGGGCCGTGCCGCGCATGGGGTCCTGAAACAGGCACCCGATGTTCAGTGCCCGCTGGTAGTCTTTCAGCCTTGTAATGTCCACACCGTTCAGGATGATTTTCCCCCTGTCCAGCCGGAATTTCCCGAGGATGGCGTTGAAAAGGGTGGATTTGCCCGCGCCATTGGATCCCAGCACCGTGATAAAATCTCCCGGCGCAGCTTCCAGGGAAAGATCATCCAGGGCAAGCTTTGCATTGGGTGTTCCCTTTTCAAAGGTCTTTCGGAGCCCTTTCAGAACCAGCATGCTCATGTTTCCTCCCTTTCCGCCCGCTTCTCCAGCAGGAAACTGCGGATCTTCGGAAGCGTCAACGCAATCACCACAATCGCCGCGGACAGCAGCTTTACGGCATAGCTCGGCATATCCACCCGGTATGCAAACTGCAGGATGATCCGGTATGCCAGCGAGCCGAACATGGCGGATACCAGCCCCAGGGTCACGGATTTCCGGCCGAAGAACACCTGGCCGATAATGACCGATGCCAGTCCCACCACCAGCATGCCGCTGCCGAAATTGAGGTCCGCATACCGCTGCTGCTGGCACAGCAGGGCCCCCGACAGGGCGACCAGCGCATTCGAGATCATGATGCCGATCACCCGGGACCGGTCCGCATTGATCGAGGAGGACCTTACCATTTCCTCGTTGTCGCCGGTGGCACGGATGGCCATCCCCGTACGGGTATGGAAGAAGACCGAAAGCACCGCCAGGACCAGCAGCACAATCATGCCGGTCAGCAGTACGGCACTCAGGTTGGCGTCAAACCGCCGGTTCCCCGTCAGCTCCGCCAGGAAGGTCCGGAAGGATTTGTAAAGCGTATCACTGGCAGCCTGGGTTTCTGCTCCAGCGCTGTTCAGCACGGTCTTCTGCAGATACAGGTTGGACTGGCCGCCCAGGATCATGAAGTTGACGGTATACAGGCCCGTCATGGTCAGTATGCCGGAAAGAATCGGGTTGATCTGCAGGCGGGTCTGCAGGATTCCCGTGCACATGCCCGCCAGCGCTCCGGCAAGCAGGCCGCACAGCAGCGCCAGCACCGGGTGGTCCGCAATGGTAACCACCGCGCACATGCACATGCCCACCACAAAGCTTCCGTCAATGGTCAGGTCCGGCATGTTGAGCACCCGGAAGGCGATATATACGCCCAGGGCCATGGGCACGTAGATCATGCCCTGGCTCAGTGCGGAAATCAACAAGTTCATCAGGCTCATGGCTCTCTGCATCCTTTGAAAGAATTTCCCGGAAAGCGGGGATTCCCGCCTTCCGGGGTCTTCGGTTTATTCGCCGAAATGGCTGGTTCCGTCGGACTCCACCAGCACCCGGTAAGCGGCCAGCGTATCCGCCGGGATTTCCATGCCGAGGGTGTCCGCCGCCTGCAGGTTCACAAAGCGCGCATAATCGCTCAGGGTTTCATAGGGGATGTTTTCCGGAAGCTCTCCTTTGGCAATCCGGATCACGATATCCGCCACCTGGTTGCCCAGCTGTACGTAATCCACACCGATGGTGGCAAATCCGCCGTCCGCCACCATGGAATCCGCGCCGCAGTAGACCGGGATTCCCTGGCTGTAGGCCACATCCGTATAGGTGGACATGGAAGACGCGATGGAGTTGTCATTGCCGGTGTACAGCGCATCCACTCCGCGGCTGATCAGGGTTTCCGTCGCCGTCTGCAGCTCGGACAGGTTCGAAATGGAAACCTCCTCGTAGGCTATTCCGTTGGCATCGCAGTACGCCTTTGCCGCATTGATGGTGGACACGGAATTGGTCTCGCTGGAAGTATAGAGGAAGCCGATTTTCTTGTAATCCGGCTGGAAATCCGAGATCAGCCGGACGATTTCGGCCGCGGGAATATTATTGGATACGCCGGTGATGAAAAAGCTGTCGTCCCCGGTAAGGCCCGCAGCCACCGGATCGGATACCGCTGCAAAAACCACCGGGACGTTTCCGTCCTCAAAGATCACCTTGGCGCTCTGGGCCGTATTGGTGGCAATGGGGATCAGGATGTCCACGCCTTCCATCCGGATATTCTCGAGGATGGTGGAAAGCGCCGTGGTATCCCGTTCGGCATTGCGGGTAACAATCTCAAATTCAATGTCGCTGGCTTCCAGTGCCGCTGCAATGGTATCACGGATCTGGTTCAGGGAAGTGTGGGACATGGGCTGTATGATGGCCGCCCGGATGGGTTCCGCCGCGGCAGGAAAAACAGAAAGTGCAAACAGCGCAGCCAGGGTCATGCAAATCAGAAAATAAACGGAATGACGGTTTTTCATAAGAACAGCCTCCTTCTATTATGTTTCTTTTTTTCATGCTTCTTTGAACTGCCTTGCCAGCCGGGAATACTGTCTGAGAACAGAAATGCTGGCATCCAGCGCCTCACGTTCCGGCACTGTCAGGGGAATTTCCACAATGCGCCTGATTCCGTTCCGGCCCACGATACAGGGTACGCCGCAGGAAATCCCCTGCACCCCGTACTCCCCTTCCAGGGCGACCGACAGGGGAAGCTCCGTCCCGGCATCCGTCAGGATGGCATGGACGAGAACCGACGCGGCATATCCGATCCCGAATTCCGTCGATCCCTTCCCTTCAATGATATCCATGCCTGTCCGGCGGGTCCTCCGGAGTGCTTCCTCCGCACAGAAGCCAGCCGCTTCCGACGCGGGCTTCCCTCCGATGTGAAGAGCCCCGAAGGGGATCATGGAAGAATCCCCGTGCTCCCCCATCACCAGTGCGTGGATCCCGGACCGGGGACAGCCGGTCTGTTCACTCAGAATGCGGATCAGCCGTGCCGTATCCAGCAGCGTTCCGGTTCCAAAGCACCGGGTCCGGTCCATTCCCAGCTCCTGCCTCAGGCAGTCCGCAATGATGTCGCAGGGATTGGTAATGCTGATCACGATGCCTTCCGGTGGCGATGCCCGGAGGCTTTCTCCCAGCTCTGCGATCATCTTGACCGAATCTTCCAGCAGGTCCAGCCGGGTCTGCCCCTTTTCCCTCGGTTTGCCGATCGCACAGATGGTGACAGCAGCATCTGCGCAGTCGGCATAGCTTCCGGCACGTACTGCCGGACAATGGGAGGAAAAGCTCAGGCTGTCCGCGATATCGTCCGCCTGTGCCTGCGCCTTTTCCGGGATCCTGTCCACCAGCACGATTTCCCCGCAGAGCGGGTCTGCTGCCAGCGCCGCCGCCACGTGGGAACCCACATGGCCGGCTCCCAGGATCACAATCTTTGTCTGCATGTCTTCGCCTCCTCTTCAGGACGGCGTCTGCATACAAAAAACCCCGTCCCGCAATTATTCATTGCTGGGACAGGGTTGAATATCTTCCCTGCGGTGCCACCCGGCTTGGCGTTTTCACGCCCACCTTTGTTCCGTACCATCATACGGCCTCCTTTGATAACGGAGAGAGTACTCCGTTGCCCCTACTGAAGCGGTCCGCCCGTTCGGTTTACCCTCCAAAGTCCATTCATTTCCGTATCATGTACCGCAATCCCACCGTCTGCGGCTCTCTGGTCATGTTGAACAGAAACTACTTCTCTTTTTCAAAGGTTTGCCTCATTATAACGGACAGGCTTCCCGCCGTCAAGCAGGAAAATGCAGAAATTGAAAATTTTATAACTCATGTTACCTATGAGAGCATTTTTGCCCTTCCAGGCCGTCCGGCAGCGGATGCCGCCCTCCGGGAGCGTTCCGCTTACTCCTCGTCCATTTCGACTTCGGATTCCTCCACATCGAAGACATCCTCTTCTCCGTGCAGTTCAATAAAATCCTCTTCATCGGCGTTGCGGGCCAGGAGCTGCAGGTCCTTGGTAACAAGGTCCACGGCAAAGATCATCTCCGCCGCAGAGCTGTGTTCCCGGATGTAGCGTGCTACGGAAGCCGCTTCCTTCCGGTTCATTTTAAAAACCAGAGCAGGATGCTCGCTGTAGGTGACTTCGGGTGTCTGTTCCATTTTCTCGTCCATGGTGCAGCTCCTTCTTAATAAGCTTTGGCAAAGTAGATAAGCTTGTGGGCCGGCTTGCCGCAGCAGACACAGGTCTCCGCGATCGGTGTCTGGTCAAAAGGCATGCAGCGGGAAGTAGCGCTGAACTTGTCCTTGATCTCGTCCTCACAGGCCTGGTCTCCGCACCACATTGCGCGGGCGTAGCCGCCGTTGACCTGCTTCTCCAGCTCCTCCATGTTGAAGACATCCGCCGTATGCTCGTCCCGGAACTGTTTTGCAACGGCAAACATGTTTTCCTGAATCTCGTCGAGCATGGCAGGGATGCACTTCTCCAGCTCCGCGATCGGTACGGGGATCTTTTCAAAGGTATCCCGGCGCACGCAGACCACCTGCTGCTGCTCCAGATCCCGCGGTCCCACCTCAATGCGGACCGGTACGCCCTTCAGCTCATACTCATTGAACTTCCAGCCGGGCGTTACATTGTCACGGTCATCAAATTTGACCCTCAGACCCAGTCCCTTCAGACGGTCTGCCACCGCCGCTGCGCCTTCGAGCACGCCTTCCTTATGGGCTGCAACCGGCACGACCGCCACCTGGATGGGAGCGATTCTGGGCGGCAGCTTCAGGCCGCGCTCGTCGCCGTGGGTCATGATGATGGCGCCGATC
>CAMVHE010000071.1 GCA_947167215.1 uncultured Clostridia bacterium
CCGCCTCCGTAATGGATCCGCGGTCTGCGACTTCCACGATGTATTTCAGCTGCTGTAATGTCATTCTTTTCCTCTACTTCTATGCGCTGTGCAGGTTTTCACGTTCTGTTTCTGCCATACCGGTTCTGTTTTGCGAAAGCTTTACAGTTTTAAAAGTCATTATATCATACCTTTTGGGTATGATACAGTCCAGTAATATCTGCATTCTTCCTCTTCCATAGGCCAGGCCTATGGCTAACCATATTTTTTCTCTTCTTGAACTATGACCGATGCTGTGTTATGATAGCGCCCGTCGAACAGATAAAACAATTTTCAAAGGAGAGATTCCCATGAAAAAACTGATCGTTCTTGCACTTTCCCTTGCGCTGGTACTGGTCTCCGTTTCAGCGATGGCTCTCACTATTGCAGTTCCCAATGACACCACCAACGAAGCCCGTGCTCTCCTTCTTCTTCAGAGCAACGGCTATATCAAGCTGAAGGAAGACGCCGGCATCACCGCAACCAAAGAGGACATTGTTGAGAATCCCCACAATATCGAGTTCCAGGAAGTGGAAGCTGCCATGGTTCCCAACATCAAGGCAGATGTGGACTATGCGATTATCAACAACAACTACGCACTGGATGCCGGTCTGTCCCCCACGGGCGACAGCCTGCTTATTGAGTCTGCCGAGTCTCCCTATGTGAATGTGGTCACCGTTCTTGCCGGCAACGAAGAGTCTGCAAAAATCAAAGCTCTGATCGCAGCAGTCACATCCCAGAAAGTTGCGGACTATATTGCCGCCACCTACCCGGACGGTTCTGTAGTATGTGTTCTGGAAAACCCCACTAACGGCTTTGATGACAGTGTGGATTATGATGCACTGGCCGGTCAGACCATCTCGATCGCTGCTTCTCCTACGCCGCATGCACAGATTCTGGCCATTGCAAAGGAAATTCTCGCTGAAAAGAACATCACGCTCGATATCATTGAGTATTCCGATTATGTCCAGCCCAACATGGTCGTGGAAGCCGGCGAAGTAGATGCAAACTATTTCGCTCACATCCCGTATCAGGATGACTTCAATAAGGAAAACGGCACGCATCTGGTCAATGTCGCCGGCATTCATGTTGAGCCCATGGCTCTCTATGGCGGCAAGCAGGCTGACCTCAGCGCTCTGAACCAGTAATCCCTTTGTGCAGTTTTTTCACCGGCCGATGAAAGTCGGCCGGTTTCCCTATGTTTTTGGAGGAATGAAAGTTGATCGAACTCCGCAATCTGTCCAAGAGCTTTGTCACGGCAGATGGCCCTGTAGATGCTCTGAAGCACATCAATCTGACCGTCCGGGACGGTGATATCTACGGCATCATCGGTATGAGCGGTGCCGGCAAAAGCACGCTGGTACGGTGCATCAACATGCTGGAGCGCCCCTCGGAGGGTGCAGTTATTCTGGATGGTCTTAATCTGAACGAGCTTTCCGATAAAGAACTTCGCAATATCCGCCATCAGGTAAGCATGATCTTCCAGTCCTTTAATCTGCTGATGCAGCGCACCTGTCTCAAAAACATCATGCTGCCGCTCAACCTTCTCGGTGTCCCTAAAAAGGAAGCTGAAGAGCGGGCGCGGGAACTGCTGAACGTCGTCGGCCTTCCGGATAAAGCCAATGCGTTCCCTGCCCAGCTTTCCGGCGGACAGCAGCAGCGCATTGCCATTGCCAGAGCGCTTGCCACCAACCCGAAGGTTCTGCTCTGTGATGAAGCCACCAGTGCGTTGGACCCCAAAACCACCCATACCATTCTGGACCTTATCCGGGATATCAATCATCAGATGGGAATCACCGTCATTGTAATCACCCACCAGATGAGCGTCGTACAGGATATCTGCAACCGTGTTGCCATTCTGGAAAATGGTTCCGTAGTCGAGGAGGGGGACGTGGCTGAAGTCTTTACCAATCCCAAGGCCACTGCAACCCAGACGCTCGTTTATCCTGAAATGGCCGACGGCACCGTCTCCCTTTCCACTTCTGCACAGCGGATCCGTCTGACATTTGACGGCGCCGAAGCCGCGGGAGAACCGCTGCTGGCACGCATGGCCATGGACCTGCGTATCCCGGCCAGTGTTCATACAGCATCCATGCGTTCCATTAATGGCAAAGCCTATGGTTACATGTTGCTGGAAATTCCGGGCGGGCCTGATGAGCTTGCCAAAGCACTAAATTACCTGAAAGGGCACAAGAATGTCCTGGTTCAGGTCACCGGACAATACGGAGAGGGGGGAACACGATGAATTTTGCCAATGCATTTACACCGGAAAAACTGGCGGAAGCATGGGAAATAATCCTTCGCGATTTCCCCGCTGCCCTGTGGGACACGCTCTATGTCACCATCCTCTCCACATTTTTTGCCATTCTTCTCGGGCTTCCTCTCGGCATGATCCTGGTTGCCTGCGATGAAAAAGGCATCCGCCCCTGGCCGAAGCCCGTTATGAAATTCATTAACGTGGTCATTAATTTTCTGCGTTCCGTCCCGTTCCTGATTCTCATCGTGATGGTCATCCCCATCACCCGCCTCATTGTCGGCACCTCAGTCGGAACGGTTGCCTCCATTGTCCCCCTGGTCATCGCAGCCTTCCCCTTCATTGCCCGCCTGGTGGAAGGCAGTCTGCGGGAAGTCAGCCCCAATATCATAGAGATGGCACAGTCCATGGGTGCCACTCCGATGCAGATTCTCTTCCGTATCATGCTGCCTGAAAGCGTGCCCAGCCTGATCAATAATTTTACGCTGGCCATTACGACGATTATGGGGTATACCGCAATGAGCGGTGCCATTGGCGGCGGTGGTCTCGGAAAGATTGCCATCATGATCGGCTACAACCGTTACAAATATGCCGTGCTTTATGCAGCCGTCATCGTTCTGGTCATACTGGTCCAGATCTTCCAGAGCCTTGGCACCTGGCTTTCCATCAAGTGCGACAAACGCCTAAAGCATTAAATGCGTATCCTGCCCGGGACATGTTCCCGGGCACTTTTTTCGCCCTGTTCTACTACTTTTCCCAAAGGTACAGGCCAGACATCCTGTTTTCCCTTCTACAGTGCATCACAGATTCCGGGTCCCATTGTCTCTTTTCCAAAGCTTCCGGGAATCCCCCGAAGTTTCCAGATTCATCTGATTAGTGAAACCCCATGAAGCCAGCTTCATGGGGTCGATGTATTTATACATATTGTTTTGCTTTCAGAACATATCACAATACTGCGCGGCATCACAGAGTGCAGATCCGATATGCTGTGTCAGGCAGTCATTTCGTCATTTTTTCCTGTTTTACCTTATGGTCAATCACATGGCGCGATGCCAGTTCATGCAGAATATCGTCCGTGGAAATGCCTGCTTCCACCATAAGAACCATAACATGGTAGACCAGGTCGGCAATCTCGTAAATCGTTTCCTTCCTGTCCTCTGCTTTCGCTGCAATAATAACCTCTGTCGATTCCTCTCCGACTTTCTTGAGAATCTTATCCAGTCCCTTTTCAAAGAGGTACGTGGTATAGGATCCTTCTTTCTTTTCGGTCTTGCGTCCTTCTATGAGCTTCATCAGTCCTTCCAGGGAAAACGGCTCTTTCTCACTGTTCTCATAGACCGGGTATTCAAAGCAGGAGGTCGTTCCCAGATGACAGGCCGGTCCATCCGGTTCCACCATCACCACGAGGGCATCCTGATCACAGTCTGCAGTGATGGAAACAATATGCTGATAGTTTCCACTGGTGGCGCCTTTCAGCCACAGTTCCTGCCGTGATCTGCTGTAGAAGCATGTCAGTCCCTTCTCCATCGAGATCTGAAGCGATTCCTTGTTCATATAAGCCAGCATCAGAACACGCCTGGTCGATGCATCCACCACCACTGCAGGAATCAAACCTTTTTCATCGAATTTCAGCTTTTCAATTTCAATCATACTCCGACTCCTTCCAACCTTGCAGGGATTCCTTCCTCCCGCATGCGTTCCTTCAGTTCACGGATACTGACTTCGCCAAAGTGAAAAATGGAAGCTGCAAGCCCTGCATCCACGGCAGGCAGCTTTTTAAACAGCGTGATAAAATCGTCTATACACCCTGCACCTCCGGAAGCAATCACCGGAACGCTGACCGCCGCACAGACCTTCGCCAGCATATCCAGATCAAATCCCTGCTTCACACCATCCGTATCAATGGAATTGACTACGATTTCTCCGGCGCCGTCATCCACACAGCGACGGATCCATGATATCGCTTCCATCCCTGTGTTCTCTCTTCCGCCCTTGGCGAATACCCGAAAGACACCGTCAACCCGTTTAACATCCACTGAGAGAACCACACACTGGTCTCCGTATCTTTTTGCCGCTTCCCCGATCAGTGAAGGTCTGGCGATTGCTCCGGAATTGACGCTGACCTTGTCCGCTCCACATTTGAGCACTCTGTCAAAATCGTCGAGACTCCTGATTCCTCCGCCCACCGTCAGGGGAATAAACACGCTGCGTGCCGTTTCGCAGAGAATGTCTGTAAACAGTGCCCGGCCTTCCGCAGAAGCGGTAATATCGTAGAAGACAAGTTCATCCGCTCCGGCATCACTGTAAAACTTTGCCAGTTCCACGGGAGATGCCACGTCTGACAGTCCTTCAAAATTGATACCTTTGACCACTCTGCCGTTCTTCACATCCAGGCAGGGAATAATCCGCTTCGTAATCATGCCGCCACCTCAATTGCCTTAGCGAGGTCCACCGCCCCTGTATAATAGGCCTTGCCGATGATTGCGCCATACATTCCCAGTTCCTTCAGATAAAGAATGTCAGATAGGCTGGAAACGCCTCCGGAGGCAACCAGATGCAGGGAAAAAGTGGAAGAAAGCTGCTGATACAGCTCCCGGTTCGTTCCCTGCATTGCCCCATCTTTTGAAATATCGGTGCAGATTATAGTCTCTACCCCTATCTCCTGCATTCTCCTGCAGAAAGTGTATGCATCCAGGCCGGATTTTTCCGTCCATCCCTTGACAGCAACAAAACCGTCTTTCAGGTCCACCCCTACAGCGATCCTGTTTCCATACTTTTTCACTGCAGCCTCTGCAAAGGCAGGATCCTGCACGGCTGCCGTTCCCAGAATGACACGCTGGATTCCCGAATCCAGGTACCGGCTCACCTTCTCCATATCCCGGATTCCTCCGCCCACTTCGCAGAAAACCCCGGATGCTTCTCGGATACGGCAGATCGTCGCAAAATTTGGCATATCTCCTGACTTTGCCCCTTCCAGATCCACCAGATGGATATGGGTTGCTCCTGCGGATACAAAATCTCTGGCTACATCTTCCGGATGTTCACTGTACACGGTCATCTTCCGGTAATCACCATGGAGCAGACGGACGGCCTTTCCGCCTATCAGGTCTATCGCTGGAAAAATAATCATTTTCAAGCCTCACAAAATGTTTTGAGTATCGTCAGCCCCGTATTTCCGCTCTTCTCCGGATGGAACTGACAGCCCATTACGTTGTCTTTCTCCACCGCTGCCGTCAGGAGAGCCCCATAGTCGGTTACCGCTACAACGCTCTCCTCACAGTCGGCCGCATAGTAGGAGTGTACAAAATAAACATATGCTCCTTCCGGAGTACGGGAAAGTATTCTGGACTTTCTCGGCATGCTCAGTGCATTCCATCCGATATGCGGGATTTTGTATTCTGCAGGAGCTACACCAGAAATGGGACGCACTGTCCCGGAAAGCAGGCCAAGTCCCTCATGTTCGCCATATTCCAGACTCTTTTCAAAAAGCATCTGCATGCCGAGACAGATACCCAGCAGCGGCTTTCCCCTGGCAGCCTCTTCCTGAATCACAACATGGAGTCCGGTTTTCCTCAACTTATCCATTGCATCCCGAAATGCCCCAACTCCGGGTAGAATCAGGCGGTCTGCCTGACGCAGCACCCCTGCATCCCCCGTGACCACGGCATCCTCTCCAATTGCTGCAAAGGAGCTGCGGAGAGAGAACAGATTTCCAACACCATAGTCAACGATGGCAATCATCAGAGCACTCCTTTCGTGGACGGAATCTCATCTTTTGCTTTTTCATCGATGGATACTGCCTGGCGGAGGCTCCTGGCAACCGATTTGAAAGTCCCTTCAATAATGTGGTGGCTGTTGCTCCCGGAAAGCTGTTTTATATGCAGCGTACATGCTGCATTCCGGGTAAATCCCAGGAAGAATTCCTCAACCAGTTCGGTATCAAAACTTCCAACTTTCTGTGTCGGAATGGAAAGGTCATAGGAAAGATGACTTCTGCCGGATAAATCCACCGCTGTCAGAATAAGGGCCTCATCCATTGGAAGAATGGTGGAACCATAGCGCACGATCCCCCGTTTGTCAGAGAGTGCCCTGGAAAAAGCTTCGCCAAGTGCAATTCCGATATCCTCCACCGAATGATGATCGTCAACCTCCGTATCCCCCTGGCACTGGAGAGAAAGGTCAAACCTTCCATGGGAAGCAAACAGAGTCAGCATATGATTGAGAAAGCCCACTCCCGTATCAATCCTGCTGACGCCGCTTCCATCTAGGTTCAGGGACAATTGGATTCTGGTTTCCCGGGTCTCCCGTTTCACCTCAGCATTTCTCATTGTCTTCCTCCATGATTTCCCGGACAGCACCAAGCAGTGCATCCATGTTTTCCCGTGTTCCGATCGTAATCCGGTTGTACTGGCAAATGCGGGAAAGGTCGAAATGCCGTACCAGTATTCCTCGGTTCTTCAGCTTCCGGTACAGCTCCCCGCCATCCATTTCCGGATGTCTTGCAAAAACAAAATTGGTCATGGAAGGGGTCATCTCAAACCCCAGCTTCCGGAGCTCCTTCATGGTATACTCCCGATTTTCCATGATCACGCGGCATCTTTCCATTGTTGTCTCCTGATCCTGCAACGCTCCGATGCCTGCCGCCATGCTCATGCGGTTTACATTATAAGGATTCAGGGAATACCGGATTGTCTGCAGGTCCCGGATGAGAGCCGCACTGCCTACCGTGTAACCCAGCCTGGCACCGGCCATGGAACGGGATTTGGAAAAAGTACCGATTACCAGAACGTTTTCATACTGCTGCGTCAGTGGAATGCAGCTTTCCGCCCCAAAGTCCACGTACGCCTCATCCACCACCAGGAGACGGTCCGGATCTGCCTCAGCCAGTTTTTCAATCTCCCTGCGAGGAAGCGCTATACCCGTCGGTGCATTGGGATTTGCAAGAAAGATCGTTCCCTTTTTATCCATATAATCTGCTGGACACAGGGTCAGATCTTCCCTGAGCGGAATCTCTTCATAGGGGATATGATTGACTTCCGCAAACACGGGATAAAAGCCGTAAGTGATATCCGCAAAAATCGCCGGTCTCTGATCATCACAGAAAGCCATGAAAGCCATATTCAGATTTTCATCCGATCCGTTTCCAAAGACCACATTCTCCCTTCCCACACCGTAGCCTGCTGAGAAGGCCTCCGCCAGACGGCCGCAGCCAGGATCCGGATACAGTTCCAACTGTCCTGCAGCCTCTCTGGCATACTGCATTGCCTTCTCCGAGGGAGGAAACGGGGATTCATTGGTGTTGAGCTTTACATATTTTTTGTCCTGAGGCTGTTCCCCCGGCACATAGGGAATAAGATTTTCATAGCGGCGTGAAAAAAATCGGCTCATGACAGTCCCTCCGTACGGATAATCGCACTGCGGGCATGCCCGGTAAGGCCTTCCTTTCGCGCAAAGAACGCCACATCCCCTGCCAGGTCCGCCAGGGCATCCCTGGTAAAGTAGGTATACTGCGTCTTCTTCACGAAGTCATCCACGGAAAGCGGGCTGGAGAAACGGGCAGTTCCGCTGGTGGGCAGGGTATGATTAGGTCCAGCCATATAGTCCCCGAGCGCCTCCGGACAGTTTCTGCCCATAAAAATGGAACCTGCGTGCCGGATCTTATCCAGCATATCAAATGGTGCATCCACGCAAAGTTCCAGATGCTCCGGTGCAATCTCATTAGCGATGTCAATTGCAGCAGACAGGTCCTCCGCGACGATGATTTTTCCGTTATTATCAATGGAACTTCTTGCAATTTCCGCCCTGTCCAGTTTCGGAATCTGAATCTCGAGCTGAGCGGATACCGCCTCTGCCAGCTCCGGAGAATCCGTCACCAGAACTGCACTGGCCAGTTTGTCATGTTCCGCCTGGGAAAGCAGATCTGCCGCCACCACCGCAGGATCACTTTTTCCGTCGGAAACAATGAGAATTTCACTGGGACCGGCAATCATGTCGATCGCTACCTGACCAAATACCTGACGTTTTGCTTCCGCAACAAATGCATTCCCAGGTCCTACAATCTTATCTACCCGTGGAATGCTCTCCGTTCCATATGCCAGCGCAGCCACAGCCTGGGCGCCTCCCACCTTGAAAATGCGGTCAACGCCTGCGACCCTGGCAGCAGCCAGAATGGCCGGATTCACTTTTCCATCTTTTCCGGGAGGCGTCACCATGACAACCTCACGGCATCCTGCAATTTTAGCCGGAATGGCATCCATCAGCACGGTAGAAGGATATGCAGCCGTTCCTCCCGGTACATACAGACCGACACGGTCCAGTGGAATGACTTTCTGTCCCATCACTACTCCCGGAATATCATTCAGGATAAAGCTGGTCCTCTTCTGCTGCTCATGAAAATGCCGGATATTTCCGGCCGCACGCTTCAGAACTTCAAAAAAGCGTTCTTCCACCAGTGCACAGGCTTCCTCCATTTCTTCCGCCGTTACCTGGAGAGAAGAAAGTACTGCGCCATCGAAACGTTCTGTATACTGCAGAAGTGCCGCGTCCCCTCCTTTTTGCACCGAGTGAATAATATCCCGGACGATCTCTGTTACGTCTACTCTGGGCTCCACCCGTGCAAATATCTCTGTGTTGGGAACTTCCCCGTACTTCATGATTTTGATCATATTACCTGCCTGCCTCCCTCAAAAGATAGGATGCCATCTTTTCAATTTCTCCGCGGTGAAAACGGAAGCTCGCTTTATTGGATATAAACCTGGCACTGATGGGAACAATTTCCTCGATCACCTCAAGATTGTTTTCCCGCAGCGTTGTTCCCGTCTCCACTATATCCACAATAACATCCGAGAGCCCCAGAATAGGAGCAATCTCGATGGATCCGTTCAGATGGATAAGCTCAATGTCTCTTCCTACCGCCGTATAATGATTCTGTGCAATGCGTGAAAACTTGGTGGCAACCCGCAATGTCCGCAGACCGGTGTCCACAAACCCTTTGGGTGCAGCAACGGCCATACGGCATTTTCCCACTCCCAGATCTACCAGTTCATAAATGTCCGGTTCATATTCCAGCAGGATATCCTTCCCGGCAACCCCGATGTCTGCGGCTCCCCTTTCCACATAAATAGCCACGTCGGAAGGTTTCACCCAGAAGTAGCGGACACCTGCTTCCGGATTTTCAAAAATCAGTTTTCGGGAGTTCTCGAGGATGGACGGGCACGGAAATCCTGCAGCTTCAAACATGGCATATACTTTTTCTCCCAGCCTGCCCTTGGGTAAAGCAATATTCAGCATCCTCGTCACCTCTCTCCCAGTCTTTCCAGCATATCCAGATACACAGCAAACCCTACAGCTCCGGATTTCTTTCCCATTTTCCGCATCAGTCGGTCGTATTGTCCGCCCGAGAGCACGCTGCCGGGAATTCCTTCCACAAAACCCTTGAAAATTACGCCATTATAGTACTTCATGTTTCCCACCAGGGAGAAATCCAGTTCCAGCTGGTTCCGAACCTCGTCCCCTTCCATCGCCTCCACTGCTTCCTCAAGCTTTGCGATTTCTCCGGAAAGAGCATCCGCATTCTGCAGCTCCCGCAGTTTCGGCAGTATCTTCTCCGGTTTTCCGCAGAGCGTCATCAGGGAAAGCAGTGCATCGGTCTTCTCTTTTTCAATCTTCTGCTCCTCTGCAATACTGAGAATACCGTGCGCATTCTTTTCTCCCACGCAATGGATGATCGCATTTCTCACATCCGCATCTGTCGTCATCTGATCAACAATAGCGGAGAGAATATCCAGGTCAGAAACCACCAGCACCGTTTTGTGTCCAGAAAGGGAGAGACTTTTACATGAAAGAGACAGCACCTTTCCGATAGTCTGTGCATCGACTTTCCCCATGCATTCCACGCCGGACTGCATGATCTCCCGGAAAGCGCTGGAGCCTTTGACCACACGGTAAACATTCTCATTGTAATAAATCTTCTGAAGATTCTCCGGTTCATCTTTCAGATTTTTGATTATGGACAGGGTTACGTCCGGTTTAAGCGCCATTAGTTTTCCATTGGTATCCGTAAAGGTGATTATGCTGTCAGAAACCAGAAAATTCTTGTTTTTGCTATAGAGGTCATATTCCTCAAATTTGCTCATGCGGTACCGGGCAAACCCCTGTTTCTCAAACAGCGTCCGCAGGGCATAGATTCGCTTTTCCGTATCGTCCAGAACATTATAATCAAAAATCATGGGGTCCTCCTCATTCTGCTTGCTTCTGCTTTTTTTCCTCCAGAAGGCGGTCTATCACCGTAGCGTACCCCCCGGTTCCATATTTGATGCTCCTGCTGACTCGGCTGATCGTCGCCGTACTGAGGCCGACTTCCTTGGATATCTGAAGATAGTTTTTCTGCTCTTTCAGCAGAATTGCTGCATCCAGCCGCTGGGCCATGGCCTGTATTTCCTGAATCGTACAAAGATCATCCAGAAAGGCCGTAAATTCCTCTTCATTTTTCAGAAGGGATAAGGCATGCATCAGCTGTTTTGTCGATTCATTATGATAGCTCTCCATGAGAATACCCTTTCTAGAATTTAGTTCTTTACCATGATAGCACTTTAGCTTGTGAAATTGCAACCCCCTTTTCTGTTTTTTCCACTTGCTACAAAACTAGGATTCCTTTCTTCAACATTCTATCCTAGCCAAAGACAATATGGTCTGCCATGCAGTGGAAGGACCCCCTCTTCCATTTCATGCTTTACTATTCGGAATCATGCATTTTCCCGGAAAATCAGCGCATTCTCCTCAATACACTGAAACAGGCTTCGTCTGAAGCCTGTTCTTCTTATTCATTTGACGATTGGGAATATCCCCTGGCTCTGCCACAGCACGGATGGGTCCAAATGCAGCAGATCCGGAATGCCTGTCCGAACCATCATCACAGAAAGCTGCTGATCCATGGTTTTCAGGATATCTCTGACCCCGTCCGCCCCATTTTCCTTCAGCGGCTGCATAAGCGCTTTTCCCACCGTAACCAGGTCCGCTCCCAGTGCCAGAACCTTATAAATATCATAGCCGCTTTCCATCCCACCATCCACAATCAGCAGCAGACGATCTCCCACCACTGCCCGGATCCCGGGCAGCAGCGCTGCCGGTGGAACAGCATAGCGCAGCAGTCCGTTATGATGGGACAGGATGATGCCCCTGCAGCCCAGATTTGCACAGCGTTCCGCGTCCTGTACACTCATTGCTCCTTTCACAAAAAAGGGCAGTCTGGTTGAAGCAATCAGGTCCCTCAGCTCCTTTTCCGTCGGCAGTTTCAGTTCAAGACCGAACAGGTTATCCGGTTCTGCACTGTCCGCATGGAAAGCGTGCTCTATATCCATTCCGACAGCCATGGCCCCATTTTCCTCCGCAAAGCGGATCCGGGAATAAATCATTTCCGGATCTGCATAAGGTTTGATGATCTTCATGACCCGTGCCCCGGTAGCAAGGACTTTCCGTAATTCCTCATTATCCCCCATGCCAATGCTCACCGGTGCACCGGCAGCTTCCGCTCCTTCTGCCATGCCGACAAGGTCAATGTGGCTGAGTGCTGCTGTCATTATCGGCATTTCAAAGCTTTGTCCCAGAAAGGTGCAGACAGTCGTCGGCTGGCACGCACCTACCAGTCTCCCCTCGACCATCAGAGAATCCAGATAACGTCTGTTGATTTCAATAGAATCCCCAGGTAAATTGTTCATTTAGATCTCCCTTTCTCTGTTTGTCACGCATTCCTCCGGTCTGACAAGAGGAGGTCTTCAAATGAACTGCTTTTTATGTATACCGCTTTGTTTTACCATCCTGAGTTTTCTCCTGTGCTGTTCTGGCAACAAAGCTGCAGCGTTTTTTCTATTCCCTTTATGTATACCTGTTCCTCCATGCCGAAAGAAGGCTCATGGTAATCACAAGATACTCTGCAGGATAATTCAGACTTCTCATGCCACAAGAAGTCCGAACCCGGCAGGAAGCACAACTTTTTTGGAATAATTACATTCCATGCTGTAAACAGCAGTCTTATAGAAGCAGAAAAAACCATACAGTAATTGAGTTTTTTCGCTCAACAGGCAATAATTCCATCTTCCGATGTAAAACCGTTTCGGACAGATTTTTCCGTCTGGCTTTTTTTTGCCGGCTTTCTGGAACTTTCGTTCCTCCCTCACATACTGTTAAGTTCTGATACCTCCAACACACAAATTCCGTCCGGAATAAACGACACAGGAAACTGCTTTCAGGCACGGACAAAGGATTTCCCTGCTTCTCCATGACAGTCCTCATTAAGATGGGACTGATCAAAAGGCAGTATTTCCTGCTGTCGCTCCGCTCTGCCATACTTTTTATCCGTTTTCCGCTTCCTCGCCACACCCTATTTTATGGGCAATCTGTCACTGCGTCAACGTTCTATCCTTTTCATGAACTTGAGGTGATTTCCCATAAAACATTTGACAAATCACTCGAAACACAATAAGATGAACAGCGCTACTTTTTATTTGGAGGATTTAATCATGTGTGGCATTGTTGGCTACGTTGGAAAAAGAAAAGCTGCTCCGCTCCTGCTGGAAGGTCTCGAGCGGCTTGAATATCGTGGATATGATTCTGCAGGCCTTGCTGTCCGGGATGGAACAGGCCCTGTCCGTATCGTCAAGGCAGCCGGCCGGTTACGCCAGCTTAAGGAAAAAACGGATGACGGAAACAGCCTTATCGGAACGATCGGCATAGGACATACCCGTTGGGCTACGCACGGAGAGCCCACCGAGAATAATGCCCATCCCCATACCAGCCTGTCAGTGGGACAGGAAGGCGAAGCGGACGTGGTAGGTGTTCATAACGGTATTATTGAAAACTATCAGGAACTGCGCACCAAGCTTCTCAACAACGGTTACACCTTCTATTCCCAGACCGATACGGAAGTGCTCATCAAGCTGGTAGACTACTACTACAAGAAATATAAGGTCAGCCCTATCGATGCACTGTCTAAAACCATTCTGCGGGTACGCGGTACCTATGCACTTGCGGTCATGTTCCGGGATCATCCCGGCGTGATCTACGTTGCCCGAAAGGATTCCCCCATGATTATCGGCCGCGGTGATGGGGAAACTTATATTGCTTCCGATGTTCCGGCGATTCTGAACCACACCCGTCAGGTTTATTATATTGGAAACCTTGAGATGGCTGAAATCGGTGAAGATTCCGTTACCTTCTATAACCTGGACGGAAATGTCATTGAGAAGGAACTGACAGAAATACACTGGGATGCCGAGTCTGCGGAGCGCGGCGGCTATGAACACTTTATGATGAAGGAGATTCATGACCAGCCTCAGGCAATCCTTGATACGCTCAACAGTTATGTTACAGGAAATACCATTGATCTTTCCTCAACAGGGCTGACGGAGGAAATTCTCCGGGAAGCCGGTTCTCTGATCATTGTTGCATGCGGCTCTGCCTGGCATGTTGGTATGGAAGCTCAATATATCATCGAAGACCTGACCTCCCTGCCTGTACGGGTCGAAGTGGCCTCTGAATTCCGCTATCGGCACATGCATTTTACAAAAGATACCCTGGTAATTGTCATCTCCCAGTCCGGAGAAACTGCCGATTCCCTGGCTGCTCTCCGTATGGCCAAGGAAGCCGGATGCCGTACACTGGCTATTGTCAATGTAGTTGGCAGTTCCATCGCAAGAGAAGCAGATCATGTCATGTACACCTACGCAGGGCCCGAAATTGCTGTCGCAACTACCAAAGCCTACAGTGCCCAGCTCATCTGCATGGATCTCCTGGCCTTAAAGCTTGCAGAGGCCCGTGGAGAGTTGGCAGAAAATCCGGACGAATCCGAAAAGAAGCTCGCCTACTATCTTGCTGAGCTGGCAAAAATTCCCGGTGCAATCAAAAGAATACTGGAGGATAAGGAGCGGCTTCAGTGGTTTTCTGCCAAATACTCCAATGCACGGGATATCTTTTTCGTCGGCCGCGGCATAGATTATGCCATCGGCCTTGAGGGAAGCCTCAAAATGAAAGAAATCTCCTACATCCATTCTGAATCCTACGCCGCCGGCGAGATGAAGCATGGTACCATTTCCCTGATTGAAGACGGAACCCTGGTCATCGGTATCCTCACCCAGCCACAGCTCTACGAAAAGACTGTTTCCAACCTGCTGGAGTGCAAGAGCCGTGGTGCATACCTTCTGGGTCTCACAAGCTATGGCAACTACGACGTTGAAGATAATGTCGATTTTACAGTCTATGTTCCCAGGATTGACCCCCATTTCATGGGAAGCCTGGCGGTCATCCCACTGCAGCTGCTTGGCTATTACGTAAGTGTTTCCCGCGGTCTCGATGTAGACAAACCCCGCAATCTTGCCAAGAGTGTCACCGTAGAATAAAAAACAGAGGACAGTTTTCTGCAATGTCAATAAGTTAAAGATACTATAAGGTTTAAGAATATCCAATGTTTTAATGGCTTAAAGCACTGAAAAAAGTGGCCACTCTACGGGAATTATGTAGGAGTGGCCATTTTTTTCACTTCGAGAAATCCGTCAATCAGATATAGCAATAAATTCAAGCACAAATAACGTCATTATGAGCGAAATGAGCATATTGACCCAAGTCTATGCCGAAAAGCATATGCTTCTAAGCAGTTGGACACTGTCTAACGATAGAAATGCGACAGAAAGCCAATCTTACGCAAATCCCGTTTGAAGTTCCTTCCTTTCCTCACAGGAGTCTTATATCGCAACATCATCTCTATGACATCAAACGAAATAGTATCCGGCTTTTTCAGAAAGTCACACAGGAGATATGTAGCAAAGCGTCTGTTAATGTTCATAGGATACTTGGCTTGTTTCGGTGCGCTGAGGTTTTTGCATTCATGATCAACCTCAAGATCACGTATTTCACGCAGAACAGGTTCTGCTGCATTGGCCATACCAATAATACAGGATACCAGGTTGTGCATTGCCAGTCGGGCAAAGATTTCCTGGCGGGATGAATTGTCCAGTTTACTGTGCATCTGAGAAAGATGATTGTCCCATTTCAGCACACGGAAACCATTCTCAATGTTACACCATCTCATAAAGTATAATTCTTTGAGGTCTGCAACGCTGTATTCTGACGAATCCAACGTTGTGACAAGTGTTTCCCATGCACCGCTTTCCAATTGAAATCGAACTACACGAAATGTCACGTCTACCTCACTGGCGTAATCCCATGTCTGAGACTTCTTGCATTTTCCGAATTTGCTGATTCCGGACATATATTTCGCCGTTCCGTTTCTGAATCGTTCCTTATCCTGTTTTCTTTGAGTGGTAACAACGTGGACCGTAATCACCTCATCAAGGTCCTCCAAAGGAAGCTCCTTGGTTTCGCTTATCCAGCCTTCTTTTACCCGAAGCAGACAATCCAGGTTTTCCTTGCGTCGGATCGTCTCTATGAGATTCAATGAGCCATATCCTCTGTCTCCTGAAAATAAAGATGGTCCTTTTATGCTAAGCCCCCGGATCATATCGACAGCTGCACGGGTTTCATTGATGAAGTTGCCTTCCTGCAAGACATTGGAGACAAAAAGACCGCTCATGCCTTCCCGAATGGAATTGAGATGATACTGGTTATAGCCCTTTAACCCATTGCTTCCTTCAATATATGTAGCTTTGTCTTCCGGATTCAGGCAGACATTGATACCTGATCCGTCACAGGCAAAGATGTTCCGGAAGCGGCACACACACCCGGGAGCCTGATTGTTTCTGGGAAGATGCTCGCAAATTTCACAGCATATGTCGGTAATTCGCTTGAAAAAGTACTCAACGCCTTCCGCTTTAAGCAGCTTTCTCCGCTGGATCATTGCAGATGCAGATGGATGCACTGAACGATTCTTGAAAAACTCATAGACCTCACTGTTCATATTCATCCCCGCCATTGTCAGCAGAAAGAGAAACACATCGGACAGCGAAATGTTTCTGTCGCGCGTAAAGGCAGATTCTGTTGTCAGATATTTTCTGCGCAGAACAGGATCAGTGGACATGTTTTCCCCAATCTCACGGATGATCCAGATAAAAAATCGCAGAACGGCGTTTCTTCCAAATTGGCAGAGGCATTCTGCTATTTTTGCAGAAATATGGGATTCCAGTTCTGAGATACTGTCTGCACTTCCGGATTCTGCTTTCGCCCCGGGTTACGGCATTGATGGAGCAGATCAATATGATCTTTGAGATCTTTCCATTGTTCCTTTTCTTCTCTGTGAATGCGTTCTTTCTCTTTGCTTGCCAACCGATTGAGCTTTCTGCGCTCATTTCTGGTCAGCTTTGGTTCTGTGCCGGTCACCGGACAGCCATATTTCATTACAACCTTCTGCCTTTGGGCGTCCCAATAATATCCATGCTCCTGAGCTACAAGAATATGAACTGACTGAGCCATGGATGTTCCAAGAGCCTCAGTGACCTCCCTCCCTTGAGGATCTTTCACCGCATGAGCAAAATACTGAATATTGGAAGGAACAGCATTCTGTTTCTTTAAGATGGACTGACTTGTACATTCATGCAATGGAGTAAAATCTTGGCGAAAAGACGACAGCGGGATCATGCAGGCATACCTCCAATTACTATGCATTACATTGTTAGTATATATAGATAGTAATACATAGTAATTATGCGCTAATTATGGATTACTGTCAAGATAGTTATTAATGAAATAACGTATATTTTCCAATTGCAAATTAGAAATGGCTCTGCCACTTGATTGTTATGATTCTGTAATGTAGAATATTCCAGTCAGGAGGTGCTTTATTATGGCTTTTATCGTATATCAGACCAACAGCAAAACTGGAACTGTCTATGCATACAGTCAGGAAGCATATAGAGACCCTGTGACCAAGCGCCCTAAAAGCAAAAAAACTTATCTGGGAAGAGTTGACCCCGTAACTAAGGAACTGTAAAGAAATAAGTACTTGTTTTTAGAGACTTGTAATGGTATACTT
>CAMVHE010000072.1 GCA_947167215.1 uncultured Clostridia bacterium
ATTCCTCCCACGACCTATAGAGGTCGGGGTCTCCTTGCCTACGATTGATGAACAGCAGAAATACTGCCCTGGTCATAGGTACCGGGGCCGGCGGAGGCTCGATTGCGCGGGAGCTTCAGGGAAAATATCAGGTTACCATACTGGAGGCCGGAAAAGAATTCCGTCCCTTCTCCCTGCCCATCCAGAAAATGGCTGTTCTGCGGCACACCGGCCTTTTTCTGGATGAGCGGATGATCCGGCTGCTGCTTCCCAATATGCTGGTGGAAAAAAGCAGAGACATGGTGATGGTACGAGGTATTGGCCTGGGCGGAACCACCACTCTTGCTACCGGCAATGCCGTTCGTTATGACGGAGCGCTCCGGGAACTGGGAATTGATCTGAACCAACAGTTTGAAGAGCTGTACCGGGAACTTCCCATTACAACCGAACATCAGAAGCATTGGACGGACACAACCAAAGACATGTTCCGCCTGTTTGAGTCCATGGGACTGAATCCGACTCCAACTCCCAAGCTGATGCAGGCACTGCAGTGTGTGGAATGCGGCCACTGCGCCATAGGTTGCCCCACCGGAGCCAAATGGGATACACGCGCACTGGTGAACCAAGCGGTCCTCAGCGGAGCTGAACTGCTCACCGGCTGCCGGGTTATCGGTCTGGAGATACAGGCCGGAACGGTACAGAAGGTTACAGCCCTGTATCATGGAAAAAGGAAAGACTTCCAGGCTGACCTTGTGGTTCTTGCTGCCGGCGGGCTCGGAACTCCTGTGATTCTCCAGAACTCCGGTATTGCCTGTAAGCCCACCTTATTTGTAGACCCTGTACTCTGCGTAGCAGGCCCTCAGCCCGGCATTTCACAGGATCATCAATTGCTGATGCCCTTTATCAGCCAGCAGGATGGTTATATTCTTTCCCCATATATGGACTATCTCAGTTTTTTCTTCAACCCTGACTGGCGCCTCCCCATGAAGAATATTGCCAGCATCATGATAAAGCTGGCAGATGACGAAACGGGAAGCACTGACGGAAAAAAAATCGATAAAAGCATGACTCCGTCCGATCATCGCCGGATGGCAGGAGCAGTCACTAAGAGCAGGGAAATTCTGGAACGTCTGGGTGTAAAGGAGAAGGACCAGTTTCTGGGAACTCTGAATGCCGGTCATCCTGGCGGCATGCTGCCCCTCACGGAAAATGAAAAGACCTCCCTGCATTCCCCTCTCCTTCCGGATAACCTGTATATCGCGGACGCCACCCTCCTGCCCCGCTCCATGGGAAATCCCCCCATGCTGACCATCATGGCCCTGGCAAAAAAAATTGCCTCCCTGGTATAAATTCCGGCAGTCACGCATTCGGTATTTCTCCTGTTTTCCTCAGAAAAAGATGCTGCAGGAAACAATGAATCTTTCATATCATGCTTTCTGCATATATCAGCATAATAATTCCCATGAGCAGAATGAACCTCACTTCTATCGTGCAGTATCATTCTGTTTTTTAATATGTTAAATATTTCCATATCAGTTCACATTTCCAAAGCGGTCAGTACTGCAAATATAAATACATCATCGTACTAGCTGTTATCATTCTCCCTGCAATTGTCTTTTTCTGCAGTATGCTTCCCCGTATCCAGAAAGAATTCCTGATATTAAGATAGTAAGTTCGAAGCAGAATAAGGCGTCAGGTAAAATCCGCTCCAGGGGACTGCTGTTAGTGTCCATTTTTCCCTATGAAAACTGCAGAGATTTGTGTAAGGAAGGGGGATTCCTTTCTCTATGCGCAGTCCCTTTAAGATATAATTCTGCTTTCGGCAGATAAATGACAAAGAGACGACAAATCCGTAACTACGCGGAACGTCGTCTCTTTATCCTTGAAAAAGTGCTGTATGGGAATTCTGTTCCCAAAATCTCTTGGTTTTCCGATTTGGTTCTCCGGGTTGGCAATACTTCCTGCCTTCTCCCAGATCAAAGGCAGCATTTAGGTTCATGCAGACTTGTGAACACGTATAACACTGATGACAACAGCTCCCTGTTTTTTAATGACTCTACGATATTGTCGTCAAAAAGCACATGACCTTCTGAACGGGCTTCTTTTCCGCGAGCCCAGTTCATGCCCTTTCTGTCTCTTAACGCAAAATGCAAGTCACAGGATACCGTGAGGGGTCTGTCCTGTTTGCATATAGCATAAAGTGAATTCCAAGAAGATCGGAATGTTTTCTCATTTTGCTGTCTGATTTCTTCCTGTTTTACCTGGTTTCTGGGTTTGCCAGCTCTCTGTCGCTTACTACAATTCCCGTTTTTGATGCATTGATGGCCAACTCCAGACGGTCCGTAAAACCTGTCTTTTCCAGCAGATGCCGTATGTGTGTCTTTACTGTATTGAGTGAGACTCCAAGGTGTTCGGCAATCTGCTCATTCGGGGCACAGGAAATCAGCTCCCGCAGTACATCCATCTCCCTCTCCGTCAGTTCCCCTCGTGTCGCCTGTCCCAGGCGGATATCAGCAGTCACATCCACATAGTTTCGTTCCCCTGCCATGGTGCGGTCCATAATTTCCAGCAATGGTGTATCTCCGTAATTCTTGAACCAGAACGCTTCCGCGCCAATCTCTCTGGCTTCTTCCAACCATCTGGCCTCTGCAGTGGAAGTGGTCAGTATGATCCTGACTTCGGGATGTTCTCGCTTGATGATCCGCGCAGCAGCCAAACCATCTATTCCGCTCTTCATCAGCACATCCAGAATGATCAGATCGACGGAATGCGTTCGGCACCAAACCACTGCTTCCTGTGCCGACGCAAGGGACGCCGCCAGAGCATATCCAGATGAGCTCCGGACGGTCCCCTCAAAGAAGCTCCGGGTAATCAGGTGGTCGTCAACCACCAGCACCCTGATTTTTCCGTCCTCCAAAGACACCAAATCCTTTCTGCAAAAACTTATTGTCTCTGCTCATTAAATGGTTTTACGCACACAATCGGTAAACCTCTTTAATCGTATTTTATCAAAAAAAACAGGCTTGCACATCATCCAAAAGAATGATTTTCGACACTTAGTACGAAATCGTCTCTGCCCTCCAAGAAGCAACAGTCTGCATTTACCGACAGTAGATGTTTTCCCCTTTCCACACATGTAAGAACACTCTCCAAGGAACTGCAAGCAATTCTTCTTAGCGATTCCCCTGCCTTTCTGCAATCTGTCTCTCTGCAGCTTTCCCCTGGCTTTTCATCTGCAGGGAAGGATGTCAATCCCGAAATGCCCTTTCGTTCCAGCCAAAAAATACGCCTGCTGAAACAGCAGGCGTATTCTATTGAATTATCGTTAAACAGTTGTGCTCAAATTTCCATTTTCCATGTGGTAAATCTGATCGGCATAATGCATAGCATCATTTTCATGGGTAACCAGAAGAACCGTTTTTTTCTCTTCATGAGCATAATCAAGGAAAGCACATATTAAAGCACATCTGCTTCACCATGGCAGCACCTTCCCTCCTTTGGGATAGTGATCCTGACAGTTCCCATTAAAGCAAAAAGCTCTGAAGCACTTTTCAGTGCCTTCAGAGCTTTGCGTGTATTGCGAGCTTATACTTTTTTCTGCTCTCTGTTTTAAGAGATTCTTCTGCTTGCTGTTTCACTGTCCGCGGAATACTCTCTGATCTTATCAGGATGCAGGTCCTGATGTTCAACTGAGCAGGCTGTCCCAAACAGAATTACCAGGGAAAACCTTCTTCGGAAGTCCCATGAAAGTATACGGATTCCCTCCGCTTTCCATTTTTCACAACAGCGGTTTGCACAAAGACCTTTCTTTCTTTGTCCTTCCCGCTCTACTTTACATGTTTCCTTAAAAAACTGACGACCCGTTCCTTCACTTCTACCTGGAACAATTCCCTGGTGCCGTGCCCACCGTTTTCCACTACACAGAGTTCTGATTGGTTTTCGAGGCCTGCTGCCACCAGTCGATCATAGAAATCTTCGCTTATAGCTAAGGGAACGAGAGGATCCTGATCTCCATGCAGAATCATGATTGGAGCCATATTCTTATGGATGGCATGGATAGGACTTGCTGCGTCACTGCGGTCAATCATGGTATCCGGATCGCCTCCCAGCAGCGCACCTCCATGGGTTTCCTCCAAGCGGTGCCATCTGTGGTGCGGATCCTTCATCTTTTCAATTTCCACCAGATTGCATTGTCTGATATCCACCGGGCCAAAGAAATCCACGGCAGCCTGTACCCTGGAAGAGGTATCTGCCCATTCCTCACTGTCAAATTCGTCCGTATTCATGGCCATCCACGACGCCAGATGTCCTCCCGCAGAACGGCCCATGGCGATGATTCGGTCTGAATCAATCCCGTACATGGCGGCATGGCTGCGCAGATAACGCACAGCTGTTTTACAGTCGATGAGCTGGGCAGGAAAGTGTCCCTGCCCAGAATGCCGGTACTGAATAAATGCCACTGCATACCCCTGTTCTGCGAAGTATTCGAGTTCTGCAGACATCAGATTCTTATCACATCTGCGCCAACCCGCACCGTTAATCCACACGATAAGAGGCTGCAGTCCTGTCGACACTTCATCATCCCGTCCGGAAGCCAGACGCATTTCACTGTTTCCATTCTGTACCATCAAAGACAGATATAGGTCGAGTGGAGCACCATCCAGATCTTTTACATGTGAAAAGCATATATTGTCAATAAAGTTGATCGTTCTTCGCTCGTTGCCAGGATGAATTCTGTACTTCATCTTTTTTTCTTCCTTTACATTGAAGTTGTGATGATGCGGTGCGCAATCAGTTTTCCTGCTTCTTCCCAATGCGGCATGAAATGCGGAATAAAGCCGTGAAAAGTATCCGGAAATATTTTTACGGTTACTTCAACGCCAAGAGAAGCCAGTCTCCTGGCCTGTTCCAGGTTCTGGAAGCGGAGAACGTCGTTTGCTGCTCCCAGGATCACGGTAGGCGGAAGTGCAGCAAGCACCTCCTCAGAAGCCGCCATAAAATCAATTTCAGGGGTTGACAGCATTTCCTTGTTGTCATCGCTCATCAGCACGCCGAATCCTGCCATACGATATTCCTGTGTCTTCCAGTATTCCGGGACGCTCTTCGCTGCTTTTTCATCGTATTGCATTTCGTTCGGACCGTAACCGTTCACCAGCATGCAGAATGGCAGTGGCTCACCACGCATGCAAGATACTACGGCCATGCTCATTGTCAGCTGTCCTCCCGCTGAGTAGCCGCCTGCAGAGACTCTCCGCGGATCGCAGTCCCAGCTTTCCAGGTGATCAAAGGCATATCTTGCCGCATCCATGCATTGTTCGAGCGGCACTGGAAAAGAAGCAGATTCCGTGGTCGTGTAATCCACATCCACCACTACGCCCCCAATCTGTTCAGCCAGCCATGCACACCAAAGAGTATCATTTGGCATATGTCCAATCAGCCAGCCGCCGCCATGTATATTTATATGCAGCGGGCTGCACGGTTTCTTATGCTTGGCAGTAAAGATATAGATCTTATACGGCCATCCGCATACACTGGGTCTTTCAACGGTTTCCATGGTTGCCAAACCGGCAAAACCCCTGCATTCTGCCGGGATATCGGTATCACCGTCAAACTTGCGATTACTCTGCATATCCCGCGCCATCCTGGCGCGCAGTTCGGGAGATAAACTCATTTCTTTCACCATTCGTTGATCATTTTTTCATCATTTTGCTCATAAAGGGAATAATAAAAAGTAGCTGATCCAGATTTTCAGCCGCTGCTTTATTATTCAGATCAAGTAAAAGCGGCCAGAATAGGACAGATTCTGTTTATTTCAGATATTTTTCAAAGAAATCTGAGATCAATCCCTTGGTCATGTCCTGGAAGAATTCCCGTGTGCCATGACCGCCGTGATGAAGAATATACAGCAAAGATTGATTTTCAAGTCCTTTTTCTACCAACTGCTGATAGAAACTTTCGCTGATTTCCACTGGAACCAGCGGGTCCTCATCCCCATGAAGAATAACAATGGGACAAGTCTTTTCGTTAATATAGTGAACGGGGCTGGCATCATGACAGCGTTCACGGAGCGTACGCATATCACCGCCCAGCAGACTGCCTTCATGGGTCTGTTCCATCCGCTGCCAGCGGTATCCGGGCTGTTTAAGCAGAACAGCAGAGAAATCATTCAGCTTTTCCAAATCAACCGGGCCAAACATGTCCGCTGCAGCCTGCACTTCGGAAGAGTATTCTTTCCACTCCTCCGTATCATACCCCGGCAGATTCATCGCCATAAAGGCTGACAGATGACCGCCTGCAGAACGTCCAATGGTCCCGATCCGGGTGGCATCCAGGCCATATTCATCTGCGTGAGCACGCAGAAAACGCACAGCAGTTTTTACGTCCTGAAGCTGACAGGGAAATTTCGCCTTGTCGCTGCCGCGGTAATCAATAAAAGCTACTGCAAACCCTCGTTCTGCCAGAAACATCATTTCCGCAGCCATCAGGTTTTTGTCGCAGCCCCGCCATCCGGCACCATTGATCCAAACAATCACGGGCTGTCTGCCGACACTCACTTCATCATCCCTGCCGGAAGCCAGGCGCATTTCACTGTTGCCGTTCTTCACCATAAGAGAAAGTCTCAGTTCGACAGGATTCCCTTCCAGATCATATACATGAGAAAAAGGAATGTTGTCCAGAAAGTTGATACTCCTGCGCTCTTTTCCGGGATCCAGTACCATTCTCATTGATGTTATTTCCTCAAGCTTTCCGTCAATTTGATTTTCGTTTTGCCAGTTGTTCCTTCACAATGGGGTACACCACCGCCAGTATTGTGATCACCAGCAGTATACACGACACCGGCCGGGTAAAGAAAGTGGTAAAGTTGCCCCTAGAGTAGCTGACCGCTTTTCGGAAATAACTTTCCAGATTTGACCCCAACACATAGGATAGCACAAATGGCGTCGCTGGTATTCCAGCATAATTCATCCAAATTCCCAATAACGCAAATCCCAGCAGTACATACATGGAAAACATGTTGTTTGCATTGACATATGCTGACACCAGACTGACCACCAGAATAGCAGGATACAGATAATGGTATGGTGCCTTCAGCAGCAGTGGGAAGTAGCGGATTCCGGCAATCTCCACCACCAAAGCGAAAATTGCGCCGAGCACAGCCGCAAGAAAGATCATATTTACGAATATCGGATGATTTTTCTGCAGCAGGGGACCTGCCTCAATTCCATGGATGATCAGCCCTCCCAGCAGGAGTGCCGTAGTTCCGTCACCGGGAATGCCCAGGGAAACCATGGGTATAATGGCTCCTCCAATGGAAGCATTATTGGCAACTTCCGGAGCAATGATGCCATCAGGGCATCCATTGCCAAACTCCTCCGGATGCTTGGAACCGTTCTTTGCCATGGCATAAGAAACAATGTTCGACAATGCCGCACCCAAACCCGGCAGAAAACCGATGCCAAGGCCGATCAAAAAACTGCGGATTACATTGATTACATTCTTCGCAAAGTCTTTTCCTGGGAACACGAATTTTCCGATTTTTCCATTGAATGTCCCGGATGCACCGGTGGAGCCTTTTGCATAGTCCATCATGATCATTGCTCCGGCAAACAGGCCTACAATGACTGCAATCATATTAAAGCCACCGGTAAGATTATAGCTGCCAAAGGTGAAACGCGGCGTGGAAGAAATGGGAGCATTGCCCACCTGCGTCGCAAGCAGGCCGAGACCTGCACCGATAAATCCCTTCAGAATGTTTCCTTTGCTGAGGCTGATCACCAGGGTGATCGCCATCAGCGACAATGCAAAATACTCCCATGGGCCCATTTTAAGCGCAAAGGCCGAAATGATGGGGCATGCTACCATTGCAATGATAATAGAGGGCACCGTTCCCAGAAAGTTGGAGACCGTTCCTATCGACAGCGCACGGGTGACCTCCCCTTTCTTCGTCATGGCAAACCCATCATAACAGGTTGCCATAGAAGAAGCAGTGCCGGGGATTCCCAGGAGAACTGACCCGATAAAGCCGCCGGAGCAGCTGCCGATCCACACGCTGATCAGCATGGCAATGGCAATGTTGGAATCCATTCCGAAGGACAGCGGCAACATTATGGTCAGTGCCATGCCGCCGGACAGGCCGGGGATTGCACCCAGAACCAGGCCGATGAAGCATCCCAGAAAGCAGAACAGAAGGCACTGAGGCGTAAACAGAACTGCCAAAGCAGCGAATATCTCTGACATTTTTCCCGCTCCTCTCTTACAACAGTATGCCCTGCGGCAGCTGCATATTCAGCAGCACTGTGAAACTGACGTAAATTACACCGTCCACCAGTGCTGCAAACAAAAGTCTTTTCCACAATGCAACATCTGTTTTGCCCTTTGCAAACATGGTGCACAGCAGGAACGCAGTCACAAAGGTAGGAATCAGGAATCCGATCAGATCCATGGCGATGATATACGCCAGGATCACGCCAATCACCAGTGCGAGCCTCTTCGTCTGTTCTTTATTATAAACGGGCGCGGACTTCTTATTCCCGGTAATCAGCAGCCCAATGCCGCAGATAATCAACAGTGCCGCAGTGATATATGGGAATGCTTTCGGTCCAATATCTCCGGGCATCTTGCTGTTGGGCAGCTGATAAGCACTGAAAGCCACGCAGATTCCAAGAATCAGCGAAATCAGGCCGGTGAAACGATCTTTTGTCATGTTTTACACCCTTTCAAGCGGTGATTCTTACAAACAGGAGCCCTGCCTTCCCTGTTGCATGGGCCGGCAGGGCTCCTTGAAAATGGAATGATTGAATTTTACATCAGGCCCTTGTCTACCAGCAGCTGGAAGGCAGCATTAGCGTCAACCTGGCACTGCTGAATGATTTCCATGGTTTCTTCGGGAGTCTTGTATTCCCACTCCATACCAAGCTTGGCATAGCTCTCTTTCAGATTTTCGTTTTCACTGGCCATCTTCAGGGTCTCACTGATTTTTGCCACGTCGTTGGCATCCATTCCCGGTGCTCCGCAAAGCAGAATATACATGCCAGGATACACTGCTTCATAGCCTTCTTCCACCATGGTGGGCACATCAGGCATGAACTCGCTGCGTTCTTCTCCAAGGACCACCAGGCAGCGAAGATCGCCGGATTCCGCATAAGCCTTGGCAGAGACAGTATTGATGAAGCAAACATCGATGTTGCCGCCCATCAGCGCCGTAATGCGGTCAGCATCCGGTCCTGCATCCACCATGATCGTATCGATGCCTACCTGGTTGTCAAACAGCACCTGGGTAGACATGCCTGCAGTGCCGTTCACGCCAGCAAGCAGGCCATTGGTCTTGCCATATTCCACCAGATCAGACAGCGTCTTGAACTGGGAATCTGCCTTGACCCAAATTCCTCCGGTTTCCCTGCCCTGGGTGGTAACACATCCCAGAACGGTGAATTCATCAAAGGGATGAGGATAGGTACCGTCAGCAATAACGCGGCACATTCCGGTATTGGTAAACAGGAGCTCATTCCCATCCGGTTTTCCATTGCGGATCTTTTCAGAGAGAACGGTGCCGCCGCCGCTGTTATCATTGACCACTACAAAGTTCTTGCCGGTGACTTCCGTCATTGTCTGAGAAAATACGCGTGCCACCATGTCCGTACCGCCGCCGGGGCTTGCGGGCACATCCAGCGTAATGTTGCCGGCAGGCCAGTTGCTGGCGGAAGCTTCGCATAACGCGGAGACACAGCTCAGGCTCAGGATGGATACGAGCAGGATAGCTAAAATTTTCTTCATTGCAGGTACTTCCTTTCTGTATTCTGTTGTCATTTTCAGGTAACTCTCATTGACGACACTGCTATATTACCCGTTCCTTGCTGAGATTGACAATTCCCAATTAATTGTATATGATATGCCCAAAATTTGTAGGTTGGTAAACACTATGAATCTGGATCAGCTGCCTTATTTTATCGCCATCGCCTCCTATGGAAGCCTTTCTTCCGCCTCGCGCCACCTGGAAGTCTCACAGCAGGCACTGAGCAGTTATTTGTCGGAACTCGAAAAGAGCATTGGAATGCCCTTGTTTTTCCGAATCCGTCAAAAACTGTACCCTACAGAAGCCGGGCGGCGCTACCTGAAGGGTGCTCAGGACATTCTGAACGTCATTGAACGTACCAACAGCACCATTCAGATGCTCGGCAAAGGTCCGCAGCAGGAATTACACATGGGAATTTCCGCCCACACCGGTGCCCTGATGCTTGCAGAATGCGCACTGGAATTTAATCAGCGTTACCCCGGCATTCAGCTCGTCCCCCATGAGGGGTATTCCTATCAGCTTCGTGAAAAAATACGCACCGGGGAAATTTCGATCGCCATGACCGGAATGAACGAAGAACAGGCTGCAGAATTTAAAACGATAACATTTTACCGGGATGAGTTTGTTCTGGCTTTGCCTTCCTATCATCCAAAGGCCCAGAAGGCTAACTCCTTCGAAGAGCTTCCGATTGCCGATCTGCGTGATTTTCAGGATGAAGTCTTTGTCCGTTCCACATCCAATACCTCTACTTACTATGTAATGGAATCCCTCTTCAATCAGGCGGGATTCCGTCCAACAGTGTCATTTTCCACGCCAAACATCAACATGCTCACCATGCTGATCCGCAAAGGATGCGGTATAGGTTTTCTGCGTTACCGGAATGATCCTACCCTTTCCTATTACAGATTAAAAAATCCTCCTTATTCCTATAATGCCGTGATTGCAAAACCTTCCCATGTTTTCAGTCAGCCAGAACGTTTCATGATTTATCTGCTGAATAAGCAGCCCCAATCCATCGGAGGCATACGCATCGAAACAGCGGATTTGATAGAAATAATACGGGAATTCAGTCCGGAGGATCCCCTTTCGGAGGGACAGCCATGAATACCAAAGTACTGGAGTATATTATCGCCATCTCCAAAGAACACTCCATTTCCCGTGCTGCAGACCAATTCTATCTGACACAGCCCGTATTGTCTCGACATCTGAAAAAAATTGAGAAAAAAATCGGAACCCCGCTTTTTGTAAGGCAAAAGGAGGGCATGGTGCTCACCGAAGCCGGACGCATATATATCAACGGTGCTCAGAATATTCTGCACCTGGAAAGCGAACTGGAGAACGACCTCCAGACCATGCTGGCAGAAAAGAAGAACACCCTGAGAATTTACATAGATTATCCCTATGCAAAACAGCTTTCAGAGCGGATTCTGCCTCCCTTTCACAAAGAACACCCGAATGTTCAGGTGCATATATTCTATGAGAGTGCAGATAAAATTCAGTCTATCCTGGCCTCCGGAGAAAAAGGGATCGGTATCCTGATATCATCCGGAAAGCGTCTTGCCGGGCTTGAATATGTACTGCTTCACTCAGATGCACTGGCAGTAATCAACCCGGAAAATAAAAGAAACACCGATACCATTTTCATGCATCAGGCCGGAACCGGTCTGCGAGCCATGGAAGAACAGTGGCTTGCACAGAACAGTGTTGCATTTCATACAGTTCTGGAGGCTCCTTCCTTCCAGACGGGACTGGCTGCTGTCTGTGCTGATCAGGGCTGTGCCTTTGTGCTTCAAAGCATGGCAAATGATACCGGATTACAGCTGTATAGTAGGATTCCACCGCTTCCTTTTGAAGTTTTTGTCGTCTACCCGCAGAATATGGTTTTCCGTCCAGCTTCACAGGCGCTGTTGCAAGTGATTCTGCAGGCTTCCTGAAAACATATCTACGAACGAGTTTTCCCTCCGGAAGACTCTTGATAATCTGCTTCAGAAGGGCAGATGCTGCTTTGCATTCAAGAAATGGATTATCATCTGGATACTTCCTCTTTCTTCATGATTCCAGGCAATGAAACCTTCAACCCTTTTAATAATGGACTTTCTGCAATGGAAACATCAGACTAACCGTTGATATCACCGTTTTGTTTCATAAAGATGGGAATACCGTTTCCGTCCAGGTAGACAGCCGTCAGCTTCCAGACTCCTGCCGGTATTTGGGCTGCAGCATTTACCGCCTCATGTGGACCTGACTGCGAAGAAAGGTTCTATTTCCTTTGAAGGAGTAAAAGATAGATGCTTGAAGCACCGCCCGGCCGGGAAGTCCGTGGAACCTGAACCAAAACGGAAAACATCCAAGGTCAATGGAGATGAAAATCCATCTCCGCTTCCATCTGAGAAAACCGGGCTGGTGATCTCCGCGAGAATCACTATTCTGCTGTCTGATAATAACGGTTTGAAACCTTTTCCGTCACCCGGAAAGGCGAGAAATCATTTTCCGCTTGCTCCAGTTCCTTGCTTCCCTCTCAACAGGATGAAGGCAAATTATACGGCCCATTACGGAGGCATGGAGAACATATGAAGCAGTGCGAAACAACAATTCAACAATCATTCTAGATTCCCGCCAATCGCGGATCCTTCTGGCCGACGCAGCAAAGAAACATTTACCACAGGGAGGCATACTTATGAGCAACGAATTCAACTGGGCATTTATCGGATCAGGAACCCTTGCAAAACAGGTAGCCAAAGAGATCACGGCATCCGGGCGTCACAAAATCGCCGCAGTCTATACACGCAATCCGGAAAAATGTGCGGCTTTTGCCAATCAGTACGATGCTTTTCCCGCTGCATCTGCTGAGGAGGCCATGACACGTTCCGACGTGGACGGCGTATATATTGTAACGCCTCACACCAGCCACGCCGAATATGCATTGCAGGCGCTTGAACTCAGCAAACCCGTTCTATGCGAGAAGCCCATCACCACGGATGCTAAAAAAGCAAAAGAAATAATCCAGCGAAGCAGAGAAAAAGGAATTTATTTCACGGAAGCAATGTGGACCTGGTTCTCCCCCATTGCAAATCAGGTAAAAAAGTGGATGGATGACGGAGAATACGGTGACATTGAATCTTTCAGCATGACCTACCATCTGAAAAGCATTTATTATGCGCCACGTCTCTCGGATCCAAACCTTGCCGGAGGAGCATTACTGGATATCGGAATCTATCCCCTGACCTATGTTTATCGTTTATTGGGGAAGCCTCTCTCTATTCAGTGCAAAGGCAATCTGCGTGGCGGCATTGATACCGATGAGGAAATCCTTCTTACTTACCCCGGAGGCAAAACATGCAAAATCTCCGTTTCCATGCTGGATTACAAAGGACTGGAAATACTTCGAATCAGGGGAACAAAAGCGAAGACCAAGCTGCTTTTCTATCATATGGCAAATAGCGTAAAGCTCTGCCGATATCAGGGAAGAAATGAAAAACTGAAAGCCAGCGGAAGAATGCTGAATGAATTCGACCTGGTAGCTTCTGAAATACGCGAGGGGCTGAAGGAAAGCAGATATGTTCCTCATCAGGCTACCCTTGATGTCATGGAGCTGATGGACGAATGCCGCAGACAGATGGGTCTGGTGTATCCCTTTGAAAGGGAGGCGCCTCAAGTATAATGGCATCCGTTCCGGCAATTTCTGGATGGACACCAATGGAAAGCCTTCCAGGCACATGGTTTCAGCGTTTTTTCAATGAGCAGAAGAAACCGCAGGCGGTATGCGGAATACCGTCTTGCACTGGGATGTGCGTCCTGGATACCCCTCATGGTGGAGATTACAAAGTCCTTGGCCTGATTTGTGAAGGAGACCGTTCCGGCACCAGCTTCAGCGCACAATTCACCTCGGGATTCAAAATTGGCGAACAGTACATTGTCTGCGCTGATCACCGGATGCCTCAGTGGTGGGAAAAACTGCTGGGAAAACAGCTGACCGATGAAGTTTTCCGGCACTTCAAGGATTATCAGCCGGATTTCTCACCGAAAAAATAAACCACTTCCATCAGCCGCTAAAGTCTGACTCCCAATTGAGCAGGAAGAGGCAAAGCCGGTAATTCGAAGGAAGAAAGAATGGACGGTCTGCACGGAAATTCTGAGAAGCTATTCATTCTTTTCTTGAATGGTTACAACAAAGAGGCAGATGTCACAAATGACATCTGCCTCTTTGAACTCTTCCTTTTATTTGAGAATGCGATTATTTGTTCGGTGCTTCCCTCCCAATGTGTTTTATACCCCGTAATAGATCTGAGCCAGCCCTCCATGGGAAGTTTCACGATACTTCTCATCCATATCCTTGCCGGTACGGTACATGGTGGCAACCACCTCATCGAAGGATATCTTGCGAGTAGCAAACAGAAACCTGGAAAGATTGACAGAACTGATGGACCTCATCGCGGCAACGGCGTTGCGTTCAATGCATGGAATCTGCACAAGTCCCTTTACCGGATCACAGGTCAGCCCAAGGTTGTGCTCCATCGCAATCTCTGCAGCATACTCAATCTGGTCTATATTCATGCCATACATTGATGCCAGTGCTGCAGCAGTCATAGAACATGCGCTTCCGATTTCAGCCTGGCATCCGCATTCTGCGCCGGATATGGAAGCATTGGTACGAATCACATTGCCAATCAATCCCGCAACCGCCAGTGCATCCAGTATTTCTTCTTCCGGAAAGCCCCGTTCTGCATGCATGTAATACAGCACCGAAGGCAGCACGCCGCAACTTCCGCAGGTAGGAGCCGTGACCACGATATGCTCATCTGCATTCTCCTCGCTGACCGCATAGGCGTAAGCAGCAATGACGCGGTTCATGGTAACGTCTGCACTCTCGTTATAACAGCGTTTCTTATACAGCAGTCCGGCCTTTCGAGCCACTCCAAGTCCACCCGGAAGCGTCCCCTCTGCTCTGAGACCGCGCATGATGGCATCCTTCATAGCCTCCCAAACCGTTTTCAGATAATCCCGTAGTCCGTCATCTTCCATTCGATAGATAAACTGAGCCAGATTCAAACTGTGACGTTTGCAGATCTGGAGGATTTCCGTAAAATTCCGCTGCGGATAAACCTCTTTATCATCGTCCGAAGTTTCCCCTTCAATGCGGATCGAACCTCCGCCAATGCTGAATATACGATTGGAACCGATAAGCCTGCCTTCCCTGTAGGCCTCAAACAGCATGGTATTGGGGTGTGGAAGATCTTTTTCCTCCCGGTTGAAGGCCACCTGTGCTCTTGGAAGCGCAGAGAGTATTGCCTTGCCGGTACCGTGGCCTTCGCCTGTAAATGCAAGAGAACCAAAAAGTGTAACTTTGTATTCGTCCGCTTCAGGCCAGCGTTGTCCAAAAATCTGTGCAGCACGGAAGGGACCGACAGTATGGGAACTGGAAGGCCCGTTTCCGATTTTATATACACTCTTGATTGTTTTCATCGTCACGCCTCACTTACATAGGGAGTTTTCTTCCCTGTTTTTTCCATTCGCGGAACTCAGCAGTAGCAGTAAACAGCACGTCTCCGGAAGAATTCAGTGCCGTCTCCAAAGAGTCCTGTATGACGCTGATGATAAATCCAACGTCTACCAGTTGCATGGCAACATCGCCGGAAATGCCGAACAGCGAACAGCCCAAGGGTACCAGCATCAGTGACCCACCCGCCACACCTGAGGTGCCGCAGGCGGAAAAAGTAGCTACAACGCTCAGAAAAACAGCCATGGGAATGGTCACTGGAATACCTGCAGTAAAAGCAGCAACCAGTGAAAAAACTGTGATGGTCACCGCCGCACCATCCATGTTGATTGTAGCGCCTAGCGGTATGGATACTGAATACAGGTTTTCATCCAGTCCCAGTTCCCTGCACAGCTCCATATTCACCGGAATATTTGCTGCGGAGCTGCGCGTGAAGAACGCGGTAACCCCACTCTTACGCAGACAGCGAAACACCAGAGGATAGGGATTCTGCCGAAGAGCAATGCCAACAATAAGCGGATTGATGACCAGAGCCACAAGCAGCATGGTTCCCACCAGCAACGCAATTAATTCACCGTACTGTATGAAAATCTCTGTTCCGCTGGAAGCAACGGCTGTGTACATCAAACCAAGAATGCCTAAGGGGGCACAATTGATGACCCATCTTACCACGGCAGAAACAGCGCTGGACACATCCTCCAGCATGCCCTTGGTGGCCGGTGAAGCCTTTTTCAGTGCAATCCCCAGTATTGCCCAGAACAGGATGCCGATATAGTTGGCACTCGCCAGCGCTTCTATGGGATTAACGACAAAGCTCCTTAGCAGGTTAAACACTACTTCCGACATTCCCTGTGGCGCAACAGATGTGTCCACAGCATCAAGTCCTGTCAGCGGAATGGTCACCTTGAAGGCAAAGCTGGTGAACACGGATTAATGGCTGCGCACAGCGTACTAAACAGATAGAGGCTGACAACCGTTCTGAACTTCTTCATATCGCCCCCCTGAGAATTCGCCAGAGATGCGGCCACCAGAACAAATACCAGAATCGACGCAATCGCCTTCAGAGCACCAACAAACAATTCTCCCGGCACACCGATCCAGGCAGCCTTCGGCACAATAAAGCCCAAAGCCGCTCCAATCACCAGACCAGTCAGAATTCGAAGAATCAGGCTCATGGAGCTCCACTTTTTAATCAGATTCATCCATTAATCTCCCCGTTACGGAAAAGCAGTATTTGCCTTGCGGAAATTATATCATGATAATCAGAGCATGAAAAGAACAACACGGAAGGGAAAAGCATTCGATGGAGAGATTTCCAGATGATTTTATTAACCGCATTCAACAGTCTGTTTTCGCTGCAGAATCAGCTTTTCCCGAATCACCCGAAGCCTCCTGATCACTGTCCTTCCAATGCACTGTGCATACCTCGCATTTTCTTCTCGGAAATCAGATCCATAAAGAAGCAGCTCCAACACATCCAACGGAATTATACCGCAGGGATCTCTCCTGTTCATTTTTCTGTTACCTGGCGAGAGTTTCACAATCGAACATAAAAACCGCATAAAGGCTTTCATCTGCTAGCTTTATGCGGTATTAATATGTAGTTTTAAATCGAAACTTGCGACTATACTGCTGGTAATCTGCTGCCTTACGATCCATTACAGGAACCATGTCGTTATCCTTTTCGAGTCAGGAAAACAGATTACCTCTAATGTGCTCCCCTTGTCAAGGACACGTGAATTTACTACCGTTGAAAACCTGAGAAAATAGTGCTAGACTCCAATCGTCAGCAGTGGAGGATAGGGCAACGCAGAGGTGCGACCCGAGCGCCCGCTGGCTCCGGGGAGGGGCGGTACCATACGGTATCGTCCTTTTGCATCGAAAACGGGCAAAAGCGATACCGGTGGGTTCCGT